>JALOUA010000106.1 GCA_025457625.1 Akkermansiaceae bacterium
GAAATCGGGCGGGTTCCGCAAGGGCGGGAAGCCTTTGGATCCACTCAATACCAGTGACTTCCCGGCATCATCCCAAAAAATCCGCTTTTGCTCCGGCCCAGACAGAATCAATCACCGGGGGGATTGCGAGGCGGCGAGAAACACCAGCACGGGGACGAGCAGCGCCACGTCGGCCAGCACGCGCAGGGTTTCCATGCGGAACCGGGCGCGGATGCGGTTGAGCGCGTAGAGCAGCCCGGCTCCGGTGAGGATGGCGTAGAAAAACGGCCGGGTGCCGTGCTCCGCATCGAGCAACGCGTAGGCAAGCGAGGCCGCTCCCAGCAGGATGAGCGGCAGGGTGAGCGCCAGTTCGTCGGAAGCCCGGGTTTCCCGGTCGCTGGCGCGGGCGGCGTGCTCCCACAGGTCGATGGCGGAAATGTTGAGGATGCACAGCACCGCGAAGCAGACGAACTCGCGCGAGCCGAACATGTCATAGATGTCATATTCGTAGCGGTAGAGGTGGGCCGTCATCGCGGTGCCGAAGGCGAAGGTCAGCCCCGCGAGGATGTTCTTGGCGTGCGGCACCTCGCGCGTTTCCTGCGAGGCGAGCATCGCCAATCCGAAAAACCCGGCGACCATGACGCCGCCCAGCAGGAGGTGCTTGTAGATGGCCATGGGCATTCTCAGGACGACGAGTCCCACCGCCATGACCACGGCGATGGCGAGTCCCGTGCGGAAGAATTTCCGGTGTTGCCAGTGGAAGCGGTGCCGTTCCTCCATGCGCTCGCTGTCGCTGTGGAGAAGTGACGCGTCGAGCAGACGGTCGGAAACGTAGATGATCCAGACTCCCAGCCCGAGCGATGCGTAGGCCTCCCACGGATGATACCCGAGCCGCCAGGTTTTGGCGAAGACATACAGCCATGCCATGGCGACAAGCGGAGCATCCAGGCTCAACAGGTTGGGCAGGAGCCAGAGGGGCTTGCGATCAGCGGCGGGCACGACGCGCGGAAGATTCCCGAGCGCTCCGCCGAACGCAAGCCGGATTCGGCCGCGCTCAGGCCATGATTTCAGCCGCCACACGGCCGGCCGCCGCCTGGCCGGCGAGTCTCGCGACCAATGCCAGGCCGAAATCCAGCGCCGTGCCCGCCCCGCGCGAGGTGATGATGTTGCCGTCCTCCACGACACGTCCCTCGATGGCATTGGCCAGGGTTTCTCTAACCGATTGATAGGCGGTGAAACGCCTGCCCTCCAGCAATCCGGCGTCCATCAGCACCAGCGGAGCGGCGCAGATGGCGGCCACGGCTTTGCCGTGGTCGTGGAACTGTCCGGCCAGTTCGGCCGGCCGGCCATCCTCGCGCAGCTTGGCCACACCGGGGCCGCCGGGAATGAGCAGCATGTCGAAACCGGCGGGATCGAGGTCCTTCAGCAAGTCATCCGCCTCGACGCGGATGCCGCAGCGGCCGGTGCAGGTCTTTTGATGCAATGAGGCGATGACGACCTCCACACCCGCGCGGCGCAGCAAGTCCACCGGAGTGATCATTTCGATTTCCTCAAAACCATCGGCCAACAGACAGAGAACGCGTGCTTTCATATGATGATTCATGCCAAGCCCACCGCGCGGCGCACGCGGCCGAGCACCTTGGAAGCCTCCTCGCGCGCCCGTGCCGCGCCGTCGGCCAGCACGCGGTCCACATGGCCGGGTTCGGATAGAATCTCCGCACGGCGCTCGCGCATGGGAGCGAAAAAGTCCCAGTAGGCATCCGCAAGGCGTTTCTTGAAATCACCATAACCGATGCCGCCCCTCCGGTGGTCATCCACCATCACCTGATAGTCCGCATCGCTGGCGAAAAGTTTGTAAAGCGCGAGAATCGTCGAGTTTTCCACGGGTTTCGGCTCCTCCACCGGAGTGGAGTCGGTGGTGATCTTCATGACGAGTTTCTTCAGCGGCTTCTCCTCGCCGAAGATCGGCAGCGTGTTGTGATAACTCTTGCTCATCTTGCGCCCGTCCAGGCCGATGACGACGGCGGTGTCGTCGCGGATGATCGGCTCCGGCAGGATCACGGTGCCCTCGCCGTAGGTTTCGTTGAGTTTCACCGCGAGATCGCGCGTCACCTCGAGGTGTTGCTTCTGGTCCTTGCCCACCGGGACCTTGTTGGAATCATATAACAGAATATCGGCAGCCATCAGCACCGGATAGGCATAGAGCGCGTGGTTTGGGGCGATGCCCTGGGCAACCTTGTCCTTGTAGGAATGGCATTTGGCCAGCAGGCCCATCGGGCAGACGGTGGAGAGAATCCAAGCCAGCTCGTTGACCTCCGGCACCGCGCTCTGGCGGAAAAACACCGCGCGCGCCGGATCCAGCCCGCAGGCGAGGAAGTCGATCGCCAGCTCGCGCACGTTTTCGCGCAGCGCCGCGGGGTCCTGCGAGGATGTCATCGCATGGTAGTCCGCGATGAAGTAAAACGCCTCGCCCTCGTCCTGCAGGCGCACGGCGGGCTCCATCGCGCCGAAGTAATTGCCGACGTGGAGTTTTCCGCTGGGTTGCAGGCCGGTGAGGATGCGCATGGCGCGGAGCATGGAATCCGCCGGCGCGGGCGGTCAAGCGGGATGGCGGCCGCCTACATTTCGGAAAACAGCGCGTCCACCATGTCCACGCACTTCTCGCCGGGCATCACGCTGAGGTTCATCTGGTTCATCACATAGGCGAAGGAAACACCCGACGCGGGATCGCCCATGCCATGGCTGCCACCCGCGCCGGGATGGCCGAACGCCCGTTTGGACGGGCCGTAGATCCTGCGGATTTTGCCACCGCTTTCATCCAGTGGATCCATCTGCGCGCCACAGGTGAAAACGGTCGGCCGCAGCAGGACGCGGTCGAAGCCCGAGATCACCGGCTGCGCCAGCGCCGCCCGCAGATGAGGCGAAAGCGGGCTTTCGATCGCACCGATCGCCGCCTGATAGAACTTCGCCAGCGCCGAGGCCGTTCCCACGCCGCCCAGCGCAGGCAGCCCGGCCGCCCACGCGGCGGGCTCGTTCATTTCATGGATCGCATGCAGCCCGCGCGGCGACGAGAACGCACGCCGGGTGAAGGTGCCGGAGGTGGTGATCTGTTTGTAAAAGGCATCCGCCAGATCGTCCTTACCCGCCTTGCCGGGGTAGAGGCGTGCCACGCGCGGCCACTCGGTTTCCGGCAGGCCGATCCAGAAATCCAGCTTCAGCGGCCCGGCGATCGTCTCGCGCCAATAACCGCCGAGCGTCATGCCGGTGAGGCGGCGCACCGGCTCATCCACCAGCGCGCCGAAGGTCCGCGGATGATAACCATGCCCGTCGCCAAGCGGCCAGGCCGCTGCCTGCGCCTCGATGGCGGCGACCACCGCGGCATGCTCCATCACGCCGGCCCTTTGGTCCAAAACCGCCAGTCCGCATTGATGCGACAATAGGTGCCGGAAACGCGCCTCGGCGACCGGAAACCGCGGCCAAACCTCGCGCACCGGCGTCTCCTCGTTCAAACCCCGGCTTTCCAGCGCCTTGAGCAAGGTGGCCGCTGCCGGCACCTTGGTGGCCGAGTAAACCGGCACCATCGTCGCCGTCGTCCACGGGCGTTGCTGCTCCCGCTCGCACCAACCGTGGCCGCAGGACAGCAGCTCCATGCCATCCCACCACACACTGATCGACGCGCCGAGTTCGCCACGATCACGAAAATTCCGCTCGAACACTTCCAAAACCCTGCCGAGCGACGAAGCACAAACCGCCATGCGCGGGTCTGTCCCATCAGACACCGCCGCGCAATTCCGAAATCCCGCGCGCCACGGATTCATCCACTGCCGGATAGTTTCCCGCCGACCACTCCGCGATCAGGCGGAAACAAACCGCCAGCAGCGTGGGTCCGATGAAAACCCCCACCAAACCGAAGGTGAGGGCACCGCCGATCACCCCGCAGAAAATCAACACGAAGGGCATTTTGGTGCCTTGGCTGATGAGGTAAGGCCGCAGCACGTTGTCCACACTGCTGATCACCAACAGCCCCCAGATCAGCATGAAAACGCCCCACCCGGTCTGGTCCTGCGCGAACAACCAGAAGGCCGCGGGCAACCAGATCAAAGGCGGGCCGAACGGCACCACCGCGAAAAAGAACGTCAGCACCGCCAGCAGCACCGCACCCGGCACGCCGGCCATCCAGAATCCGAAACCGGCCACCACCGCCTGCGCGATGGCCGTGCCCAGGATCCCGTAAATCACCCCGCGCACCGTGTTGCCCGCCACCATGATCAGATGCCGCCCGCGTTCTCCCGCCAGCCGCTCGACCGCCACCGCCAGCCGTTGTGAGAGTTCGGGCGCGTCGCGCAGCAGGAAAAACGCCAGAAACGCGCTCAGCAAAACCTGGGTCACCCCCTGCCCCACCGCCAGGCCGGCGGAGATCAGCCATGACTTCGCCCAAAGCAGCACCCTGCCTAACAGCACGACGATGTGCGGCGAATCCTCGGCCATTTCCCCGTTCGCCAACTCGCCCGCCGTTCCGTCCGTCTCCCTTTTGCGCATGGCCGGCGGCGCCTCCCGCAGCAGCAGTCCGCTCTCGGTTTCCACCACGATCTTCGGCCGCGGCGGCGGTGTCTTGAGCGCCTCGTCGAGCTGGTCCATCCAGCGTTTCCGCTCCTGTGCGAAGCCGGTCCAATATCCATCCAGTTCGTCACCCACCACCGGCATCCGGCTCATCCAGGCCGGCGGCTGTTCGGGAGCGGCCATGAACCAGTTGCGCGTCGCCAACGCCAGATCCTTGCCGTCCTGCGCCAGGCTCACCCCGATCAACACCACCGGCCCGGTGAAAACCACCGTCACCGTCAGCGTCACCAGACAGGCCGCCAGTGTGCGCGATCCGCGGAACCAGCGGGTGAACACGCGTTGCAGCGGATGCAGCGAGTAGGTCAGGATGATCGCCCACATCAATGCGGTGATGAAGGGCTTCAGCACGAAGAACGAGCCGACCAGCAGCAAGAGCAGCGCCGCCCAACCGAGCAGCGGCTGGGTCGTGCGTGAAATCGCGGGCGCTTCCTTCTCCATGGAGGAGGTCACGCTATCAGGACGCGCGCCGGATCGCCAGCGCCATTCCCGGGATTTTCCCCACTTGCAATCCGCACGCTTCGCGCGAAAGCTCCCGCAGGACGGAAGTCCGAAGTCCGCTTCCCTCACACACATTCATGAAAACCCGCATCGCACGCACCATGGCCGTGGCGGCCGCACTTCTCGCCGCGGCGGATTCCCGCGCCCAACAGCCCGCCGCGCCCTCCGGTCCGGTCGAGGTCAACAGCATCGCCGCCAAAGTCAACGGCAGCGTCATCACCAAGAACCAGGTCTCCTTCATGCTGGCACCCATCTTCGCCCAGCTCGCCGCGCAATACCCGCGTCGCGGGCCGCAGTTTGAAACCGAGTTCAACAAGGCCAAGGCCGGCGTCATTCAGGAACTCGTGGACCGCCAGATCATCCTCGATGAATTCAAACAGATCGGCGCGTCCATCAAGCCCCACATCATCGATGAGGAGGTCAAACGCCAGATGCGCGAGCTCTACAACGGCGACGAGGTGAAATTCCGCGAGGAACTCAAGCGCAGCCGCCTCACCATGGACGGATACCGCGAGATGACCCGCGAGAAAATGGTCGTCCAGGCGATGCGCGCCCAGCAGTTTTCCGACGCCCCGCCGCCGCTGCCCAATGAAGTCCAGCAGGAATACAACGAGATCAAAAACTCCCTGCGCGATGTCACCGGCGACGTCATCAGCTTCCGCAAGATCTTCATCCCCGCCTCCGACCCCGCCAACCCCGCCGCCACTCCGGATACCCAGCTCACGCTCGCCGAGGACCTCGCCAAACAACTCGCTGACGGCGCGGACTTCGCCGAACTCGCCAAAACCTATTCCAAGGACGCCTTCGCCGAACAAGGCGGTCTCCAGGAAAACGTGCCGCGCACCGACCTCTCGCCGGAATTCGCCGCCATCATCTTCGACGCGCCCGTCGGCAAGGTCACCGGTCCCCTGCTCGATCCCCAGGGTTTCACGCTGGTCCTGCCCATCAAGATCACCTTCGGCCCCGCGCCGCCGCTCGCCAAAGTGCGCGACATGATCGAAGAACGCGTGCGCCGGAAAAAAACCTCCGCCCAATACGAGCGCTGGATCGAGGCCCGCCGCAAACGCGCGATGATCGACATCCGCGACTGAGGCCGCGCCAACCGCCTCCGCGCGCCAGCGGGAGATTCCACCCTGAAACAAGCCGCGGCCCGCGGGCGTATCCTCCGGCATGTGGCATGCGGGCATCACATGGTTTGCGGCGTTGGCCGTGGCGACGGGCGGCTTGGCGGAGAAACCTCATCCCAGGTTGTGGTTCACGCGCGGGATGGAGGCTCCGCTGCGCGAAAAGATCGCCACGGATCCACTGGCGGCGCGGCTCCATGAGTGTGTGATGGAGGAGGCCGGCCGGGTGCTCAAGGCGCGCACCTGCAAGTATGATATTCCCGATGGCAAGCGCCTGCTCGCGGAATCGCGATTGGCGCTGCACCACATCCTCCACTGCGGCTGGGCGTGGCGCCTGACCGGCAAGGAGGAATACCGGCTGCGCGCCATCGCGGAACTCGAAGCGGGCTGCGCGCTCAAGGACTGGAATCCCAGCCACTTCCTCGACACCGCGGAGATGGCCACCGCCGTGGCGCTTGGCTACGACTGGCTCCATGAGTCGCTCACACCGGCCCAGCGCGCGATGTGCGAGCGGGCCATCGTCGAAAAAGCGCTCAAGCCGGCGAAGGAAGTCCACGACAAGGGCGGTTGGTGGACGCTTCCCAAGAACAACTGGGCGCAGGTCTGTGGCTCGGGCATCGCCATCGCCGCGGCCGCCATCGCCGGCCATGACGAGGGGCTCGCCGATGACCTGTTTTCCCGCAGCCTCGCACTGGTGGAACAATGCGCGGGTTTCTATCAGCCGGATGGCATGTATCCCGAAGGGCCGGGTTATTGGCAGTATGGAACCAACTATCATGTGATGTTGCTGGCGGCCTGCGACACCCTTGGCCAAGCCGTGCCGGATGCGCCCGTCCTGCGCAAGGCGGGCGACTCGATCATGCACCTCACCAGCCCCACGCGCCTGGGTTTCAATTTCGCCGATGCCAACGCGCGTCCCGCCACGCCGTCGGCCGCGCAGTGCTGGCTGGCGGTTCGTTACAAGGATTCCGTCCAGGCAAAGCATGTGAGGGATCTTTTCGGGCGCGCCTTGGATGAGGACAAAGGCGGCGCGGGCGGAGGCTTTGCCCTCCCGCTCGCCGTGATGTGGCTGCCCGCCGCGCCCGCAAATGGCACCGTCCTGCCCAAAGCCGCGGTGTTTCACGGCGAGCAGGCGGTGGCGCTTTTCCGCAGCGGGTGGGATCGCGACGACGCATGGTTCGGCATCAAGGGCGGCACACCCGCGGCGAGTCACGGCCACATGGACGTGGGATCGTTCGTCTACGATGCGCACGGCCACCGCTGGCTGCATGATCTCGGATCGGAAAACTACAATCTTCCCGGCCACTTCGGCGGCAGGCGCTGGGAATATTTCCGCCTGCAAAACCGCTCCCACAACACGCTGGAAATCGGCGGCAGGCTCCAGAATCCCGATGCCCGTCCCTGTCCGCTGGTTTCCTCGTCGCTCACCGCTGATCCGCTCACGGCGACCTTCGATCTAACAAACGCCTATGCCGGCTCCGCCGCCCGGGTGACCCGCAGCGCGCGCTTCGACACCCGCACCGGCGGCGTGCGCATCGCGGATGACATCACCGCGCCGGCCGGCGCGGTCGTGTGGCGCGCCTTCACCGATGCGGATGTGGAAATCGCTGGCGGCCGGGTGATCCTGCGCAAAAAAGGCAAACAAATCCGTCTGCGCCAGGTTTCCAAAGCCGGCACGTGGAGCCTGGCTGATGCCAAACCGCCGACTGCCGTCGAAAAACAGAACGAGGGATTCCGCGCGATCGTGCTCACCGCGCCGCAGGCCTCACGGGTTTCGCTCGCGGTGGAAATCATGCCCTGAGGGCCGGCTCATTTCACGGCGAATTTCCTGCCGCGGCCGCTCTCCCACGCGGCGCGCACGCTGTTGTGCAGGGCGCCGAGTTCCTCCGCGGACAAGAGCCGGTATTCGATGGTCTTCGAGTGGGTGGTCTCGGGAAATTTCTTCACCACCATCTGGTGGACGTCCACGCCGGCGGTGCGGCCCGCCTTATCGACCAAGCCCGCCGCGCGATCGACGATGCGCCCGGCGGCCGCCCCCGCGGAATTGCCGGCGGCGGCCGCGGTGATCGGCTGGATGAAATAAAACCGCGCCAGCGCCTGACCGAGCGAATCGACGGTGACCTCATCGACAATCACCGCACCGTCCAGCACGTATTGGTGGCGGCTCACCGACGAGATGCGGTCGAGCGCGACCATGTAATGGCCGCCGGGCAGCGTGGCCTGCCAGAAACGGTTGGATTGCGGCGAGTCCTCGGTTTTCTGCGGATTGGCCGGATTTGCAGGCGGGTTCTGGCCATGACTGGGGCAGGTGATCGCCAGCGAAATCAGCAGGAGCGGAAGCAGGGGTTTCTTTGACATGGCGGCAACATGGCAGAAGTCCGGTCGTTTGGCCAGCATCCGCCCGAATACTTCGGAAAAGTTAAGGATTGCAAGAAAGGCGGGCAAAAGGCAGATTTCGCGCATGGTTCGCTACCGCGCCAACGTGGCCGCCCTCATGGTGAATGCGGCTGGAAGCCTGCTGATCTGCGAGCGGGCGACGATCCCGGGTGCCTGGCAGTTTCCACAAGGCGGCGTGGATTCCGGAGAAACGGCGGAGCAGGCCTTGTTCCGCGAGGTGCGCGAGGAGGTCGGCCTGGAACCCCGTCACTATGAGGTGATCGACCGCCGCGAGGGCTACCGCTACCTCTACCCGCAGGGCGCGCGCGGCAAAAAACTCCGCAAGCACGGCAGCCATGGCCAGGAGCAGACGTATTTCCTCTGCCACCTCAAACCCGGCGCGCCGCAGGTGAACGTGGACCAGAAATCGCGCGAATTCCGCGCCTACCGCTGGATCCCGCCGCAGGAGTTCGATCTCGACTGGCTGCCGGAATTCAAACGCGACGTGTATCGCGAGGTCATGCGGGATTTTTTCCGGGTCGCGCTGTGAGCCCGCCGGGATCGCGGCCGAGGCCGGTGAGCAGCGCGAGCACGCGCAGGGCCAGGTCCAAACGGCCATTCCACGGCCTCGCGGGACGCACGATGCGCCAGCCGGACTCATGCGCGAGCGCGGCGAGTTCCGGCGGGGGATTGACGACCGTGGCGGATCGGCAAAGCCCGAGCATCGGCAGGTCGGCGCGGCTGTCGGTGTAGCCATGGGCATCACGGAGTTTGCCGTCTTCGAAGTACGATGCGGGTAGTTCCCGCTTCAGCCTGGCCACCTTGGCCGCGCCCTTGTGGTTTTCCAGCGGCGGGAAAAACGGCCCGGTCTGCACCACGGTGCCGAGCGTGAGGTCGAAGCCGAGTTCGCGGCCGATTTCCCGCACATAGAACTCCGGACTGGCCGAGGCGAGGATCAGGAAATCTCCGGCCGCGCGGTGCCGTTCGAGGTCTTCCCGCAATTCCGGATAAATCGCCGGCATCACATGCCGGGCGAAATCCCGCGAATAGGCCGCCAGTTTGTCCGGACCCATGCCCCACAGGAAACTCAGGAACACGCGCTTCATCCGCCCTGTTCCGAGAAATCCGGCAAAGGGCAGGAACACCAGGAACACCGGCAGGAAAATCCCGCGCCACGGCTCGCGCCGCAGCACGAAATGCCGGAACAACAACTGGCAGTCCCACGCCAGCAGCGTGCCATCGAGGTCGAACAGGGCGATTCTTGCCGGAGGTGGTGCGGGGTCGGACATCCTTGCGGCGCGCATCATAGTCACGATGCCCCGCGCCCCGCCATGCCAATATCCGGTGGCGTGGCGTTGACGCGGCGGGGCCGCGCCGTGACAGTCGCCGCGGCATGAGCGAAATCATTCTGGGCATCGACTTGGGCACCACCAACTCCGCGGTGGGCGTGGTGGATTCCGGGTTTCCGATTCTGTTAGCC
>JALOUA010000107.1 GCA_025457625.1 Akkermansiaceae bacterium
GACGGTGGCCTTGGCGTCGCCGTAGAGCATGCGCGTGTTCGGGTGGAGGAAGAGGCGGTTTTCGAGGCCGGAAAAGCCGGTGCCCTTGCCGCGCTTGAGGCAATAGATCGTGCGGGCCTCGTGGGCGCAGATGATCGGCATGCCGTAAATCGGACTGGCGGGGTCATCCAGCGCGGCCGGGTTGACCACGTCGTTGGCACCGATGACGATGGCGACATCCACGCTGCCCATGATGGCGTTCACGGGTTCCATTTCCTGGAGTTGCTCGTAGGGCACGTCGGCCTCGGCGAGCAGGACGTTCATGTGGCCGGGCATGCGGCCGGCCACCGGATGGATGGCGAAGCGCACTTCGGCGCCGTTGCGTTCGAGCGCTTCGGCGAGTTCCTTGACGGCGTGCTGCGCCTGCGCGACGGCCATGCCGTAGCCGGGAATGATCACCACGCTGCGTGCGGCCTCGAGCACAAAGTAGGCGTCCTCAACCGACGCGGGCTTCATTTCGCCGGTGGCAGCCTGTGGTTTGCCACCGCCCGCGCCGAAGCCGCCGAACAGGACGTTGCCCAGCGAGCGGTTCATCGCCTTGCACATGATGACGGTGAGGATCACGCCGCTGGCGCCGACGAGGCAGCCGGCCACCACCAGCACGTTGTTGAGGATGATGAAGCCGGCCAGCGCGGCGGCCACGCCGGAAAGCGAGTTGAGCAGGGAAATGACCACCGGCATGTCGCCGCCACCGATGGGGAGGGTCATCAGGATGCCGATCAATAGCGCAAGCGCGAGCAGGCCGATGACGACCGGTGCCGCCCACGGCGCGACCGGCACGGCGGCCACAGCGGCCACGGCGGTTAGCGAGGCCGCCAACAGCAACAGGTTGATGGTTTTCTGACCGGCGAAAACCAGCGGCCGGCCGGAGATTTTTTCGGCGAGCTTGGCCCATGCGACCATGCTGCCGGTGAAGGTGATGCCACCCACGAGGATCGTCAGGCCGATGGCGGCGGCGACGAAGGCGGCCGGCACGGCGACGCCGGTCTGCGCGGCGAGTTCCCTGAGATACACCGGGACGCCGAGATGCGACAATTTGTGATACTCCGCGGCACCCACCAGCAGGCTGGCCAGTCCGCCGAAACCGTTGAACAGGGCGACCATTTCCGGCATGCCGGTCATCTTCACCCGCAGTGCGGCGGCCAGGCCGATGGCCGCGCCTAACAGAACCCCCGCCGCGACCAGCGGCCAATCGAGGCCGCCGTAGAGCAGCGTGGCGACCACCGCGAGCAGCATGCCGAGCGACGAGACGCGGTTGCCGCGGCGCGCCGTGGCGGCGTTGCCGAGCCACTTGATGCCGAAGATGAACATCACCGCGGCGGCGATATAGAGCAGGTTGATGAGGACTTCCTTCACGGTTTCTCCTTCTTCCTGAACATGGCGAGCATGCGGTCGGTGACGACGTAGCCGCCGACGACGTTGATGGTGGCCAGCACCAGTGCGGCGAAGCCGAGCCAGCGGGCGAACGGCTGGCCGGAGCCCGCGAGGGCGAGCAGGGCTCCGACCATCGTGATGCCGGAAATCGCGTTGGACCCGGACATCAGCGGCGTGTGAAGCTGCGAGGGCACTTTGGCAATGAGTTCGAATCCGAGAAACACGGCGAGCGTGAAGGCGAACAACAACAGCAGCAATGGGGCGAGTTCCATGATGGTCAGGTGGTGGTGAAGCGCGGGTGGATCCTGCCGCGGTGGACGAGCAGGCAACTTGTCAGGATCTCGTCGTCGCGATCGAGATCGGGACAGCCGCCGGGCGTGTGGAAGTGTTCCATCAACGCGGTGAGGTTGGCGGCATAGACCTGGCTGGCATGGCGCGGCACCCGGCATTCCGGCGCGTCCCAACCGAGGATGCGCACGCCGTTTTCCAGCACCACTTCCTCATCGACACGGGTGCCCTCGACGTTCCCCCCGCTGCCGGCGGCGAGATCGACGACCACCGCGCCGGAACGCATGCCGCCCAGCATGGCTGCCGTGACCAGCCGCGGCGCCTCGCGGCCGAACACCTTGGCCGTGGTGATCACGATGTCGGATGAGGCGCAGACTTTCGCCATGCCGGCCTGTTGCAGCGCGACCTGCGCGGGCGTCAGTTCCCTGGCGTATCCCTGATCGGTTTGACCGGTTTCACCGATATCGATTTTGACAAACTTCGCACCCAGCGAGCGCACCTGTTCCTCGACCACCGGGCGCGTGTCGAACGCCTCGACGCGCGCCCCGAGGCGGCGTGCCGTGGCGATCGCCTGCAGGCCGGCCACGCCCACGCCGACCACAAACACCCGCGCCGGGGAAATCGTGCCCGCGGGTGTCATCATCATCGGCAGGATCGAGTCCAGGCGGCCGGCGGCCATCAGCACCGCGGCATAGCCGGCGAGATTCGCCTGCGAACTCAGCGCATCCATTTTCTGTGCCAGCGTGGTGCGCGGGATGAGTTCCATGCAGATGCCGGTGACCCCGGCGGCCGCCATCGCGGCAATCCGCGCCCGTCCGCCAAACGGATCCATGAAGCCCGCGGCGACGGAACCGTTCTTCTGGCGGGTGATGTCCGCCACTTCCGGCGGGCGCACGCGCAGCACCCAGTCGGCCTCTGCGAGTGCGCGACCGGCATCCGGGGCGATTTCGGCCCCGGCGGCGATGTAGCTGGCATCCGGGTGACCGGAGGCCAGGCCGGCACCGGCTTCCACGCCGACCCGGATGCCGAGTTTCACCCACCGGGCGACGGCCGGAGGATCCAGCGCGACCCGGGTTTCCAGAGCGCGCGCCTCACGGCAGACGAAGGCATTCATGGTTTTTCAGGTAAAAACAACCGATGGTCGTTAGGGAACGGATTGCTTGCTGGCTATGGGTTTGATCTGAAACCCGAACCGGGTCAAGCCGATGATTGACGGACGGAACCAGGCGGGTGTTCTTTTTGGCCCATCGCCCAAACCATCCCGGCCTTGACAGCTCGAATCCCCGAAACAAGATTCCGACCCATTTGCCGCGCGCCCAAGCGTGCCCGCGGGATGTCAGAATCCGTTCTGGCATCCCGAGTGCTTCGCCCCGGTGTCCTTTCCGGCGTCCCGGCCCCCTGTTCCAAATTCCAACATCCACCATCCACCACTCCATGTCCGTTTCGCAGAACTCCCCGCTTGGCTGGCCGCAACCCCAGGGACTGTGGCATCCGTCGCACGAAAAAGACTCATGCGGGGTCGGTTTCATCGCCCATCTGAAAGGCAAGCGGTCCCATGACATCATCGTGAAAACCCTCACGATGAACGAAAACATGGACCACCGGGGAGCCAGCGGATCGGATCCCGCCACCGGCGACGGCGCGGGGCTTTTCGTCCAGATGCCCGACAAGTTCCTGCGCAAGGAAATGGCCAGAAAGGGCATCGAACTGCCGCCGGAAGGCGAATACGGCTCGGGCATCGTTTTCCTCTCGCCCCACACCAGCGAGCGCGAGGCCGCGATGCAGGTCTTCGAACACGTCATCCGCGAGGAGGGGCAGAAGTTCCTCGGCTGGCGCACCGTGCCGGTGAAAAGCGAAATCCTCGGCAAGACCTCGGGCCGCTACGAACCCTCGCTCAAGCAGGTTTTCATCGGCAAAAGCGCCGACCTGACCGACCCGATGGATTTCGAGCGCAAGCTCTACGTGATCCGCAAGCGGGTCGGCCAGTGGATCCGCAACAACGAGATGCCCACCAAGTTCACCGACGTCCATGGCAACAAGTCCAACAAGTTTCCCGGCGCGGATTACCACTACGTGACCAATCTCTCGGCGCGCACGATGGTTTACAAGGGCATGCTCACGCCCTGCCAGCTCGCGGGGTATTTCCCGGACCTGCACGACCCGGATTTCGAGTCCGCGCTGGCGCTGATGCACACGCGCTTCTCGACCAACACGTTCCCGAGCTGGTCGCGCGCGCACCCGAACCGCTTCATCGCCCACAACGGCGAGATCAACACGGTGATGGGCAACGCCAACTTCATGAAGGCGCGCCAGGCGCTCTGCAAGAGCGACAAGTTCGGCGATGACATCGAGAGCGTTTTCCCGGTGATCAACGAGGACGGATCGGACTCCGCGCGCTTCGACAACGCGCTCGAGTTCATGCACTTCGGCGGCTACGACCTGGTGCATGCCATGATGATGATGATCCCCGAGCCATGGGAGCGCCACACCATGATGGATGAGGACAAGAAGGCGTTTTATGAATTCCACGCCTGCATGATGGAGCCGTGGGACGGCCCGGCCTCGATCACTTTCTCGGACGGCCAGATGATCGGCGCCGTGCTCGACCGCAACGGCCTGCGGCCGAGCCGCTATTACGTCACCGATGACGACCTCGTGATCATGGCGTCCGAGGTCGGAGTGATTCCGGATCTCGATCCGCTCACGGTGGTGAGGAAAGGCCGCCTGCAGCCCGGACGCATGTTCCTGGTGGACATGAAGGAAGGCCGCATCATCCCCGACGAGGAAATCAAGAAGCGCGTCTATTCCGCCAGGCCCTACAGGCAGTGGCTCGATGAAAACCGCATCTTCCTCAAGGACCTGCCCGCGCCGCAAGCGCCGAAAAACGTCGAAGAGGACCGCGTCCTCCAGCGCCAGCTCGCTTTCGGCTACACCTACGAGGACCTGCGCATGTTGCTCGGCCCCACGGCGGCCACCGGCGTGCAGCCGATCGCCTCGATGGGCAACGACACGCCGCTCGCCGTGCTTTCGGAGAAACCGAAGCACCTCTATCAGTACTTCAAGCAGATCTTCGCCCAGGTCACCAACCCGGCGCTCGACTGCATCCGCGAGGAACTCGTCACCGCCACCGAAACCTTCATTGGTTCCGAGGGCAATCTGCTCGATCCCGGACCGCACAGTTGCCGCATGATCCGGCTGGACCACCCGTTGCTCGACAACAAGCAGCTCGCCCAACTCCGCGAGATCCGGCGCGAAGGCTTCGAGGCCACCACCCTGCACGCGCTGTTCCCCGCCGACCAGGGTGGCAGGGGCTTGGAGGCCGCGTTTGCCAGGCTCTGCAAGACCGCGGACAACGCCATCGCCTCGGGTTGCAACATCCTGATCATTTCCGACCGCAACATCAACGCCACCAACGCCGCGATGCCCACGCTGCTGGTGATGGGCGGACTGCATCATCATTTGGTGCGTTCCGGCACCCGCACCAAGGTATCCCTCATCCTTGAAACCGGCGAGGCCCGCGAGGTCCACCACTTCTCCACCCTCATCGGCTACGGCGCGGACGCCATCAACCCGTACATGGCCTTCGATTCCATCCACCGGATGATCAAGGACCAGATGCTCGACATCGACTACGACAAGGCGGTTTACAACTACCTCAAGGGATCCATCAAAGGCGTGGTGAAAACCATGGCCAAGATGGGCATCTCGACGGTCGCCTCCTATCGCGGCGCGCAGATTTTCGAAACCATCGGCCTGAGCACCGAGTTGGTGAACAAATACTTCACCGGCACGTCCAGCCGCTGCGAGGGATCGGACATCGACGCGATCGCCGAGGAGGCGCTCATCCGCCATCGCATGGCCTTCCCGGACCGCCACATCGAAACCGAGGAACAGGCGCTCGATTCCGGCGGCATGTATCAATGGCGCAGCGACGGCGAGTTCCACCTCTTCAATCCGGAAACCATCCACCTCCTCCAAAAGGCGGTGCGCACCGGCAGTTATGAGGTTTTCAAACAGTACGCCAGGAAGGTCAACGACCAGAGCGAGAACCTCTCCACGCTGCGCGGCCTGATGAAATTCAGGAACAAGCGCAAACCGGTGCCGCTGGAGGAAGTCGAACCGGTGGAGGCCATCACCCGCCGCTTCAAGACCGGCGCCATGTCATGGGGCTCCATCTCGCAGGAGGCCCACGAAACGCTCGCCATCGCCATGAACCGCCTCGGCGGCAAGTCCAACACCGGCGAAGGCGGCGAGGACCCGGAACGCTTCAAACCCATGCCCAACGGCGACAGCAAACGCTCCGCCATCAAGCAGGTCGCTTCCGGCCGCTTCGGCGTGACCAGCGAATACCTCGTCAATGCGGATGAGATCCAGATCAAGATCTCGCAGGGCGCGAAGCCCGGCGAGGGCGGCGAGCTGCCGGGCTCCAAGGTCTATCCCTGGATCGCCAAAGTCCGCCACTCGACACCGGGCGTGGGCCTCGTTTCACCGCCCCCGCATCATGATATCTATTCGATCGAGGATCTCGCCGAGCTGATCCACGACTTGAAGAACTCCAACCCGCGCGCCCGCATCAACGTCAAGCTGGTGGCGGAAGTCGGGGTGGGCACCATCGCCGCGGGCGTCGCCAAGGCGCATGCGGATGTCATCCTCATCGCCGGCCACGACGGCGGCACGGGCGCCTCGCCCTCGTCGTCGATCTACAACGCCGGCGCGCCATGGGAACTCGGCCTTGCCGAAACCAACCAGATCCTGCTGCTCAACGACCTTCGCTCGCGCGTGGTGCTCGAGACCGACGGCCAGCTCAAGACCGGCCGCGATGTGGCCATCGCCGCGCTGTTGGGTGCCGAGGAATACGGTTTCGCCACCGCGCCGCTGGTTTCCGTCGGCTGCCTGATGATGCGCGTCTGCCAGAAGAACACCTGCCCGGTCGGCGTCGCCACCCAGGATCCCAGGCTGCGCAAGAATTTCACCGGCAAGCCCGAACACGTGGTCAACTTCATGACCTTCATCGCCATGGAAATGCGCGAAATCATGGCCGGACTCGGCTTCCGCACCGTCGATGAAATGGTCGGCCACGTCGATTGCCTCGACACCCAGGAAGCCACCGAACAAACCCGATGTGGGCGAAGAGGTCGGCTCGTTCTGCCAAAAGGAACAGGATCACGGACTTGAGAAATCGCTCGACATGACGATGCTGCTCAAGCTCTGCAAACCCGCCATCGAGCGCGGCGCGAAAGTCCATGCCGAGCTGCCGATCATCAATATCAACCGCGTGGTCGGCACCATCACCGGCAGCGAGCTCACCCGCAAACACGGCAGCCAGGGACTCCCGGAGGACACCATCCACCTCAAGTTCCACGGCAGCGCCGGACAGTCGCTCGCCGCATTCTGCCCGCCGGGCATGACCTTCGAACTCGAAGGCGACGCCAACGACTACGTCGGCAAGGGGCTGTCCGGCGCCAAAATCATCATCTATCCGCCGAAAGGATCGTCGTTCAAGGCCGAGGAGAACATCCTCATCGGCAACGTCGCCTTCTACGGCGCCACCACCGGCTGCGCCTACATCAACGGCATCGCCGGAGAGCGCTTCTGCGTGCGCAACTCCGGCGTCAGGACCGTCGTCGAGGGCGTCGGCGACCACGGCTGCGAATACATGACCGGCGGCCAGGTCATCGTGCTCGGCGAGACCGGCCGCAACTTCGCCGCAGGCATGTCCGGCGGCACCGCCTATGTTTATGACATCGACGGCCTGTTCGAAAAACGCCTCAACAAGGAGATGGTCAACCTCTACCGCCTCATCGAATGCGGCGACAAGGACATCGCCAACGTGAAGGCCGAAATCGAAAAACACGTCGAAGTCACCGGCTCCGAACGGGGCAGGTTCCTGTTGGAAAACTGGAACACCGAGCTGCCGAAGTTCTTCAAGGTCCTGCCGCGCGATTACGAGCGCATGCTGGAATGTTTCCGCAAGGTCGAGGAACAGGGCCTCTCCGGCGACGAAGCCGCGATGGCCGCCTTCGAGGAAAACCTCAAGGACCTCGCCCGCGTCGGCGGAAACTGAAACTGTAGCGTCGGTCTGTGACCGTCGCTGACTCTCTAACCAAATCACCCTGGAGACTTCATCACACCTCATTCGCCTCGACGCTCGCAGAGCGCCGCCACAAACATCTCATTCAAATCAAATCACCATGGGAAAACCTACCGGATTCATGGAAATCCCGCGCAAGACGGATTCCGAACTCGCACCAATCGAACGCCTGAAAAACTGGCGCGAATTCAAAATCCACGGCAACGACAAGGAACGCGCGGCCCAGGGCGCGCGCTGCATGGACTGCGGCACGCCGTTCTGCCACACCGGCCACATCGTCTCCGGCATGGCATCCGGCTGCCCGATCAACAACCTGATCCCCGAGTGGAACGACCTGATCTTCCGCGGCCGCTGGAGGGAGGCGCTCGAGCGGCTGCACAAGACCAACAATTTCCCGGAATTCACCGGCCGCGTCTGCCCCGCTCCCTGCGAGGGTTCCTGCGTGCTCGGTGTCATCGAGCCGCCCGTCACCATCAAGAACAACGAGTGCGCCATCATCGACAAGGGCTTCGAGGAAGGCTGGGTCACACCAAGACTCCCGGAAAAACGCACCGGCAGGAAAGTCGCCGTGGTGGGCTCCGGTCCCGCCGGGCTCGCCTGCGCCGACCAACTCAACCAGGCCGGCCACAGCGTCACCGTGTTCGAACGCGCCGACCGCATCGGCGGACTGCTCATGTATGGCATCCCCAACATGAAACTCGACAAGGAGGAAGTCGTGCAACGCCGCGTCAACCTGCTCGCGGAGGAAGGCATCGTTTTCAAAACCGGCGTCCACATCGGCCATGACTCCGAGTGGACCGCGCAAAAGCTCCGCAAGGACTTCGACGCCATCGTCCTGTGCTGCGGCGCGACCGCCGGCCGCGACCTGCCGATCGAGGGCCGCGATGCCAAAGGCGTGCATCTCGCGATGGAGTTTCTAACGGAAAACACCCAGTACCAGCTCGACCACCGGTTCGACGGCACCATTCCCGCGCTCAACGCGAAGGGCCGGGACGTGGTTGTCATCGGCGGCGGCGACACCGGCACCGACTGTGTCGGCACCAGCCTGCGCCATGGGTGCAAGAGCGTGATCCAGCTCGAAATCATGCCCAGGCCGCCGATGGAGCGCGCCGCCGACAACCCGTGGCCCGAGTGGCCCAAGGTTTACAAGATGGACTACGGCCAGGAGGAGGCCGCCGCCGTGCAGGGACAGGATCCCCGCCAATATCTCATCCAGACCAAGCGGTTCCTCAAGGACGATAAGGGCGATCTAACAGGATTGGAAATCTGTGACATCGAATGGGTTCATGAAAACGGCCGCTACATGCCCAAGGAAAAGGCAGGCAGCGCCCGCACCATCCCCGCCCAGCTTGTGTTGCTTGCGATGGGTTTCCTCGGCCCCGAGCAGGAGATCGTCAAACAATTCGAACTCGAAACCGACGCCCGCTCCAACGTCAAGGCCGAGCATGACAAATACACGACCAATGTTCCCGGAGTCTTCGCCGCCGGCGACATGCGCCGCGGACAGTCGCTCGTCGTCTGGGCCATCAACGAGGGCCGCGGCGCCGCCCGCGAGTGCGACCGCTTCCTGATGGGCGTGACCCACCTGCCGTGAGGCCGGGTGCCATGGTTTCCAATGCCCGCCGGTCGATGCCATCGTCCGGCCATCCTCGGTTTTGTTCCCGCATTGGGATCATCCCGGATGGAGCGCGCCGATGAGCTTCTGGTGGATGCCGCCAAAGCCGCCGTTGGAAAGCACGGCGACGACGTCGCCCGGGGTGGCGTTGGCCTTGACGTGGGCGACGATGGTTTCCACGTCGGGCAGATAGAAGCCGCGCCCGCCCAGGCGGGCGATGTCGGCGGACAGCCGGGCGGGATCGAGCCGGTCGTTTTCCGGGATCTTGTGGAGGTCGGTGAGCGCGGCGACAACGGCGAAGTCGGCCAGCGCGAGGGCCTCGGCGAGTTCGTTCTGGAACACGGCGCGGCGGGTGGTGTTGGAGCGGGGTTCGAAAAGGATCCACAGGCGCGAGTCCGGGTGGCGCTGGCGCAGGCTCTGCACGGCGAGACGGATGGCGGTGGGATGGTGGGCGAAGTCGTCGATCACCTTGATGCCGTTCACCTCGCCACGGAGTTCCTGGCGGCGGGCGACGCCCTCGAAGGTCTCGAGGCCGGCGCGGATTTCCCCGGCCGTCAGTCCGGCGAAGGTGGCGGCGGCGGCGGCCATCGCGGCGTTGCGCACGTTGAACTCGCCGGTCATGCGCAGCGAATACGGCACGCCGCCAAGGGCGAACGAACTGCGATCCGGCTGATAGACGATGTTCCCGATGCGCAGCGTGTTGCCATCCCCGATGCCGACGGTGGTGACCGGACAGGGCGCGTCACGGGCGACATCGAGGCAGTCGGGTTCGTCGCCATTGATGAAGGCCATGCCGCCGCGCGGGACGATGTTGAGCAGGCGGCGGAAGGTGAGTTTGATCTCGTCGAGCGAGTTGTAGATATCGGCGTGGTCGAACTCGATGTTGTTGATGACGACGCACTCGGGAAGGTAGTGGAGGAACTTCGAGCGCTTGTCGAAGAAGGCGGTGTCGTATTCGTCGCCTTCGAGCACGTTGAAAACGGAGTCGGTGAAATGCGCGCCGCGGCCGAGGTTTTTGGGCAGGCCGCCGATCATGAATCCCGGATCGCGTCCGGCGTGGCGCAGCAGCCACGCAAGCATGGCCGAGGTGGTGGTTTTGCCATGGGTTCCGGAGACGACGAAGTTGCGTTTGCCGCGCAGGAAGAACTCCTTCATCACCTCGGGCAGCGAGAGGTAGAGCAGCTTGCGGTCGAGCGCGGCCTCGGCCTCCGGGTTGCCGCGCGAGATGGCGTTGCCGATCACCACGACATCGGTGTCCGCAGGGATGTTTTCACCGCGGTAGCCCTCGCTGAGCGCGATGCCCTGGGCGCGCAGGAAATCCGACATCGGCGGATAGACGTTGGCATCGGAGCCGGTGACGGAAAATCCGCGCTGTTTCATGGCGGCGGCGACGGCCCCCATGGCGGTGCCACAGATGCCGGTGAAGTGAAAACGGGTTTTGTCGGACATGTGAGGGGCGAGGCTAGGCCACCTCCCGGGCGCTGCCAATAGGGAATACGGGTGGGACCGGAGCTTGCATGGGCACGCGCTTTGGCGCTTGCCGACGGCAGGTCCGCACGTGGATGATGGCCGCCATTCCGCGGCTCCGCGCGTCTCGGACACAGACCCATGAACCACGTCGAACGATTCCGCGCCGTCATGAACTTCCAGCCGGCGGACCGCTTGCCGCGATGGGAATGGGCGATGTGGTGGGACCAGACGATCGCACGCTGGCATGACGAGGGACTGCCGCGCTCGCTGGAATCCGGCGACGTTTTCGAGATCGCCACCTACTTCGGCCTCGATCCCTATCAGCAGTTCTGGTTCAGCACCACCGAGGCAACCATCGCGGCGACCCAGCACCACGTCGAGGGCATGGTCGCGGACATGGACGACTACCTGCGTGTGCGCATGCTCGATGAATACATGGCACTTTGACGGCGGGGATTTTTTGTCCGGAATCCGGGGTTGCCGGATGGTGTTGGTTCCCGGAGGCTGCGGCGCATGCAGATCAAGTCCGCCGAATTCGTCACCAGCGCCCGCGGTCTCGCGGAGTGCCCGGTTTGGGAGCATCCGGAATTCGCCTTCATCGGCCGCTCGAACGTCGGCAAGTCCTCGCTCGTCAACCTGCTGGCCAACCGCCACTCGCTGGCCAAGGTCTCCGCCACGCCCGGCAAGACGCGGCTGCTGAATTTCTTCCTGATGAACCAGTCGTGGTCGCTGGTGGACCTGCCGGGTTACGGCTTCGCCAAGGCCGCGAAAAACGAGAAATTCGATTTCAACGAGCGGGCCGGTGATTACCTCGAAGGCCGCGCGAACCTGCGGCGCGTGTTCACGCTCATCGACTCGCGCCACAAGCCGCAGCGCATCGACCTGGATTTCCTCGCATGGCTCGGCGGCACCGGCACGCCGTTCTCGCTGGTGTTCACCAAAACCGACAAACAATCCCCGGCGAAAACCAAAGCCTCGATCGCATTGTTTCTGGCAGCGCTCGCACCCGCCGCGCCCGAGGTCCTGGCAAGTTCCGCGAAATCCCGCGACGGCCGTCTCGAAATCCTGCGCGCGATCGGCCGGGACCTCGCGCAATGATCAACCTCAACGCGGCTCTGCCTATTGGCTAGCGCGTGCCCCGGGCTTGCAGGATCAGGCGGACTGGGGCAGGATGGCGGCATGCATCGAATTCCGCTGATTCTGCTGGCCTTGATGATGGGTGCGCCTGCCCAGTCTTACACACCGACCGGTGAGAAACCACCGGATCTCGCCCGCGAATTCCGCGGCGCGTGGATCGCCAACATCTACAACATCGACTGGCCGAGCAGCAAGGGACTGAGCGCCTCCGCCCAGCAGGCCGAGCTGCGCGCGATGCTCGACCGCATCGCCAGCCTGAAAATGAACGCGGTGATCTTCCAGGTGCGGCCGCAGGGCGACGCGGTCTATCAGTCATCGATCGAGCCCTGGAGTCCGTGGCTCACCGGAACCATGGGACGCTCGCCGGGCTATGATCCGCTGGCGTTCTGCATCCGCGAGGCGCATGCGCGCGGCATCGAGGTCCATGCGTGGTTCAACCCGTTCCGCGCGCTTTCCAACAACTCGCAGCAGGTTGCCTCCAACCACATCACCCGCGCGATGCCGCAGGTCACCCGGCGCTACGGCAGCATGACGTGGTGCGATCCCGGACATCCGCAAACCCGCGAGCACGCGCTGCGCGTGATCATGGACGTGGTGCGGCGCTACGACATCGATGGCGTCCACCTCGATGATTACTTCTACCCCTACCCCAGCGGCGGGCTGCGTTTTGCCGATGGCAAATCGCCCGCCCAGCGCCGCAGTTATGTCGATGGTTTCGTCAGCAGCCTCTACTCGTCGGTGAAACGCGAGAAATCCTGGGTGCGGGTGGGCATCAGCCCCTTCGGCATCTGGCGGCCGGGCGTGCCGGCGGGCATCGAGGCCGGCCTCGACAGCTACGAGCAGCTTGCCGGGGATTCCCGCAAATGGCTCGGCAAGGGCTGGGTCGATTACCTCGCGCCGCAGCTCTACTGGCGGATCGAGCCGCGCAAGCAGAGTTTCCCCCTGCTGTTAGAGTGGTGGCGCGGCCAGGGGAGCCGCCCGGTTTGGCCGGGCATCGCCACCTCGCGCATCAACTCATCGGATGATCCCGGCAGGCCGGCTTCGGAAATCACCCGGCAGATCGACCTGACGCGCAAGATCGGCCGCAATTGGAACGGCCACATCCACTGGAGCGCCAAAAGCCTGGTCACCAACCGCGGCGGCATTTCCACCCGACTGGCCGGCACCTACACCCAGCCGGCCGCGGTGCCGCCGATGCCGTGGGTCAGCAAGCGCGCCCCGGCATCGCCGGGCGTGGGAGCTTCCGTGAGCGGCAATCAAACCCTGGTCCGCTGGCAACCGGACAAGACCACCGCCAAGGTGGCCGTGCAGGCCCGCAACGGCGGCAGTTGGCGCACGATGAAAATCATCCCGGCCGGTGCCGGCCAAACGAGCATCCCGCGCGCCGACGCGATCGCCGTGACGGCGCTCGACCGCTTCGGCAATGCGAGCCCGCCCAAGGTACTCGCGTTGCAGTGAGTTCCACTTTGAAAACCCACCCGAACATCCTGCTGCTTGCAGTCATCGCGCCGGTCGTCGCATGGTCGGCATGGCGGCCCTATGACCGGCTGACTTGGTGGCTGGAGGTCGTGCCGGTGTTTCTCGGCTTCATCGCCTTGTTCATCGCGGGCCGCAATGGCTGGCGCTTTTCCCGCTTTGTCCTGGTATGGATCGCGCTGCACATGATCGTGCTGCTAGTCGGCGGACATTACACTTATGCCCGCGTGCCGCTCGGCGACTGGGTGGGCGAGCATCTCGGCTGGCAGCGGAATCATTACGACCGGTTAGGCCACATCATGCAGGGACTGGTGCCCGCACTCGTCTGCCGCGAGATTTTTTTACGCATCCGCGTGATCGCCCACCGCGGCTGGCTGGGTTTCTGTGTCGTCTCCGTGGCGCTGGCCATCAGCGCCGCCTACGAACTCATCGAATGGGCCGCGGCGCTCGTTTCCGCCGAAGCCGCCGAATCGTTCCTCGGCACCCAGGGCGATGGCTGGGATACCCAGTGGGACATGTTTCTCGCACTCTGCGGCGCGCTTTTCGCCGTGCTCGTGCTTGCTCGCGTCCATGATCGGTCGATCCAAAGGCTGGAGCGCACCGCGGCCCCCGGTTAGCTCGGAAACCCGTGACCGGTGTTCCGCCAAGGGAGAAAGAGCGTCCCACCGTGGCTGGGACTGTCAGTGCCAGTCTGCACCGCCCCGGCAAAGCGAAAGCATCGACGACGAAATCGCCCATACCGTAGCGTCGTGGCCGCTTTGGGCGCGGCTTGGGCAGTGATCGGCCATTGGCGCAAACCATTCATTCTTTTGCGCACGAGCGCATTGCCAGATCCGGTTGGATCCACTAATGATTTTTCAAGTCCAGGTAAAGGCGGTGCAGAAAACCCGTTGAAACCCATTTTATGACATTCGGATGGATCAATTGGGGCGTCGTGGCAATCGTTGTCGTGGGAACGACTTTTTTGGGTCACCTGCTCAAGGGCAAGGCCAGCGGCGTGGAGGGATTCTTCCTTGGCGGGCGCAACCTGCCCTGGTGGGCGGTGTCGGCCTCGATCATGGCCTCACAGATCAGTGCCGTGACGGTGATCGCGGTGCCGGGGGCGATTTTCGCCGCAGGCGGCAACCTGTTGTTTCTGCAAGGCACCCTGCTGGGTTTCATTGTCGCCAAGGTCCTGATGTCGTGGCTGTTTGTGAAAGCCTATTACGAACGGCAGATTTACAGTCCCTATGAGTTCATCGGGAACCGTCTGGGAGCGGAGGCGGCCCACTTGTCGCGCGGGCTGTTTCTCGGCGGCGCGGTGCTTGGCCACGGGGTGCGGCTGCTGACTGTGGCGCTGATGCTGGGCGTGGTGGTGGACATACCCATCGGCCACTCGATTCTGATCATCGGCATCTTCGCCGTGGTCTGGACCCTGATGGGCGGCATCACCACGGTCATCTGGACCGACTTCATCCTGTTCTGCATCATCGTGGCCGGCGCGGCGGTTTCGGTGCTGGTGATCCTCGGCAAACTGCCCATCGGCTTCGCCGAGGCGGTGCGCGAGCTCGACGATGCCGCAAAGCTGCGGCTCATCGATCTCTCAACCGATCCCGCCAAAACCTGGACGGTGTGGACCGGACTGATCTGTTTCGCCATCTTCGAACTGGCGCAGAACTCGGTGGACCAGGTGATCACCCAGCGGATGATGTGCTGCCGGGATTACAAGGAAGCGCGCAAGGCGGTGCTCGGGTCGCTCGGGATCGTGTTATTCACCCTGCTGCTCGCGGCCGTGGGCCTCGGGGTGTGGATTTTCTATCAGCATCACCCGCCCGATGCGGCGGCCACCGCCTTTCTTGCCGAACAACCGAGCCGCGCCTTCCCATACTTCATCATGCACGAGCTTCCGGTGGGCGTGAGCGGGTTGCTCATCGCGGGGATTTTCGCGGCCGGCATCTCGACCCTCGATTCGGCGCTGGCGGCACTTTCCGAAACCACCGTCAACGGCATCTACCTCAAGTGGATCCGCCCCGCCGCGAGTGAGCGGGAATGCCTGCGGATGTCGCGAATCTCAGTGGTTGGCTGGGGGCTGGTGCTGTGCCTGCTGGCTTACCTCGCCGGGCACCTGGTGCGGAACGAGGGACTGCTCAACCTCGCCTACAAGGTGCCGGTGCTGACCTATGGTCCGCTGCTGATGATCGCCATCCACGCGCTTGTGCGGCGCGGCTCGTTCCCGGCCATCCTCGCCGGCACCATCACCTCCGTCGCCGCCGCCTTGACCTTTATCATCCTGATCCGGCGCAACAGCCTCCAGATGGATGAGTTTTGGATTTATCCGCTCAGTTGTCTGATCTTTGTGCTCAGCGCCGTCATTGCGGGACGATTCCGCAAACCCAAGTTACAAAACCCATGAAAACCATCCATCATACCCATGATTTCGTCGTGGTTGGCGGCGGCCTGGCCGGAATCTGCGCCGCAGTGACGGCAGCGCGTCAGGGCATCCGCACGGCGCTGGTGCAGGACCGTCCGGTGCTGGGCGGCAATGCCAGCACCGAGATCCGCGTGCCACCGGTCGGCGCCACGTTGTGCAACTTCGCCTACTCGCGTGAAACCGGATTGATCGAGGAACTTTTCCTCAACAACCTGCGCCGCAACCCGACCTGGTGTCCCGAGGGCTGGAACCTCGAACTGGAAACCCTCGTGCGCAACGAACCTCATCTCGATCTGTTCCTCAACTGCGCCGTTTGCTTTGTGACGGTCAACGCGGATGCCGACCGGATCACCCTGGTCAAGGCCTACTGCCCGATCGACGAGACCTGGCACGAGTTTGAAGCCTCGTATTACGCCGACTGCTCGGGCGACGGCGTGGTTGGCGCGGTGGCCGGGGCGGCCTTCCGTCATGGCGTCGAGGCGCGTTGCGAATTCAACGAGCCGATGTGCCCGGAAGAGGCGAACAGCGACACGATGGGCATGAGCCTGCACATGCACGCGCGCGACGCCGGCCGGCCGATGCCGTTCACGCTGCCCGCATGGGTGGGCATGGAAATCAACGCCGACGATTTCGGCCCCTACCGGCCGGTCTGCGAGCATTTCTTTCCCGATACCGGCGGCTTCTGGTGGCTCGAGTGGGGCGGCGCGCTCGACACCGTGCATGACTCGACGCGGATCAAGGAGGAAGTCCAGCGCATCACCCTTGGTGTCTGGGACTACCTCAAGAACCGCTCGCCGCTCGCCGAAAAACTCACCAACTATGAACTCGACTGGATGGGCGCGGTTCCCGGCAAGCGCGAGTCGCGCCGCTTTGTCGGCGACCA
>JALOUA010000108.1 GCA_025457625.1 Akkermansiaceae bacterium
GAGGTATTCGCCGCATGGGGTTGGCGCTTCACCCCTGAGCCGGATCAGGTAGGGTTTGCCGGTGGTGGACGAACGGGTGGCGGCGACGCGGATGAAGCTTGCCGCGCTGTCGATTTTCTTTTCGTTGGCCTGCCACTTGCCGCGCAGGAACTTGACGGCGGATTTGGCGTCGTAGTCCCTGCCGTTGCGGATGAACCTCGCGTCGGAAAGACCGCCGACGTGCGTGAGCAGGGCCTCGATCTTGGTTTTTTCCGCCGCAGGCAGACCCTCCGCCCGCAGGCCGGGGGAAGAGCAGAAAAATGCCAGAAGGGCGATGACGGGCAAAAGTCCGGAAGTCATGACTTATGAAATTCATGTGGAAGCAAACATGCCCGCGGCTTGCGCACAAGAAGGAAGTCAAACCGCGCGGTGCCATGGCTCGGCGACCGGTCCGCCGTTGTGATAGACGAGGTGGAGGATGCGCCTGTGCCCCGGGGATGTGGCTTGCGAGGAGGCGTGAAGGAGAAGCGGTTTCATCAGGAAAAGATCGCCGGCCTTGTTCGTACATGTGATTTCGCCAGCTTGTGCGACGCGATTCATGATTTGCCCGGCGGGGATGATCCCTTCCCTGTGCGTGCCCGTGGAGACACGTAGCGGACCGTTTTCGCAATCGCATGGATCGAGGGAGAGCCGGACGGCGGTCAAGTCCGCAAGCACGCCGGCGGGTGGCCTGGCGAAGGGGATGCCGTCTTTTTCACAGGCAAGTGTGTAATCCGGCGCGGATGCCATGCGGGCAAAAGGAAACATCAGATCCTGATGCCATGACACCTTCCAGTTGACCTCCGGTGTTTTGTCGAAGGCGATGGCCTGGATGGCAACGGACGGCGCATCAAGCAGGCCGCGCGTTGCCAAATGATCGCGCACGATGATGGCTGACTCGCGAACGAGCGGATGATCGAGCAGACAGCGCGAACCGGCCCGGCCCGGCTGAAAGATGTCGTTCCGCAGTCTCTCCAACAGGCCTTCTCTGAGACCGGAAGAGACATTCATCCAACCTTGTGTGGCAAGCGACATGATTGTGAGGATATGTAGGGTGACGCCTATCGCAATGCTGGAGTCGATGGTTGAAATTTCGGAGATTCCTTCCGGTCAGTTTTTGATTGGAAGGCTCAACGGCTTCTGCGGAGTCGTTCCCTCCGGGGCGCTTAGAGTCTTTGTGGACTTGTCCCACAGGAATGGTTTTCCACTGACGGGATCGTATGGAATCGCTACACCCAGCGCGGCCGCAAGCGCTGCGTCATACATCATCAGGTGGGTTTCTTTTTTCAGTATCGCTGTCATCGCCGATTGTGAGCTTTCCATCTGTTCGATGAAAAAATTACGGCTCTCGCCGCTCATTCCGCGTGTTTCAACGGGTTGTGCATAGATGGACGGAATCGAATCGAGGGCGCTTCCTGATTTCATGGCGGCGATGGCTCTGGCATTCACCTCGAATTGGGCATTGATCAAGAGTTGGGTTTCCGCGTCGTTGGCATTGATCTCGATCAGCGAATCGAATTCACCCGAATACGCGCTTGAGATAAACAGTTTGGCAATCCGCAGATTGTCACCGATCAACGCCCGAGCCATTCCGTCTCTCGTGTCACCCGGTGACAATGTATCGCGCCATACCGCAAGCCTGTCCGCGTCATTCGCGATCATCGGATAAATCCGGTCGAGAAATTTTTGATAGATCACGGTTCTGGAACCGGTCGCAATGACCCGTGCAATCAACGAAGACGCTTCGATGCCTTCCATGTGTCGGACAAGGCCCATGGCGGACGCGAAGGTGGAGCGGGCAAGCGGTTCATTGCCGTCTTCCGCAGCGATCAAGCCGCTCGCCAACAACATGTAAAAGGCATTGCTGATGTTGTTCACGCCGGGTGTGGATGTCATGTCAAAGCGATGATCACCCATCGCTTGTTGCCGGATCGCGCCGATTGCCACAAGCGCGTCTCTGATGTGCTTGTGGTGGTCCAACCATTCCTCGGCGCACTTGCGGTTTTCAAGAGTTGGGTCCGTGACGTAATGCGACACGCATTCCGGAAGCTCGATTTCTTCCATGGTCTCTTCGGAAAATTCCACCCACGCGAGATGTCCGTTTTCATGATCAGGCACATCCCGTTTCCCGGGTTCAGCCTCCGGATGGCGTTCGAGAAGTTCGTCAAGCCATTGTTGAACGAATTTCGGATCGGCCGCACGTTTCCGGGCGGCATGGGTATCGGAAGCCATTTCCCTGAACCGCGACTTGCCATGCACGGGGCCGCTGGACTCTGGTCTGGGCAAGTCCGACGACAGAGGTATCCGACCCGACCACAAAGCGGCCACCAAAGCCGCAAGGAAGACGGCGATGGCAAGCATTGCCCATGGGCCGCCTGGTGTTTTGGGGATCATGGATTGGCAAAACCCTGGCGAAATCCATCATATCCACATTCGGCGCGCAATCAGGAAGGCTGCGGGAGGATCAGCGGGGTTGAGATTTGAGGTTGGCTGGAACCGGCATTCGGGTAAATTCTCTCCATGAACCTGACCTTGCCGGATGAACCTGCCCTCGCTTCGTTTGATGAAGCCGAATTGAAGCTTGAGCTTGCGGTGGCACTGTTTTCGAGCGGCAGGGTCTCCAGGAGTGTTGCGGCGTCCATCGCCGGAATGGACCGCTTCGCATTCGATGAAGTGCTTTTCCTGCGCCGCGTTCCCTCATTCACCACCGAAATGCTGGAGCAAGACCTTGCTTCCCTCCCAAACCGCAGGTCCGTTTGATCGTCGTTACCGATACATCCGTGGTTCTCAATCTCTGCCTGCTTGGGCTGGAGCCGGTTCTGCCTGAAATTTTCGGCGAAGTGCAGGCTCCTCCGGCCGTGAGGGACGAGATTTTGCGTCTGGTGCAAATCGATCCCCGTTTCACTTCACTTGTCTTCCCTCCATTCATCATCATCCGCACCCCGTCAGCCCTTCACCCGTCGTTGACCCTCCCGCGGCTGCATGCGGGCGAATGCGAAGCTTTGTCCCTGGCTTTCGAAATCCAAGCGTCCCGTGTGCTGATGGATGAGAAGGCGGGACGCGCCGCAGCCGCCGCGCTCGGACTACAGTGCGTGGGCCTTCTTGGCATCCTTGTTGAGGCAAGACGGAAGAATCTGATTGTCCATCTCGGAATCCATCTCGACAGGCTCCAATCTGAGGCTCGCTTTTGGTTTTCACCGACGCTGCGCCAGCAAGTTTTGCAGCTGGCGGGTGAGATTCCTTGAAAAGAATTCCCTCACGCCATCGCCAGCACCTTTTCGATGATCCGGCGGGGGTTCGGCAGTTGTTCGGCTTCGATGTGCGGCGAGTAGATGGCCGGGGCGTCGATCGAGCAAACGCGCTGGACCGGGGCGTCGAGGTAGTCGAAGGCGTTTTCCATGATGATGGTGGAAATCATCGCCGCGACGCCGCCGAAGGGTTTGGATTCGTCGATCAGCAACACACGGTTGGTTTTGCGGACGGTCTTGATGATGGCGTCCACGTCGAGCGGGCGGATCGAGCGGAGGTCGAGGACCTCGGCGTTGATGCCGTGTTCGTTTTGGAGGGTTTCGGCGGCGGCGAGGGCGTGGATGACCGAGCGGCCGTGGGCGATGAGTGAAATGTCCGTGCCCTCGCGCTTGAGATCGGCGACGCCCAGCGGGATGACGAAGTCGCCTTCGGCGGGATCGGGGACTTCGCCGGAGTTGCCGTAGAGCAGGGTGTTTTCCATGAAATAGACCGGGTCGTTGTCGCGGATGGCGGCTTTGATCAGGCCTTTGGCATCGGCCGGGGTGGCGGGCGCGCAGACTTTCAATCCTGGAAACGCGGCGAACAAACCTTCCGGGATATGCGAGTGGGTGGCGCCCACGCCGGTGCCGCCGTTGGCCGGGCCGCGGACGACGATGGGGCAATTGCAGAGGCCGCCGGACATGTAGCGCACGCAGGCGGCGTTGGATACGAGTTGGTCGAAGGCAACCGAGTGAAAGGACCAGAACATCAGTTCCATGACCGGGCGCACACCTAGCATCGAGGCGCCGATGCCCATGCCGATGAAGCCGGCTTCGGAGATCGGAGTATCGACAATGCGCTTGTCGCCCCATTTTTTCCACAGGCCCTCGGTGACCTTGTAGGCACCGTTGTATTGGGCGACCTCCTCGCCCATGATGACGACGTTGGGATCGCGGGCGAGTTCCTCATCGAGGCCTTCGCGGAGTGCTTCACGGTAGGTGAGTGTGCGTGACATGGCAGGAGTGGTTCAACTGTCGAAGAAATGGCGGCCGATCTTCGATGCGGCGGTTTGGTTGTCGGATTCCCAATACACATCGGTGCTGATGTCCGCGATGGTGGGGGCGGGTGATTCATCGGCGAATTTCACGGATGCGGCGGCTTCCTCCTGGGCGGACTTGTTGATCGCGGCGGCTTCTTCTTCTGTTAGAATCCCCTCCCCGACCAGCTTGCGGCGGAAGACGTTGATGGGATCGTGGTTCTGCTTGTAATTCTCGATCTCCTCGGGCGTGCGGTATTTCTTGTGGTTGGCGTCGGCAATACTGTGGCCGTAGTAGCGGTAGGTGTCGATTTCCAGCAGGGTGGGTTTGAATTCCCTGCGGGCGCGCTCCATGGCGATGTGGGTTTTGGCGCGGACTTCGTAAATGTCCGAGCCGTCGATGACGTCCCACTCCATGCCATAGGCCTCGCCGCGCTGGGCGAGGCAGCCGCCGTAGGCAGACGAGCGTTCCTGCGAGGTGCCCATCGAGTAGCCGTTGTTTTCGATGACGAACACCACCGGGATGTCGAACAGGGCGGCAAGGTTGAGCGACTCGTGGAAGGCGCCCTGGTTGACCGCGCCATCGCCCAGGTAGCAGAGGCAGCAGCCCTCCTTGCCGAGATATTTCAAACCGTAGGCCAGGCCGAGGCCGAGCGGGGTCTGGCCGGCGACGATGCCGTGGCCGCCCCAGAAATTCTTGTCGGGCGCGAAGAAGTGCATCGAGCCGCCCTTGCCCTTGGAGCAGCCGGTCTGCTTGCCGAACATTTCCGCCATGCACTCGTTCATGCTCATGCCGACGGCCAGCGCGTGGCCGTGGTCGCGGTAAGCGGTGATGAAATGGTCGTCCGGGCCGCCGAGCGAAATGGTGCCGACGGCCACCGCCTCCTGGCCGATGTAGAGATGGAGGAAACCACCGATTTTTCCGGCCTGATAGTATTTGAGGCCGGCCTGCTCGAAGCGCCGGATGCGGACCATTTGCGTGAACAGCTCGATTTTCCGCCCGGGCGTGAGCGCTTGGTTGATCGGCGAGCTGGCGAAATCGAGTGGCGATGGATTGGCGCTGGTCATGGCGGACGCGGAAAAAAGATGGGAGGCGCAAGGCGCGGCGGTGGGCCGGAAAAGTCGCGAAGCCGGGGCCGGGAGGCAAGGATTTTCCGGGATGCCACCCTGCCATCGACATCGGAATACGAGCGGCGCAGTCTCAGCCAGGACCGGAGACGTTTGGCGTGATTCCGCCACGCGGGTCCACGCCCGCAGCCCGGCTGGCGAAAAGATCGCGCTCTTCCGCCGGTTGTCGCGTGGGCGGGAGGACGTCTATCCCCGGCGTTTTGCATACCAGCGCTGCCGCCACGACCGTCATAAAGACGCTTAGTCCGGGAAAACGGCTGCCATGGCCCGCGTTTCCCCGCCGAGGTTCCTCACATCCCATCCTGATGCCACCCCGCGGGCCATCGTCCATCTCGGACGGAGGTATCAGGATCAAATCATCACGGCGTTTTTCCGCACGATGTGCGGCTGCGCGCCCTCCGGGTATCGGGCGCAAGCCCTTCTTGCCATGCGGGCCGGGCGGCTTATCGTCGGCCCACCCGCGCACGCATGACGCCCTTTCTGAGAAAAATCCTGGGAATGAACTGGGTGCTCGTCTTCCTGATGTACGGGCTGCTGGTTTTCGGCGTGTTCATGATCGAGAGCGCGGCGCGCCATCTGTCGGTCCCGCGGGACATCCTCCATCAATACGGCAGCGCCGGCGCCTACTACGCGGCCATGCAGAAACAATGGATTCTGGTGGGCAGCGTCGTGTATTTCGCGGTGGCGTTGGTGGACTACCGCTGGATCCGCTGGCTCGGCCTGCCGTTTTATGTGGCTTGTCTGGTGCTGATGGCCATGGCGATGCTTCAGGACGATTCGGTGCACCGGCTCACGGTGGCGGGTCTCACGTTCCAGCCCGCGCAGCTCGGGGTTTCCTCGGGCATCATCCTGATGGCGTGGCTGCTGCAGGATCTGCCGAAGCTCCACCGTTTCTTCGGCGCGCCCTTCATGCGCATCGCCATCATCGGCGGCGTGGCGGCCCCGCCCTTCCTAATGATGATGAAAATGGGCGACATGGGCTCGGCGCTGGTCTGGATTCCGGTGGTGGTGGTCGCGCTGTTGGTGGGCGGCGCGCCGTTCCGGTATTTGTCGTTCATGGGTTTGGTGGCGGCCGGCCTGCTGCCGTTGCTGTATTTCGTGGCGCTGCCGCTGGTTTCCGAGCGCGGACCGGAGCGCATCGACACATGGCTGCGCATGATGCGCGGGCAGGAGGTGGACATCTCCGACGAAGGCTGGGCGCCTCATTACATTTCGATGGCCGTTGGCAAGGCGGGTTGGAAAGGAGTCGCCGGAAACACCGCGGCGGAAGAAGGCTCCCTTCACGCCAAGGGTTTCATTCCGAAGGACACCGCGCACAATGACTACATCTTCGCGGTGATTGCCGAGGAGATGGGATTCCGCGGCAGCCTGTTGCTGATCACCGCCTTCGCCCTGCTGCTCATCCTCGGGCTGTTCATCGCGTTTTACAGCCGGGATCTCTGCGGCCGCATGCTGGCCAGCCTGGTGGTGGCGCTGTTTTTCGCCCACGTTTTCGAAAGCATCGGCATGTGCGTGCTCATCCTGCCCATCACCGGCATTCCGCTGCCGCTGGTGAGCTACTCCGGCACATTCGTCGTCATCTGCATGGCGATGCTCGGTCTGGTGCAGAGTGTTTGGATCCACCGCAATATCAAACCCGCCCCCGCCGCCAGTCCGCCCGGTGATTGATGTCTAGAGATCCGTTGGCGTCACTCGGGCCCGCCGCCGAACCGGCAGGTGGTGCGGCATGATGGCGGCAAACAAGTGCACGATGGGATAGGCGAGGATCGAGACCACGACGGCGGAGATGATCATGCCGAGGATGAAACTCGCGGCGTTGAGCATGCCCACGCCCGGCACATCAAACTGCACCTTGGTCAGGAACCCCGGCATCGGCACGGCGAGCGTGTCGCGCAGCCACTGGCCGAGGCGGTATTGGCAATACAGCACCGGCGGCGTGGTGACGGGATTGGTGACCCAGCAGCCGAGAATGGCGAAAGGCACGTTCGCGCGCACGCGCATGGCGATGAGTGTTGCCGGAATCATCTGGAACGGCATCAGCATCATCGAGAAGAACAGACCGATGGAAAGACCCGCCGCCACCGTGTCGCGGCACGGGATCCACAGCACCCGGTTGGCGACCGGCTTGGAAAGCACCTGCCACCACCTGCGATGGCGCAGTTGTGGATGGCGCAGCGATTTGAGCGACTGGCGGACCAGCTTGAGGTAGCGTTTTTTCATGCCGGGAACGGCGGGACGGGGCGGAACATCGTCACTCGATGGCATGCGCGCAACCCAAATGCCTTGCAGCCCCCCGCCGCGCCTCCCAGAGTGCGCGCGCAATCATGGAATACTGGCAAGCACTCCTCCTCGGCGTGATCGAGGGCATCACCGAATACCTGCCAATCAGCTCGACCGGCCACCTGCTCGTCGCCCAGCACCTGATGGGCATCGGCACGCAGGGCGAAAAAGCCAAGGCCGCGGCGGACACGTTCGCCATCTGCATCCAGGGCGGCGCGATCCTCGCCGTGCTGGGACTCTATCACCGCCGCCTTGCGCAGATGATCCGCGGCATGCTCGGCAGGGATCCGGAGGGCCTGCGGCTGGCCGTCGCCATCCTCGTCGGTTTCCTGCCGGCCGCCGTCATCGGCCTGCTGCTCAACGACTGGATCGAACAAAAACTTTTCGGCATGTGGCCGATCATCTTCGCCTGGGTGGTGGGCGGCGTCCTGATCCTCGCCACCGCATGGTGGGCGAAACGCGGACCCGCCCGCGGCGCGGGACGCGACCTGCTGGAGCTGACGTGGAAGATGGCGCTCGTCATCGGCCTGCTCCAATGCGTGGCCATGTGGCCGGGCACCAGCCGCAGCCTGATGACCATCGTCGGCGGACTGTTCGTCGGGCTGTCGGTGAAAGCGGCGGTCGAATACTCGTTTCTGTTAGGCGTGCTGACACTCACCGCCGCCACCGCCAAGAAGGCCGTGTGGCCGGTTTCCAGTCTTCCCGACACGATCCATGACACATGGTTCGGCGGCGCGCGGCTGATGTGGGATTTCTACGGCCCCCTGCCGCTGGCGGTGGGCATCGTGGCGGCCACCGTCTCCGCGGCGATCGCGGTGAAATGGCTTGTGAGTTATCTGCAAAGCCACGGGCTCGCGCTCTTCGGTTGGTACCGCATCGCCATCGGTGTGATCGTCGGCGGCCTGGTCGCGGCGGGTGTTTTCACCGCGTGAGCGGTGGAATCATTTCGAGCATGCGCCGGACCACGTCCGGTTGCCGGTCCGCGAGGTTGCTGACCGGGTCGGGCGTTTCGCGCAAATCATATAACCCGATGCCGGACCAGTCTCCGCCCTTGCGCGTCGCGATCAGGCGGTGGGTGCCGGTGGTGACGGAGACGGCCTTGTTCCAATAACTCACGGCGGCTTCACGAACCGAGGAGGCGGATCCATCCAACAAGGGTCGCAGGCTGCGACCGTCCAGCGGATGCTGCGTGCGGCTGAATTCCGTTTGGCAAAGGTCTCTCAGCGTGGGATAGAGGTCGATGCTTTCGACGAGCGCTTCAGACCGTGTTCCGGCCCGCGAAACACCCGGCGCGCGGATGATCAGCGGCGAGTGCAGGGCGCGTTCGAACGGCGTGTGCTTGCCCCAGATCATCGAATCCCCGAGATGCCAGCCGTGGTCGCCCCACACCACGACGACCGTGGATTCGGCCAGGCCGAGCGTGTCGAGCGCGTCGAGCACCTTGCCGATCTGCCGGTCCACGTATCGCACACACGCGAGGTAGGCACGCCGCGCCTTCAACGCATCCCGCGCCTCCAGCGGACTGTGTTTTTGAAATGACCAGTTGTATCCGAAGAACTCATTGCTGCCATGCCAGTAGGGCGAATCCGGTTTTTCCGGATGCGGTGGCGGCATTGCGGCGTTTGCCACCGCCTCCCAATCCGCCTTGGTGGCGACAAACGGCAGATGGGGTTTGAAAAATCCGAGTCCGAGGAAAAATGGCTTCCCGGTTTTTCCAAGGGCGCGGAGTTGTTCGACTGCCCGCGCCGCCATCAGGCCGTCGGGCAGATCCTCATCGGCTTCGGCGACGAATTCCATCCCGTCGCGATGGCCCTTCCCATCCTCGCGGTGGCGGCCACCGGTGTAGGCGAAAAACGCGCCCCAGCCGCGCTGCCACGGGCCGAACGGCGTGGCCAGATCGTCCCACGCATGCGGCAGTTCCGGCCGACCGTCACCCTTGCCTTTGTAAGTATAAACCCGGCCGTCGGGCGTATGGGAAATCTTGCCGATGCAAACCGTGCGGTAACCGCTGCGACGGAACAATTCCGGCAACGACTGGGCACCGGGCCGTTCCTCCCGCGACAAGGCGGACGGCCCGTGATACAACGCCTCGTTGCTGCTGAAAACCCGCGTCCGGGCCGGACTCCGGCCGGTCAACATCGCATAGCGCGAGGCCCCGCATGTCGGCACCTGGACGTAATGGCGGGTGAACAACATGCCTTGTGAGGCAAGCCGGTCGAGATGCGGGCTCTGGACGTGATTTAAGCCGAAGCAGCCCAGCTCCGTGCGCAGGTCATCCACCGCGATGAACAACACGTTGTAACGGTTGGTTTCCGCCGCGGGCGATGCCGAAAAGTCACGACACAAGCTGCGGCGGTATGGCGATATGTCCTGAAAAACCCAATTTTAAAGCCATGATACCGAGTGCGTTAGTCGCGCTCTGGCGGGGCTTGTCGCGGTTGGGCGATTGGTGCGCGCTGCAGGGTTCGAACCTGCGACCCCATCCGTGTGAAGGATGTGCTCTACCACTGAGCTAAGCGCGCTTGGGCCGGGAATGCTGCTTTGGCAAGGCCGGGCGGGAGCTTTACGCGGCGGGAGGGCTCTTGGCAAGAATTTCGGCGGGGGCGGCGGGAATTTCAATTTTGCGGTGTTGTCGGCGAAGCCGGCGGATCTATGGTCGCCCCCGCAGACGGCAACCGTGGCCCAGATTCCCAAGGAAAGCATCGAACAGGTTCTCAGCGCGACGGACATCGTCGATCTGATCCAGTCCTACGTGCCCTTGAAGCGGGCGGGCGCGCAGTTCCGGGCGAACTGTCCGTTTCACAACGAGAAGACGCCGTCGTTTTACGTCAATCCGACAAGCCAGCGTTTCAAGTGCTTCGGCTGCGACAAGGGCGGCGATGCGATCTCGTTCGTGCGCGATTACGAAAACCTGCCGTTCATGGAGGCGGTGCAAAAGCTCGCCGGCCGCGCGGGCATCGTGATCCGCGAGGAGGAGGCCGATCCCGAGGCGGACCGCAAACGCAAGAGCAAGGGCCGGCTGCTCGACCTGCACCGCGAGGCGGCGGAATTCTTCCACGAACTGCTGCTCAAGTCGCCCGACGCCGCACACGCGCGCGACTACCTGAAATCGCGCGGTTTCGGCAAGGAAATGGCCGCCAATTGGACCGTCGGCTGGATGCCGGAAAACGCGAAGACGTTCCTCGATTGGGCGCGCTCGCGCAAATTCAGCGGACGCGAGCTGGTGGATTCCGGCATCTGTTACCTGCGCGAGGAGGGCAACGCGGGTTCCGGCATCCGCGTGCGCTTCCGGGACCGGTTGATGTTTCCGATCAGAAACGAGATCGGCGACGTGATCGCCTTCAGCGGCCGCCAGTTGTGTGAGGACCCTAACAGCGGAAAATATGTCAACTCGCCGGAAACCTTCGTCTTCCGGAAATCCAGAGTCCTCTTCGCGCTGGACCGCGCGAAGAAACCAATCCTGCGCGAGAAGGCCGCGCTGCTCTGCGAGGGCCAGCTTGATGTGATTTCCTGTCACGAACTCGGGATCGACCACGCCATCGCTCCGCTCGGCACGGCCTTCACCCGCGAGCATGCCAAGCTGCTCAAGAGATACACCCATCACGTGTTGGTCTGTTATGATGCCGACCGCGCGGGCATCGCCGCCACCGAGCGGGTGTTTCGCGAACTGGTGCCGGAGGGCCTCTCGGTGCGCGTGGTGCGCATGCCCGCGGGTGACGATCCGGACACTTATCTCAAGGCGCATGGCGTGGAGGGATTCCGCCAGTTGCTGGGCGACGCCCGCGATTTCTTCGACTTCAAGCTGGAGATGGCGCGCGATCAGGGATTGCTGGAAACCGCCGCTGGGCGCGCGGCGGCGCTGGCCGACTGCGCGGCGCTGCTTTCCATCATGGAGGATTTCCCGGCGCGTGAAAACCAGCTCAACGTGGTGGCATCCTACCTGCAAACCTCCGCCACGTCATTGCGCCAGGAAATCAAGAAACTGAAGGCGAAGCCGCAGCGGTCCTATCAGGAAAACGCGGACCGTGACGACCCGTCCGCCGCGCCGGCCGGGCCCACGCCGCTGCACCGCATCGTGGCCTTTCTCTGCCATCTCGCGCTCACCTC
>JALOUA010000109.1 GCA_025457625.1 Akkermansiaceae bacterium
CCCATCATTCTCATTCACTGGATCGTCATTCCAGGCATGGTTGGGATTCTACTGGGGCACACCACGTCCGCCACATCTTTCGGTAGGCGGCCTCGATGTCGCGGGCGAAACCCGGGGCATCCATCAGGGGGGACTGCTCCATGCGCTCACGGAGCGTGGAGCGGAGATGCGCGAGGCGCGGCAGATCCTTGGCTAGATAAACGGCAAGGTTCACATACTCCTCAGAACTTGCGGCAATCAGTTCGGTAAGACCCAGATTGGAGAGCAAGCTCACCCCGACCCGCGAGACGTGGGTTTGCCCGGCCAGAGTCACCACCGGCACCCCCATCCACAGCGCCTCGCAGGTGGTTGTGGTTCCGTGATAGGGAAAGGTGTCGAGCGCGATGTCCACCCGCCCGTAGCAGGCCAGGTGGGCGGCGATGTCGGGAACACGCCCCAGCACTTGCAGGCGCTCCGGGCCGATGCCCGCCTGTCCGAGCATAGCGCTGATGCGCTGCCGCACGGAGGGTTCTGCCAAGGCGCTGTTCTTGAGCAACAGCCGCGATCCCGGCACGGCCAGCAGGATCTTCGCCCAAAGTTCCAAGAGGGGATCATTGATCTTAGGCATGGCGTTGAAACAACCGTAAGTGATGTATCCCGTGTCATGGACAGGCGGAGCGCCCACCGGCGGCGACTGCCCGAAGGGGCGGTAACACCACCCGCTGCGCGGCAGCCGGACCAATTGCTCGGTGTAAAGCTCTTCGCCGCTCCCTAACGGATCGGCGAGGGCGTCAGTGAGGCGGTAGTCGATGGTATCCAGTCCAGTCGTATTGGGATAGCCCAGCCATGTGACCTGCACCGGTGCCGGTTTGCGTGCGAAGACGGGAAGCCGGTTGTTTGCCGTATGACCGGCCAGATCCACCAAAATGTCGATACTGTCGGCGCGGATGAGGTCGGCGAGTTCCGCGTCCGCCAGGCCGATGATCTTGCGCCAGTGATCAGCCGACTGGCCCATGCGAGCCGTCACGGAGTCGGGTTTGATCACTTCGGCGTAACAGAACGCCTCCACCTGGGAGCGGTCGTGATCTTCCAGCAGTCCTTCGAAAAAAAAGGCGACCGAATGGCACCGGAAGTCCGGCGACACATAACCGATCCGCAGACGGCGGTCTGGCGAACGCTCGTTGGTGTGGGGCTCAATGAACGACCGCAGCGGCCCGGCATGTTGCCGGTTCCAGCGGCGGTGTTCCTCGGCGATGGAGGAAGCCTCCAAGCTGGGATGGTAGTTCATGCAAAAAACCAAGTTGCTGTGGCCTGTGGTATGGTCGGGTCTGAGGATGATTGCCTGGCGAAGTGCGGCGATGGCCTCGTCCGGTTGCCCCTTCTCATTCAGGGCATTGCCCAGATTGCTGTAGGCTTGAAAAAATGAGGGCCTGAGCGCGATCGCCTGCCGGTACGCGTCGATGGCCTCGTCCAGTTGTCCCTTGTCCCTCAGGACATTGCCCAAGTTATTGTGGGCTTCGGGGAAGTCGGACTTGATGGCGATCGCCCGTCGATAAGCAGCGATCGCCTGATCGAATTGACCCATGTCTTTCAAGACATTGCCCAGATTGCTGTGGGCTTCAGGCAAATCAGGCATGAGGGCGAGCGCCTGGCGATACGCAGCCAAGGCCTCGTCCAATTGACCCGCGCCATAGAGAGCATTGCCCAGATTGTTTTGGGCTTCGTGATAGTCTGGCCTGAGGGCGAGCGCCTTGCGATACGCGGCAAGAGCCTCGTCCAATTGAAACTTGTCCTTCAGGGCATTGCCCAGATTGTTATAGGCCTCGGGACAGTCGTGCTGAAGGGAGATTGCCCGGCGATACGCGACGATGGCATCATCCAATTCACCGATGTCTTTCAGAACATTGCCCAGATTGTTATGGGCTGCCGGATAGTCGGGCTGGATGGCGATCGCCTCGCGATAGGCGGCGATGGCCTCTTCCATCCGGCCCTTGCCTATCAGGGCAATCCCCAGATTGTAGTGCGCTTCGGGATAGGCATACTGGAGGGCGATCGCCTGGCGATACGCGGCGATGGCCCCGTCCAGTTGACCCATTTCACAGAGGACGATGCCCAGATTATAATGGATTGATGGATTGCCGGACTTGAGGGGAATTGCCCGGCGATACGCTGCGATGGCCTCCTCCAGATCACCCTTGTCTTTCAGGACATTGCCCAGATTGTTGTAGGCATCGGCATAGTCGGGCTGGAGGGCGATCGCCTGCTGATAGGCGGCAATGGCATCTTCCATCTGGCCCTTGCCTTTCAGGGCACTCCCCAGATTGTAATGGGCTTCGGGATAGTCGTGCTGGAGGGAGATTGCCCGGCGATAGGCTGCAATTGCCTCATCAAACTGACCCTTTTTGTGCAGGGCGATACCCAGATTGTAGTGGGCTGCGGGAAAATCGGGCTGGAGTGCAATCGCCTGGCGACAGGCGGTGATCGCCTCATCGAGTTGACCCATGTCTATCAGTGCCTTGCCCAGATTGCTGTGAGCTGCGGGATCGTCGGGATTGAGGACGAGCGCCTGGCGGATCATATCCACCGCGATCTCATTCTTGCCCACCTGATGGGCGATCAAGCCCAGGTGATGTAGCGTGTCGGCATGACGCGGCTCCGCAGCCAGGATCTGGCGGTAGATCGATTCCGCTTCATTCAAGCGACCCGCCTGGTGGTGCTGGACGGCCAGATCAAAGGCCTGCAGGAGGGTCATTTCGGGCATGGTTGGGATTCGGTCGGGTCACACCACTTCCACCACATCTCGCGATAGGCGGCCTCGATGTCGCGGGCGAAACCCGGAGCATCCATGAGGGGGGACTGCTCCATGCGCTCACGGAGGGTGGAACGGAGGTGCGCGAGGCGCGGCAGATCCTTGGCCAGTTCCGCAGCGAGGTTCACATACTCCTCGGGACTTGCGGTGATCAGTTCGGCAAGACCCAGATTGGACAGCAAGCTCACCCCAACGCGCGAGACGTGGGTTTGCCCGGCCAGAGTCACCACCGGCACCCCCATCCATAGTGCCTCGCAGGTGGTCGTGGTCCCGTGATAAGGAAAGGTATCCAGCGCGATGTCCACCCGCCCGTAGCTGGCCAGGTGGCCGGCGATGTCGGGAATACTCCCAACCAATTCGACGCGAGCCGGGTCGATGCCCGCCCCTTCAAGCATGGCGCTGATGCGCTGTCGCACGGAATGCTCCCCCAAGGCCTTGTTCTTGAGCAGCAACCGGGAACCCGGCACGGCATGCAGGATCTTCGCCCAAAGTTCCAACAGCGCTTCATTGATCTTTGGTATGGCGTTGAAACAACCGAAAGTGATGTGCCCCGTGTCATGGACGGGCGGAGCGCCCACCGGTGGCGACTGCCCGAAGGGGCGGTAACACCACCCGCTGCGCGGCAGTCGGACCAGTTGCTCGGTGTAAAACTCTTCGCCACGCCCCGGCGGATCGGCGAGCGCATCGGTGAGGCGGTAGTCGATGCTATCCAGCCCGGTCGTATTGGGATAGCCCAGCCAGGTGACCTGCACCGGCGCCGGTTTGTGCGCAAAGACGGGAAGCCGGTTGTTTGCCGTATGACCGGTCAGATCCACCAGGATGTCGATGCCGTCCTTGCGGATCAAGTCGGCGAGTTCCGCGTCCGCCAGGCCGATGGTCTTGCGCCAGTGTTGGGTCAATTGCTGGATGCGGGCTGTGACCGCGTCCGGATTGGCCAACTCGGCGTAGCAGAACACCTCCACTTGCGCGGGGTCGTGATGTTCCAGCAGGCCTTCGAGGAAATACGCGACCGAATGGCACCGGAAGTCCGGTGAGAGATAGCCGATGCGCAGGCGGCGATTCGACGTTCGGTCGTTGGTGTGGGGCTGGATGAATGGTCGCAGCGGCTCGGCATGAAGCTGGTTCCAGCGGCGGTGTTCCTCGGCGATGACGGAAGCTTTGAGGCCGGGGGGATAGTGCATGGTAAGAACCAGGTTGCTGTGGGCATCGGAATAGCCGGGACGGAAATGGATTGCCTGGCGATAGGCGGCGATAGCTTCATCGAGTTGACCCTTGTCTTTCAGAGCATTGCCCAAATTGTTGTGGGCTTCGGGATACGCCGGCTGGAGGGCGATCGCCTGGCGAAAGGCCGCAATAGCCTCCTCGAGTTGTCCTTTCACTCCCAAGGCTGTACCCAGGTTGTTGTGAGCTGCGGGATAATCGGGTTGTAGCGCCAGTGCCCGGCGAAAGGCGACAATGGCCTCGTCGAGTCGACCTCTGATGCCCAAAGTTGCGCCCAGATTGCTGTGGGCATCTGGAAAGTCGGGCTTATGGGTGATCGCCTGGCGGTACGCGGCAATCGCCTCATCGAGTTGACCCTTGTCATAAAGGGCAGCCCCCAAGTTGTTGTGGGCTTCGGGATAAACGGGCCGAAAGGCGATCGCTTGGCGGTAGGCGGCAATGGCCTCGTCGAGTCGTTCATTTTCATACAAGCTCATGCCCAGATTGTTGTGGGCTGCTGGATAAACGGGCTGAAGGGTGAGCGCCTGGCGATAGGCGGTGATCGCCTCATCGAGTTGACCCTTGTTACGCAGGGCATTTCCTAGGTTGTAGTGGGCTGCGGGTGCATCGGGCTGGATCGCGAGCGCCTGCCGATGTGCCGCAATCGCCTCATCGAGTTGTCCCATGTCTCCCAAGGCGGTGCCCAGATTACTGTATGCTTCGGAAGAAGTGGGATTGAGAACCAGGGCCTGGCGGATCATGTCCACCGCGATCTCATTCTTGCCGACCTGATGGGCGATCAAGCCCAAGTGATGCAGTGATCCAAAGTGCTGCGGCTCTACCGCCAGGATCTGGCGGTAAATCGATTCCGCCTCGTTCAGGCGGCCAGCCTGATGGTGTTGGAGGGCCAGATCAAAGCCCTGCTGGATGGTCATTACGGGCATGGCGGGGATTCTAACGGGTCACCACGTCCGCCACATCTTTCGGTAGGCGGACTGCTGCTAGGAATTTGTTTTCTGCGGGAGGTTTCTGAAAGAGCCATTGGGTCGGACCAGAGGGCGGGGAAATGGGGGTTGCGGGGGAAAAGGGGCGAGGAAGAAGTGAGAAATGCCGAGTGAGCAGTGAAGAAAAATGCGACGAAACAGGCGTGTGGCGGAGGCCGTTGCTGGTTTTGACGCTCACATTCGTTTATCGCGAGCGTAGCTTTCCGAACCGCTTTGCCAAGATTATTTTGGCGCCACAGATTATTTTGGCGGCGGTTTTTTGGTGCATGGGCTTCCTGCTTGTTAGGTGTATTCGAGAACGAGAGTCCGGCCGTCGTCCAGTTGGATTTCCTCGGGTTTCCATGTTTGGCTTACTTCTTCGCCAAGGCTTCGAAGCACAAGTTGGTCGAACCAATCTGGGTCAGGTTCATTGGGATTCCAGAGACGGTTGAACCAGCCGAGGTCGGATTCGTCATCGGGGATCCATTCTTTGATCGCCGGGCAGGGCGGTTCGATGGGTTCCATCGTCTCGATATCGAATTGCGGCGGTGGCGGACGTGGGAGCTGAATGATGCCTTCCCAAAGGCCATGGAGCCGCAGAAAGAATTCGATTTGCTCGGGGCGGATGACTTTGAGGACCGGTTTCATGGTGCCCTTGCAGCAGGGGCATTGAAGCGGATTGGAGTGCGACGGTCATAGACGCGCCGCTACATCGGATGAGATCGCGCCAGAGGGGGCGCATGGATTTTGCGGACTGTTTGCGTGGAGCGGGGATGAGGAGAATTTGGGAAGGGGGATTTGAAATTGGAGATTTGAGATTGGGGGAAGACGGTTCCGGATGGCGGATGATGCGGTCGGGGATGAGAGCGGTTTGGCCACGGGTTTTGTTGGAATAGAGACCGTAGTAGCGGACGGTTTGTTACGAGACAGAAGACCTGGAGACAAAAGACAGAAGACAGAAGACTTATAGGGCTTCGCGCTGGTCATCAGCTTCGGCGCTCATAGAGACGCCGCTACATGCGATTCATTCTCAGCCCATGAGATTGCGAGTTCTTGTATTGTGTCTATCCAGTGATTTTCTGGAGGGTGTCGTGTAAAAAAGGCTTCGCCTCACGCGATTTCTAATCGGATGGTCGAGGCGTTTTCGGCCTTCGCCGCCGTCGTGGAGGTGGAAGCAGGAATGTTTCCAGGAGAGGAGGTCGCGGCGTTTGCGGAAGATGCTGCGGAGGATTTTGGGGATGGTGAAGACGTATTGGCGGTGCGGGACTTCGTGGCAGACGGCGGTGGCGACCAGGGTGTCGATTTGACGCTCGGCAAGGGTGAGCGCGATGAACTCCTGCTCAAGGCCGGATGCGGAGAGAATGGAAAATCGATGCGCTGGAAGAGGGCTCGTTGCTCCCGGTAATCCTGGGGGCCGTATACACAAGGAAGTGCTGGACGAAGGGCGGGTTGGTAGGTGAAGGTGATCCCGGTTCGGGCGTTGGTCTGTTGTGACAAACGATTTATACGACCCGAATTTCAGAACGATTTATACGACCCGAATTTCAGGCATGGGAGACATTTTTGTCTCCCATGCCGTCTTTTTTCCGATGCTAATGAACTGCTTGTGAGATGGTTCCGACTTCTGGGACAGGCTCTATAATATTGGAAGCTGGTTCCGGGTTATCCTTGCGGAGATGATTGCCGTATGTCTTGTGATTTTTGTCGCACTTTACCGCGGTTGGAGCGGAAAAGCGCGCCCGAGCACGATCACGCCAGCTCGCAGGCCAGGCGGATGGCGGCGATCATGGATGACGGGTCGGCGAGGTTCCTGCCGGCGATGCCATAGGCGGTGCCGTGATCGGGGCTGGTGCGCGGTTTCGGCAGGCCGAGCGTGACGTTCACGGCATTGTCGAAATCCAACAGTTTGAGCGGGATGAGTCCCTGATCATGATACATCGCGATGACGGCGTCGAAGTCGCCGCGGGCCGCGTCCCGGAACACGGCATCCGGCACGGCCGGGCCGCTGAAAGCGGCAACTCCGAGGTTGTTGAGGGATTTTACCGCCGGTTGAATGATCCGGATTTCCTCCTCACCGAAAGCGCCGTTTTCGCCCGCATGGGGATTGAGTCCGGCCACCGCGATGCGCGGGCTGGCGATGCCACGGCGTTTGAGAAACCCGGCCGTCAAGGTGCCGATGCGGGTGATGCGTTCGATGTTCAGCAGTTCCGGCACGTTGGCCAGCGCCTCGTGGATGGTGGCGAGACCGACGGTGAGATTCCTGCCGGTCAACAGCATGCCGAAGTCCCGCACGCCGAAGGCCGTGGCGAAATACTCGGTTTGTCCGGGAAAGGGGAAACCAATCGCCTGCAGGTTGTCCTTGCTGACCGGCCCGGTGACCACAGCGTCTGCGCGCCCGAGCTTGAGTTGCGTGACGGCATGTTCCAGCGCGGCGAGCGCGGCCGCGGCGGAACGGCGGTCCGGCTTGCCCGGGATACCAGCGGAGCGGTCACCGAGCAGATCGAAGCGGCAGTGCGTCGGCAGTTTGCCGGAGGCCATCGCCTTGTCCACCACCTCCGGGCCGATGCCGGCCGGATCGCCGAGTGTGATGAGGATGCGTGGCATGTCGCGCAGTGCTTTGGACTTTTTTCCAACTGTTGCCAAGGGGGATTCCCGGCTTGCAGACATGCCGCATCACGGGTAGGAACGCCGTATTGAAATCCAATGGTGTTCATCGGTCCGTAAGGTCCCAGCGTTTCGCGAGGTCGGCGGGAGATGCCCCGAACATCGGGCGTGTCGCCCGCGTGCCGGGAACCGGACTGCCGAAAGGCCTGCGCAGGCGGCGGAGGCGCGGTGAGGGATCGGATGGCCCGAAGCCGCAAGAAAGACGCCGCCGGATCATGCTGCTGGCATGGTCCTCGGTGCTGGTGGTGCTGGCGCTGTCGGTTCTGGCGTTCTTCGTGGTTGTCTGGCTGCGCGCCCAGATGGGGCGCAAGGCGGCGGCGGAGTTGGCCACCGCTCCCGCCATGCAGCGGCACAAGGTTTCGCAGTTTCCATCGCCTTCCGAACAGGATGCCCTCGCCTTGGTGAAAAACGCGATGGCGGTGCGTGATCCCGCGAATGTCGGCGAATACTTCCGCCTCGCCGGGACGGCACCGGCGGCGGTCGTCTCGTTTCTGGAAGGCATGCGGGATCTGGATGGTGAAATCTCCGGCTACCAGTGGCTGAGCAGCATGGATGCAAACCAACTCCTCATCGATGGCGTGCTCGTCAGCACCACGCGGGACGGCACACCGCGCAACCGCCTCGCCCTGCTCACACCGGATGAGCACGGAGTCTGGAAAATCGACTTCGACGCCTTCGCCCGCACGGTCCGCCCCTCGTGGGAGGAGCTGCTGGCGGAGGACGGAGGCAAGGGAGTGGTGCGCGTGATCCTGGCCAAGGACAGTTACTTCAACGGGCCGTTCAAGGATGATGGCGAGTGGCAGTGCTACGGCATGGCCTCGCCGGATTCCGAAAAGATCCTGTTGGGATACTGCCGCAAGGACACCCCGCAGGCGCATGCGCTGTCGCTGGTTTTCCATCAGGAGGAGGAGCCGCAAAATGCACACAGCCGGCTGAAACGGGCGACACTCGAACTGCGGCGTCCGCAAGGAGCGGAGGCGCGGCAGTTTGAAATCACCCGCGTGCTGGCCGAGGACTGGGTGCTGGCCGACAAGGCGTTTGATGAACCCGGCGCGGGCACCCTTTCTCCGGGCTTGCCGCCGGAAGGCGGCCCCAACTAGGCTCCGGCCATGACGAAGCGGCTCTGCAAAACCCTGCTGACGGTACCGTTGTGCCTGCTGCTGTCCCACTGCGGGGCGACGATGGGCGGTGGAAATCTCGGCGGCCCCACCGTGGAGGAGCGCGATGCGAAGATCGCTTCCGAAGCAACCGGGAGTTTTTATTACGGCCGCAGGTATTATGTGGAGAAAACCCGTTTCTGGGGTTACCTGCGCGAGCCCCGCAAGCCATGGAGCCGGGCCAAGCTGGTGCTGATGCGCGAGGACCGCAAAACCACGCCCGACCGGCTGCCCGAGGCCGGCCCACCCGGCGCGCGCTACGGCTTCGACAACAATTACGAATACCGGATCCAGGGATACTACACCGGAAACAAGGCCTACGATCCGAACAGCAACCAGATCCTGCCGGAATTCATGCTCACGGGTTATGAACTGCTCGACAGCAAGCCCGGCTGGTTGTTCAGCCCGAGTGACCGCTACGACCGCTACCGCATCACGATGACGCCGCGCTGAGAATTCACTCGTAGGATGATTCGACGCGCTTGGCCACGTCGCGGTAGCCGTAGTCCACTTCGTAAATCTGCTTGAAGCAATCGAGCGCCGCGGCCTTGTCGCCGGTTTCCTGGTGAATGAGGCCTTTTTCGTAAAGCACTTCCTTCTTGGTGTTGTCCATGGCGTGCAGGTCGGCGAGCGCGTCGGAAAGCTGTTTGACGGAGAGGTCGAACATGCCCTTGGCCTTGAACGTGCGGCCTAACAGCAGCAGCACCCGGGTGCGGATGTGCGGATTGCGCGTGGCCTGCTGGAGATGGGGAATGGCCGCGCTGTAATCGCCGACATTGTAGAGGGCGCTGCCGAGCTCGAAGCGCAGCTGGGGATCGGTCGGGTTCTGGTCCACCCGGCGCTGGGCCTCGGTGACCTGCTCCGCAAGGCGGTCGGCCCGGCGGGCATCGAGCTGGGCCTTGAGCTCCTCGTTGCCGGGATCCGCGGCGACGGCGACCTCAAGCTGCTTGAGATCCGACTCGATCGCGCGGTCCTTCATGTTGGAGGCCTTGGTGGCGAGCGCCACGTCGCCGGCGCTCAGCGTATGCGCCCAGGTGTAGAAGGTCTCGGCATTGTGCCAGTCCTCGAGCTGCTCATAGATCGCGGCCAGCTCCTTGACGGTTCCCAGATGGTTGGGATCGGCGTTGTATTTCTCGATCACCTTGTCGCGGCGCTCGATCAGCTGCTCGGAAGTGAGGCCGGTGCGCGTGGATTTTTCGAGCTCCTCGGACTGCGACTGGTCGCGCATCAGGGTGCGCATGTCGGCGTTCTCGTCCCACTTCTGTTTCTGCATCGAGGCGCGGGCCGAGGCGTCCTTGGAGCCCTTGATGGCGACGCCATCGGTGGGATGGTGCTTGATGATGTCGTTGTAAACCTCCGCCGCCGTCTGGGGTTGGTCGCGGGTGATGTAAAAAGTGGCCAGCTTGTGGAGAAGCTTGGCGTTTTCCGGACTGCCCTTGCGGATGGTTTCGAGGGCGAAGGCCGCGGTTTCGAACAGCTCGAGCTTCACGCAGACGTCGAAAAGCAGGTCGTTGGCCTGATCGTTGAGCGGGTCTTTTTCAAGTTCCTTCTCAATCAGGGGCAATGTGCCCAGCGGGTCTTTCTTGGCCGCGCCCTGCAGTTTCATCACGCCCATGCCGCCGGTCTGGATGCCGAACAGTCCGCTTTTTTTCTTCGCGCCGCCGCTTGCCTGTAGTTCGCAATTGCGCAGCATTTTGCGGCCTTCCAGGAAGCCCGGATTGTCCTTCAGCACACTCTGAAGCAGGGTGATGGCGTAATCGTGGTTGTTGGCCTGGACCGCGGTGAGGGCTTTGAGCCAGAGGGGCTTGACGCTCGGGGGCAGTTCGTTTTCGGAGATCTCGGGCATGACGTGAAACGTTTGGCGGATTTTTGGGCTGGCGGCTGCCGTTTTTCATCAACCGCGCGCCGGAAGTTGAATGTTGTCCGGCGGCTTGGCAAGCGCCCGTCTCGCCTAATGTGGCCTGCCGGAAAATCCCGAGGGCGGCGGCGGAAGCATTGCGGAAAACCTCCTTACCCCGGTCTGGCAGCCCGCGGCAGGTCGCGGCGGAATTTTCCCTGTGGCGGGCTGAGCAAAAGTGGACGGAATTAAACTGAGCAAAAGTGGATTACTTCACCGAATCGTCGATTCCTCTGGCATCCTCGCATCCATTGTTTCCCGTTCGGCTCACCGCCGGAACGGATAGGGCTCTGCTGGAGAGCAACCCGAGTAGTCCGGAAGGTGCGATAGGCTCCCAAGAAGGCCCCAAAAGCGCTGGTTTGCGAGTGGCGCTTGTGCCTTCAATGACCGGATGAAAACAAACAACTGTTCCACCGCCTGCCCCTCGAAGTCGTCGAGGCAACCCTCGCCGCGTTCAACGACGGGCGCCTGTCGCCGGATGACGCATCTGCCCGCCTCGGAATCAGCCGATCACGCCTCTACACCCTGAGAACTCTCTGGCTGGCCGGAGGCCGCCGTCTCCCGCTCGCGCCATCGGGAGGCGATCACACTGCCCCTTGGCCGGATGAAGCGGAAGCCTTCCTGCGCATCACCCTCGCCACAGGCGCTCCCCCAAACTTCAGCTTCCTGGCCGACGAACTCTACCGCCGGTTCGCCTTCAAACGCTCCACCTCCAACGTCCGCAGTCATGTCAGAAAACACATGTCCGAGCTGTTGCATGAACCGCTCAAACGCGGCCCAAAACCCCGCCGCAGATGGCAGCGCAAGGGCTATGGCGATCTGCTCCAACACGATAGCTCTCCGCACCAATGGTGGCCCGGGGAGAAACTCCAGATCCTCGCCCTGACCATCGACGACGCCACCCGTTTCATCGTCGGGGCGGGCTTCATCGAGGCCGAAACCACCTTCGCCCACCTTGCCCATGTCAGGAACATTTTCCTCACCCATGGCCTTCCCAACGACTTCTACACCGACGGCCTGAGCCTCTTCGGGCACGAATCACGCAAGGCTGGCGACACCGATACTCTCTCCCAGTTCCAACGCGCCCTCGGCTGCCTTGGCGTCACCCACCTTGTTGCCCAAGATCCTCAGTCAAAGGGCAAGGTCGAGCGCCAGTTTGACTTTTGGCAAAAACGGCTTCCCGCACTCTTCGCCATGGAATCCGTCGCCAGCCGGCAGCAAGCCAACGAGCTGCTTGCGACTCAAATCCAGTGGCATCACCAAAACCACGTCTCACGCACCACCAAGCTTACGCCCCTCCAAGCGGTCGAGAAAAGCTTATCGGAAGGAAGCGCCTGCTGGCGTCCGGCACCGCCACCGGAACTGCTCGATCTGCATCTTGCGACCCACCACACCCGGGTCGTTCAGAAAGCCGGTGAAATCAGCTTCCTGGGTCGCCGCTGGGAGATCACACCCGGAGAAACCAAGCAGGTGACCATTGTCCAACAGCCAGGAAGCTTCCGGGTCATCTCCCGCCCGCCAACGCCACAAGCACCACAGTGGCCTGACATCCTCGCGGAATACCGTCTTTAAGCCGCCTTATCGGTCAGCAAGACCTGTCCACTTTTGCTCAGAAAATTAAATCCACTTTTGCTCAGTCGCCGACAGCGGCGGAATTTTCCCTTGCCAAGCCCCGCGGCATTCCCTACCTCCCGCCTCCCCTTTGACGCCGCCACGACACCAACGAGGACCCGGGGGAAACCACATGCGGCGGATCCTCAAGCATCGCCCGTCCTGATTCAAGGCGGGATACCCCAGAATCCATGATCAACGAACTCATCAATGAAATGGTGGACGCCGGCGTCCACTACGGCCACCAGACGAAAAAATGGAACCCGCGCATGAAACCCTTCCTGATGAAGGACAAGGGCGGGATTTACATCATCAACCTTGAGAAAACCGTCCAGCAACTCGACAAGGCCGCCGATTTCCTCGGCGAGCTGGTGGGCAAGGGCAAAAAAGTCCTCTTCGTCGGCTGCAAGCGCCAGGCCCAGGACGCCATCAAGGAAGCGGCGGAAGCCACCGGCCAACATTACGTCAACCACCGCTGGCTCGGCGGCATGCTCACCAACAGCGCCACCGTGCGCAAAAGCGTCGAGCGCCTGAAGTATCTCGAAAACATCGAGAAACAGCCGGAATTCAAGGCCATGTCCAAGAAGGAACTCGCCGCCCTCGGCCGCGAGCGCGAGAAACTCCTGCGCAACCTCCGCGGCGTGCGCGACATGGACAAGAAACCCGACGCCGTCGTCATCGTGGACTCCGCCCGCGAAACCATCGCCGTCGCCGAAGCCCGCCGCCTCAACATCCCCATCGTCGCCCTCGTCGACACCAATGCGGACCCCGCGCTGGTCCAGTACCCGATCCCCGCCAACGACGACGCGATCCGCTCGATCCGCATCATCCTGCAAAACCTGGTGGATGCCATGGTCGCGGCCCGCAAAAACTGATTGCTGAAATCACCGGGCGGCTTGTTTCCCAGCGGGCTGCCCTTTTTCTCCCTCACCAACACCTTTTCTCCACATGATCACCGCCTCAATCGTCAAAGAACTCCGCGACAAGACCAGCGCCCCGATGATGGACTGCAAGAAAGTCCTCACCGAGACCAACGGCGACCTCGAAGCCTCCATCAAGCTGCTCCGCGAGCGGGGCATCATGAAGTCCGCGAAAATGAGCGACCGCGCCGCCAACGAAGGCGTCATCACCGCCCGCGTCAACGCCGACTCGACCTGCGGCATTCTTCTCGAGGTGAATTGCGAGACGGACTTCGTTTCGAAAAACGACAGCTTCCAATCCTTTGTCGCCAGCCTCGCCGATACTCTCGCCGCGGCCAACGCCGCCGACCTCGATGCCGCCCTCGCCTTGCAAATCGACGGACAGAGCATCGAAGACACCGTGAAGGCCAAAGTCGGCGAAGTGGGGGAAAACCTCCAGTTCCGCAAATACGTCCGTTACGATGCGGCCCAAGGCGGCGTCATCGCGTCCTACATCCACCTCGGCGGCAAAGTCGGCGTGCTCATCGAAGTGGGCACCACCAAGCCGGAGACGAAAGGCACCGAAAGCTTCAAGGAACTCATCAAGGATCTCACGCTGCACATCGCCGCCTGCGCGCCGAAGGGACTCTCGCGCGAGGACATCCCCGCCGCCGTCGTCGATGGCGAGAGGGAGATCTTCCGCGCCCGCCTGGCCGACAGCGGCAAGCCCGAGAACATCATCGAGAACATCCTCAAGGGCCAGATCAACAAGTTCTTCGCCGAAAGCTGCTTCCTCGAGCAGCCCTTCGTGAAGGATGACAAGCAGACCGTCACCCAGCTGCTCGAAGCCAAGGGCAAGGAGCTCGGCGACACGCTCGCCGTCACCCGCTTCGTCCGCTTCGGCCTCGGCGAGTAAGCACCGCTTCTCACACAAAACGCCCGTCTCCCCCGCGGAGCCGGGCGTTTTTTTCACTGACGCCGCCCGCCGGGGTCGTCCTTGCGTGCGCCATGAGTCACGCCCGCAGTGGGGTTCCATGTGATGGATGGGCAACTTGACGGCCAATGGCAGAAGATCCGACGCAAGAAGACATCAGGAAACACGCAGGGTACCGCCCGTGAGGATGCGTGCCCGCAATCCGCCACGGCATGCGGATGTTAGAAACTCCTCCGTCCCCGGTGCCACCGCTTCATCCATCCAGCAGCACGGCTTGCATTCCTCGCTGCCCTCGAAGGTCACTCCCTGGAAGCGGAATCGTTTGCCGATCCAATCCTCCAAGCGCACACCGCGCACGATGAGATTGCGACGGAACTCCTCGCCTGTTAGGCCGGGTTTGCCGAATTCGCGCCGCACCGCCTCCACCACCTCCGCGTCGAAAAACGTGACCTGGCCCTTGAAATCCGCCTTGTGGCCGAAGTAGCGGTCGCCCTTGAGTCCCATGCCCGCCACACATTCGATTTCCCGCACCGCGATGATGCCATGATCGCCGCGCGGGCCGCCGTGCCGGCCGCGGAAATCGTTGCCGGGCGAGATCCAGATTTCCTCGAGCACCGCTTTCCACTCCGGGAGATCCTCACGCGGGGTGCCGGTGGCGGCGCTGGTGTTGTCCGGCCCCACCCACTCGACGCTGCCGTCGCCGTAGGTTTCCTTTTTCCAAACCGGAAGTTCGTATTTGAGGCGTTCCATGATCGCCTGCGCGGCGGCGAACGCGGCGGCACGGTGCCCGGAAGCCACGCCCACCCACACGGCGCTATCACCGACCGCCAGCGGGCCGGTGCGATGGACGGCCACGGCGCCCAGCGCTCCATGACGCTCCACTTCATCTTCCAGAATCTTCCGCCCGACAGCCAATGCGAGCGCGGGATAGGCCTGATATTCCAAACCACAGACGCGGTGGCCGTCGTTGTGGTTCCGCACACGCCCGTCAAACGTCACCACCGCCCCTGCCGCCGGATCACGCAAGGGGGCACACAGACTGTCGGGGTCGATGGATCGATCTGTGAGGGAAAAGTCGATATTCATGAGGATGGTTGTTGATTCATCCACCCGACATCGGCGGAAGGAACGCGATGCGGTCCTCGTCCTGCAAGGGATGATCCCATGCCACAAACGTGTCGTTCACGACGGCGCGCATGCTGTCGCGCGACAGACCGCCGCACCCGCCCAGCAGGGCCTGATAGATTCCGGCCGGCGTTTGCGCCGGATGCTGGAGGGATTCCGCCGAAACTCCGCGGCGCTCAGCAAGCAGACCATGATACTGGATGTGATAGGTGTTCACGATGCGGTGGTGTTTATCCAATCTTGCGGCGTGTTGGCGTTGTCCAGGGCGCCGGGGACGGGCGGGTCAAGCAGCCGACATTGATGATGGATGAGCACCTTGCGCGGACAGCGGATGCCGTCGGCCTTCGCCCGCTCAAGCAGCGGGAGCGCCACAGCGGCGTAATACGCGCACAGCGGTTCCGGCAGGCCGTCGAACTCACTGCGGTAGGAGAGGAAGACCTCATCCGCCTGCCGCGAGGAGACAAGATGCCTCAAGGTCGCCGCATCGAGACGCGGCAGGTCGCAGGCAAGCACCAACCAATCGGCTTCGGGCGCGGATCGCATGGCGGCGAGGATGCCGGCCAGCGGCCCTTCGCTGACGCCTTCCGGATCGCGGACGATGGAAACACGGGCGCTTTCCCCGATCATCGGCGGAATTTCCTGATCGTGGCGCAATGAAACCACAACCTTCGGGCATTCCATCGACAGCAAATCAAGCGTGCGGCGCGCCAGTGGCCGGCCGTCGGGATGCACCAGCGCCGCCTTGTCCGCGCCCATGCGTCTGCTGTGCCCGCCTGCGAGCACCAGACCGTGAAGTGGCCGATGGTCTTTCATGCGCTCGAGGCGTGGTAGTCGGCGGATTTGCCGCCGGTTTTGGAAACGAGGCGCAGGTTTTCGATGCGGATGCCTTTGTTCATCGCCTTGCACATGTCGTAAACCGTTAGAGCGGCGACGGATGCGCCGGTCATCGCCTCCATTTCGACCCCGGTCTTGCCGGTGGTGGCCACCTCGCAACGGATGAGGATGCCGGTTTCATCCGGCGTGATGACGAAGTGACAATGTTCGACCGGCAGGGGATGGCAGAAAGGGATGAGGTCGCTGGTTTTCTTCACCGCCATGGTGCCGGCGATGATGGCGGTTTGCAGCACCGGTCCCTTCGGCCCCTGCAAGTCGCGGTTTTCAAAGCGGGCCATGATGTCGGCACCGAGTTCGACCCGCGCTCCGGCGATGGCGGTGCGCTTGTTGGAAGCTTTGTTGGAAACATCGACCATCGCCGGCAGGCCGTCGCGCACGTGGGTGAAATCGTTGTCGTTCATCGCCATGGGGTGAAGGGGAAAGCGGCCTGGATCGCGCCACGTGGCGGCAGGGTTGCGAATCCATCGCTGCGGAGCAAGCCGATGAAGTCCCCGCTGTTGCCGGTGGGCGCGGCGTGGACGCGGCCGGTCTCATCGAGACAAACCGGTAGATGCAGTGTCATGTCGGGAAGCGCATTGAGGGGCGAGGCGGGAATCACCCGGCGCGGTGTGGGCTGCGGTAATCCGGAAGCCACGGCCAGCGCCGGCAGCACGAAGGCGTGCAGTCCGGTGAGTGCGGATACCGGATTGCCCGGCAGCGCCATGATCGCCTGACCCTGCGGACCCAGCCAGAAGCCTGCGGGTTTTCCCGGTCGCTGCGCGACGCCGTGGAAGAGGCAGGCGCAGCCCAGCTGCGCGAGAAGGCCGGGCAGGAAATCGCGCGCGCCTTTGGAAATGGCCCCCGTGAAAACAAGCCAGTCGTTGGTTTCCAAAATGTCCCGCAACTCGTCGATGCGCGCGTCGTCGCCGAGCGGAACGGCAAGCTCCGCGGAGTATCCCTCGCGGCCCAGGGCGGCGCGAATGGCGTGACCATTGGATTGGCGGATCTGATGCGGCTCAGGCACCGCATCCACCGCCACCAACTCGTCACCGGTCGGGATGACGACGATCCGCGGCAACCGCGAAACCTCCAACACGGCCGCTCCGCAAGACGCGGCCACGCCGATCTCGCGGGAACCCAATCGGATTCCGGCTTTGAGCAGCAAGTCGCCATCCTTCGCATCACGTCCCGCGTGGTGGATGAACCGGTCGGGCACGGCTTCAAATTCATCGGAAACCCGGACCATCCCGCCCACGCGCGTCGTTTCCTCGACGGGCACGATGACATCCACACCGATGGGCAAAGGCGCGCCGGTCATCACTTCAAGGCATGCGGCCACCTCCTGCGGCAGAACCGCCCGCGGCTTGCCCGCTGGCGCACTGCCCGCGATGTGGAAGCGGCGGCTGAGATGCAGATCCGCGGCGCGCAGCGCGTAACCATCCATCATCACCCGGGCAAACGGCGGAAAGTCGCGGTCGGCATGAACAGGTTGGCGCAGGACGCGTCCGTGTGCCGCTTCCACGCGCGCCATTTCCACAGGCTGCGCCTGGACGGCGGCCAGCATGAGATCGAGTGCTTTGCGGAATGGGATCAAGGAATATCCGGTTGGGAATGAGGAAGGCGGGTATGGATGATGGCTTGGCAATAACTTCCGCGTTCCCGCCTTCCTGATGAAATCAATCAACCGCCTATGGCCGTCATCGGGCGATTGACTTGGAAATCATCGGCAAACGCATGGTTCTCCGGCTTGTTGGCGATGGCTTCGTGGAGGGCGTCGGTGACGGATGCCCCCTCGCCGCGCAGGGCGGGCATCAGGTCGATCTCGCCGTGGCGGCCGAGACAGGGACGGAGCTTGCCATCGGCTGTTAGACGGAGTTTGTTGCAGTCCTTGCAGAAGTCCGCGCAAGTGATCGAACCGATGAATCCGACGTGCGCTCCGCGGAACTTGTAGTATCTCGCCGGGCCGTGGCCGTGCGGTTTGTCATGCGCCGGCTCGAGCGGTCCGTGTTCGGCGAGCCGGGCCATCGCCTCGGTGATGGACATGAAATGGCGTTCGTCGACCGGACCGCCGGGGGCGAGCGGCATGAGTTCGATGAAGCGCACCGGCATGCCGAGCGCGGCACCGAATTTCACCAAGGCCGGGATCTGGTCGTCGTTGACGCCGCGCAGCAGAACGCAGTTGAGTTTCACCACTTCGAAGCCCGCGGCCTTGGCCGCACCGATGCCGTCGAGCGCGGCATCGAGACGCCCGCCGGTGAGTTTGCGATAGATATCGGCATCCAGCGCATCGAGGCTGATGTTCACCGAGCGCACGCCGGCCTGTTTGAGCGGAACGGCGAGGTCCTTGAGGAGCACGCCATTCGTCGAAATGCCGAGCGTCTGCACGCCAGGCAATTCCCACACACGGCGGGCGATCTCGACGATGTCTTTTCTCACCAGCGGCTCGCCTCCGGTGAGACGGAATTTGCGGAATCCGAGCGTGGTCGATTGATCGATGATGCGTACGATTTCATCCGCCGTGAGGTGGTCGGAATGTCCGGCCCAGCCCTTGTAGCCCTTCGGCATGCAATAGAGGCAGCGCTCGTTGCAGCGGTCGGTGACCGAGACGCGGAGGTAATCGATGTGACGGCCGAAGGGATCCATGGAAAATCAGACGATGACGAATTTGGCGGCGGCCACCAGCAAAACCACGGCAAGCGAGCGACGCAGGGCGGGCACCGGCGCGCGTCCGCTGCCCCAGCGCGCACCGAGCCATGCTCCGGCCAACACGCAGGGAAGCAAGGCCCAGGCCATGCCGGGGATTTGTCCGCCTTTGAGCATGAATCCGCCGATACCCGAGCATGAATTGGCCGCGATGAAAGCGGCGGACACCGCGGCCGCCACCTTGGCGGGAGCCCAGCGGAAAATCACCAGCAACGGCGTGAGAAAAATGCCGCCGCCAATGCCCACCAGGCCGGCAAGGAAGCCGATCGCGCCTCCGATCATCAGAAGCGAGAGCCTTGATGCCCGCCTTCCCCCGCATTCGCCCTCCACAGGCGCGACAAGCAAACGCCAGGCTCCCGTGATGAGCGCCGCCGCCAGGATGAATTTGAACACAGGTTGGGGTGTTTGCAGCCAGCCCCCCAGAAATGCCGCAGGGATCGAGGCGATGGCAAGCGGCAGGAACAGCGTGAGATCGAAATGTCCTGCCCGGCAGAAGGAATAGAGGGCCACGGACGAAACCCCGATGTTCAGAAACAGGGCGATCGGCTTCATTTCCTCCGGAGCCATGCCGAGCAGGCCCATCACCGCGAGGTAGGCCGAGGCTCCGCCGTGGCCGACCGAGGCATAAAGCATGGCGGCCCCGAAAAACAGCACCGCCAGCAACGGCAGGTTTTGGAACAGGGTTTCGGTCATATCAGTCGCAAATTTCCCGAACCATCGGGCAGGAACCAACACATGGTAAGCACATGGCAAACCAGATTATCCCGATCCACCTGATTTGTTCCCTCCCGCCTGAATTTCCTCTCCGCTTCCTTCTCAAGAATTCGACCACTTCGGCGCGGCCGTTGAGGAAGACATCGCGGCTCCGCGATTCGGTGCCGCTGCGCTTGATTTGATCCGTGAACCACTCCCGCACCGGTCTTCACCTGCTCGAACACGATGTCCGGCTGGATGCCCGTGAAGCGGAAGAAACGACCATCGTTCGGGTTGTTGTGTGGGTGCCCCGGACCCCGGACCCGCTCACCGCCGCCTGCTTCGTCCGCTTCGGACTCGGCGAGTAATCACGGTTTCCAAAAGATTTCAAAACGCCCGTCTCCCGCGTGGAGCCGGGCTTTTTCGTTGTGGACCGACAGCGCCAATGAAAAGAATGTAGCGGCACTCTGTGAGCGTCGATGCCCATGAGTTGCGCGAAGCTGCCACAGTGAGCTTTGTATTTGCTTCTCTTCCCCGGGGTATGTTCGCGACGGTCATGGATTGCCGCTACAACTTGACTCATGAAAACCTCCATTCTGCGCCGCACCGCCATCTTCCTGCCGATTGCAGGGGTGGTGATATTCGTCATCTATCAGATGAAGTTCCGGCCGCTGCCTGCGCAGGCCCACACCATCGCGCGCGGCGAAATCGTCGCGGAGGTGATGGGCACCGGCACGCTGGAGGCGCGGGTGAAAACCACAGTCAGCCCGCGCATTCAGGAACGCCTCGCGGAGGTGCTTGCCGATCAGGGAGACAGCGTGAAGGCCGGGCAGCTTCTCGCGCGGCTGGATGATGCGGAGGCTAAACAACAAGTCGCCATCGCGGAGTCCTCACTTGCGGCCGCAAAGCAGACACTCGTGCGCGTGCGCGCCGATCTCGCCCGCTCGGAGGCCGTGCTCACCCAGGCCAGGCTCAATCAAACTCGGCTGGCGAACCTCGCATCCACTCAGGCGGTTTCGCAGTCCGATGCCGACAAAGCCTCCGAGGCGCTCGCCGTGGCCGTGGCGGACATGCGGCGCACGCAAGCCACCATTTCCGAAGCCGAAGCGCAAACCGTCGTTGCGGAGAAAAACCTTCTGTTCCGCAACGAACAACTCGCCTTCACCGAGATCAAGGCGCCTTATGACGGACTCATCATCCGCCGCGACCGCGACCCGGGCGACATCGTGGTGCCCGGATCGTCGTTGATGCAAATCATATCCAACAACGAGTTATGGATCAGCGCATGGGTGGATGAAACGGCCATGCCCGTGCTTGCTGCCGATCAAGCGGCGCGC
>JALOUA010000110.1 GCA_025457625.1 Akkermansiaceae bacterium
CCAGCCGTCCGCGGGCGGCGTGGACCGAGAGCGGCAGGTGGCACGGCTTGGCCAGATAGCGGATGCGGTGGAATCCTCCCGGCGCGGTGGCGTTGCCCGCCCATGCGAACATGCCGCAGGCGAACAACGAGCCGTCCGGCGCGAAGCGGCCGCGCATGATGCCGGTGGGCGAGGCGGGCAGCGGCAGTTCACAAACCGCTCCCTGCCACACGCCTCCGGCATCCTCCATCGGCACGATGAAGATTTTTCCGGTGCCGTAGCTCAAGTTGAGCAACGAGCCGCCGAGCGGACCCCAGTTTCCTTCAGGAATCCGCACCAGCTCGGCGGGGCTGCGGTCTTTCCTGTTGGTGATCCACACCACCGGCCGCTCCATGGCGGAGTCCGCCGGATCGTGCGCGTTGTCGCCGCTCCAGACATTGCCGTGGAACTGCCCCGGCTTCACCAGGTTGATGCGGTTCTTGGGCATCCAGTGGCCCTCCTGATCGGTTAGATAAAACGTGCCGTCGCCGTTGACGCACACGCCGTTGGGCGCGCGGAAACCGCTGGCGATGATCACCGTGCGCGATCCGTCCGCGCTCACCCGCAGCAACGTTCCATGCTGGGGCACCACCGACGGCATGCCGTGCCGCGCGCCCTTGGCGTAGTAAAAATTCCCCTCGTCATCCGTCTGCAAGCCCATCGCGAACTCGTGAAAACTCTCGGTGATCTGGTGATCGCTGTTGAAACATCCGATCTCATCCACCTCGCCATCGCCATTGAGATCACGCAGGCGCGCGAGCTGGTCGCGGCAGGTGACGAACAGATCGTCTCCGCGGTAGCGCACGCCGAGCGGTTGGAACAAGCCGCTGGCGATGCGCCGCCACTTCAGCGGCGCGGGCGCGGGCTCCATGATGCCGTCCACGCGCCAGACATCGCCGTTCCAGGTGGCGATCACCGCCCCCTTGCCATCCGGCGTGAAATCGAAACCGCCCGGACGCATCCATGAGTTCCACGGATTGTCATGCGGCAGCGGATAGCTGTCGGAGGCGAAGGCTCCGTCCGCCGCCCCGGCCACCGAGGTGGTGGTGATTTCCGCCTGCCAGCGGCGCTCGCCGCCGGATGTCATAGCTGTTAGATCCGCCGCGGGTTTGAGGGTTTTGGCCAGCGCTTCCAATGATGCGGGATCGGCGCGTGAAACGAGCAGCCGGGTTTTCGCCCCGCCCGGCAGGGTGGCGACATGGAAGCCCTCCTCCACGCCGAGGCTGCCATCGCCCTGCAGCATCACGCCGCAGGATTCCGGTGCGATCCTCACCTTGAGTGGCCGCGGCGAGGCCTCCACTTCCAGATCGCGGATGAAAACCGACGCGCTGCCATCCTCGAGCCAACCCGGAGATTCCAGCACCCGCGTGCCGCAGATGCGCGCCGCGACCACCACCTTGGAACCATGGAGGTGGATTCCCTCATATCTCATCCACTCGCGGGGCATCGGACCGTAGGGCACCCCGTCGAAACCCAGCGGCCGCGGATCCGCCCATTTCCCATCGGGAGAAGCCCAGCCGGGCCCGACCGGATTGACGGCATGACGGTCGCCGGTGAGTTTGGCGTGCGTGCCATGACTGCCATCGAAGGCGATGCCCCGCCAATCGATGAAGGCACCGGCCGTGGCGGCGGCCACGCGCATCGTTTCGTGATCGTACACCATCCACGCGCGCCCCTTGCCCACGCCTCCGCCGCCCTCGTCCAGGCGGATCGCTAGACCCTTGCGGGCGATGTTTCCGGGCTCCACCTCGTAAGTCCAAAACAGGTAGGGACCGAAATCCATCTTCTCATAAACCCGCTCCGCACGGTTTTTGACCTCCGGTCCGCCGAGCGCGCGGCCGATGGGCAGAGAGTCGAGATAGGCGCGGGTGACGGGAGTGTAAGCCTCCGGCAAATGCGGCCGGAAATACGTTTCGCGGATGTAATGGATGACGGCATACTTCTCTTCGGTCGTGTATTGCGGCTGCGGTGTCATCTGGCCGTAGCCGTGGGTCAGCGTGTGAAACATCGATAACGGGTCCGTGCCGTTTTTGAACGGCCCTTTGGCAAACGGCGGTGCGGTCGGCAGCGACCCCGGTTTGTCGAGGGTGCCATGGCAAACGACACACAGCGTCGAGTAAATCTCGCGTCCCCGCGCCAGCGTCTTGTCATTCCAACTTCGGAGAATCGGCGCGTGGTCGCTGCGCTCGAGCGCTTGCAGCCAGGATTCCTCCACCGTCACTCCCGCTGCCGGAACCAGCGTGGGTTCGCCCGGGGCCCTGGCGGGTTGATTGGGAACCTCGACCGGTTTTCCGCCGGACCAGATCCGCACCAGCGCGCCGCCCTTGGGTGTCCGCTCCACCGCCACATCGTGCGCGGCGGCTCCTGTTAGATCATAGCGGTGATTTCCACCGAGGATGAGCCTGCCGCCGTCCGGCGAGGAAAACCGGACGTGAAGCCGGTAGTCCGCGGGTATCTTCTCCGCCTGGTCCGGCGGCACGGCGTCGCGTGGTGGCAAGGCCATCACCGGCGTCAGGGCCAGCATCCATATTGCAGCGGATCGCATCCCACGCCTACGGTATCAGCCGCCTGCGATTTTCACCCGACTTTTGGAAACCGCGCGCCGTCCTTGCGCCGGCGGCCCATCTCGCCTACCTACGCGCCAGATGATTCGTTTCTCCATTTTCGGCATCCCGGTGCAGGTGCATCCGTTTTTCTGGATCACGCTGGCCATCATCGGCGGGGCGCTTGGCGCCAATTCGCCAGAAGCCCTGCTGCGGCTCGGCCTGTTCCTGCTGGCGGGATTCATCTCGCTGCTGGTGCACGAGCTCGGCCACGCGCTCACCGCGCGCAAATTCGGCGCGCGCAGCGAGATCGTGCTCCAGGCCTTCGGTGGCTACGCCGCGTATTCCGGCGTCCGTCTCACCCGGCCGCAGAGTTTCGCCGTCACCGCGGCCGGCCCGGCGGTGCAGATCGTCCTGGGTTTCGCGCTGCTGCAAATCCTGCCCTTCCTGCCCGACATGAATCCGAACATGAGGTATTTTCTAACAATCCTGGTGTGGGTCAGCCTCGTCTGGGCGATCCTCAACCTGCTGCCGGTGCTGCCGCTCGATGGCGGCCAGATGCTGAATTCCATCCTCGGCCCGCACCGCATCCGCATCACCCTGTGGACGAGCATCCTCGTCGCGGTCGCGGCCGGCCTGCTCGCATTGCTGCTCACCCGCAGCATCCTCCTGCCGGTCTTCATGGGCATGTTCGCATGGCAGGCATGGCAGGCGCTGCGCCAGCATCCGTGAGAGAACGCGGCAAAGACAGGGACCGTTCTCCGCAACGGTCCGGCGAATGCATGGCGAATGAAATCATCCAGCGATCGTCACCATTCGGCTACGGTATCCAATCCCAACGGGATTGAGCACCATAGCCCGGGGTTGGCCCGCAAGGGGCTACCCCGGGTTGAGCACCGCACAGCATTCAACCTCAACGAGGTTGTGTAGCGCGGGCTTCCGATCACGCGGACAAGCGGACGCAGTGGCGAGAAGCATGACAGAATCATTGTTGAAGAGCCTCTGAGCATCGTATGCGCGTAACCCAACTCTCCAATGCTTCCTTAAAAACCTGCTTCCACCCTGCCCAACTCCGTTGGAGTTGGGGATTCATTGGGGCTTCCATCCCAGGGTAGCCCCGCTTTGCGGGACAACCCTGGGCTGGCATGCCCAATCCCGTTGGGATTGAAGATTCCACCTGAAAAGTTACCAGCGATCTTTCATTCTCTTTTCATTCTCACGGATACCGACTTGCGGAAAGGACCGGTCCCTGACCTCATGATCGAACCCGCCTCACCACAACAACAGACGCAGCCCCGCCAGCACGGAGAATCCCACGATCATCCACTCGAAGGCCGCCTGCGGCACGTGGCGCACCAGCCAGCGGCCGCCGAACACGCCGATCACCACTCCCGGCAGCAGGCGCGCGTTTTCCAACAGGCTCTCCGGAGTGATCAATGCCAGCCGCGCGTTGAGCGGCACTTTGAGCAGGTTGACCAACAGGAAAAACCGCGCGCCGATGCCGATGAGTTCCATCTTCGGCACATTGCGCGCCGCGAGATAGAGCTGGATCACCGGGCCGGCGGCGTTGGCCAGCATGGTGGCGAATCCTCCCACAACACCGGCGGCCATGCCGAAGCCGCGCGAATGCACCCAACGCTCGCTCCATTCCGGCCGGCGGCTGCGCGAAATCTGCAGCGCCGCCATGCACAGCACGCAAGCGCCGATCACCCGCCGCGCCACCTCGTCCGGGATCCATCCCAGCACCCACCAACCGGCCGCCAGGCCGACCAGCGTCGGTCCTAACAACCGCCACACCGGCCGCCACGAACCGTGGCGGATGAACGCCGGATACGCCAGCAGGTCTGCCGCGATCAACAACGGCAGCGCCAGGCCCACCGAGGCTTTCGCGCCATATAGCTCCGCCAACAGCAACACCGACACCATCGAAATGCCGCTGAAACCGGACTTGGACAAGCCGATGCACAGCGCCGCGAGCAGCGCCAGAAGGTAAAACGACGACATTCCGCCGCCAAACCACGCCAGCACCCAAGGACGCGGCAAGCATAAAAAAGATCCCGCGCGGTCCAGTGATCCGTAGTCGCTGGCGGGCCCATGAGGCCGGAAAGCCGATGAATCGTCACCCCGTCCTCATCGACGCATGGTCGCCTGCCTCGACCAACGCCAGCGCGAAGCCATTGGCCTGCGCGTGCGCCACAAAGAAAGCGGACTGCTCAAAATGCCCGGCCACGGTCGCATTGACACCCGCATCGCTGCCATCACCGCCATCACACCGGACGTGCGACACTTCCTAACCAGCCACAATGCTGACGGGAAAAAACGCATCCCTGCCGCCGTCCGGGGACACAGGAGCGTGGAGAACCTCAACCCTTGCAAACGCGACACCGGACTTTGGCGCGAGGACGGCCACCGGCATCGGCGCGTCCACATCGCACAAAATCTCGCGCTGACACGCAACGCGCTGCTGGCAATCATTCCCATCGGGGCGGGCCATCCATGATCGAATTGGTTGGAGATTTGCCGGCGCACCCCAGCCAAGGCCATCCTGCTCATCTTCAACGCCCCACCCCACGCAATGACATCTCAAGCCAAATGCCCTGAATGACCCGCGGATGCCCCGCTGCGGCCTGCCGCTGCGCGCGAATTGCCATTTTAGCGCCATATTCATGCACTTTGTGGACCTATTCATCCGAAATGTGTTTAGCAAAACCCGTGAATGCGCCAACCCAAGCCTTGATGGGCACCCTCGATGCCAACGAAGCCGTCGCTTCGGTCGCCTACCGTCTCAACGAGTTTTTCGCGATCTATCCGATCACACCATCCTCGCCGATGGCGGAATTCGCCGACGAATGGTCCGCCGCCGGGAAAAAGAATCTCTGGGGTGCCGTGCCAAGCGTGGTGGAAATGCAGTCGGAAGGCGGTGCCGCCGGCGCATTGCACGGCGCGTTGCAAGCCGGATCGCTCAGCGCCTCGTTCACCGCCTCACAGGGACTGCTGCTGATGATCCCCAACATGTACAAGATCGCCGGGGAGCTCACGCCGTTCTGCCTGCACGTCACCGCCCGGGCGCTGGCGACCCACGCGCTCAGCATTTTCGGCGATCACTCGGACGTCATGGCCTGCCGCCAGACGGGATTCGCCATGCTTTGCGGCGGATCGGTGCAGGAAGCGCAGGACACGGCGGTGATCTCACAAATGGTCACCCTCAAGTCGCGGGTGCCGTTCCTTCATTTCTTCGATGGCTTCCGCACCTCGCACGAGGTTTCAAAAATCGAATTGCTCAGCGACGACGATCTGGCCGCGCTCATCGACCAGGACGCCGTGCTCGCCCACCGCGACCGCGCGCTCACGCCTGACGCGCCGAAAATCCGCGGCACCGCGCAGAACCCGGACGCCTTCTTCCAGGCGCGCGAGGCCGGCAATGTGTTCTATCAGAAGCTCGCCGGCCTGGTGAAAGAGGCGATGACCGCCTTCGGCGAACGCACCGGACGTTTCTATCAGCCCTTCGATTATGAAGGCGCGCCCGATGCCGACCGCGTGATCGTCATCATGGGTTCCGGTGCAGAAGCCGCCGGTGAAACCGTCGGCTGGCTGAATGAAACCGGCGGGAAAACCGGCGTCGTCAAAGTGCGCCTCTACCGTCCTTTCTCCGTGGAGGACTTCGCCGCCGTGCTGCCGGAAACCGTGAAGTCCATCGCCGTGCTCGACCGCACCAAGGAACCCGGCTCACTCGGCGAACCGCTCTACCTCGATGTCATTGGCGCTCTGCGCCAGGCGGAAACCATGGGCCTGCTCAAGGACACGCATGCCATCCGCATCATCGGCGGACGTTATGGCCTCGGCTCGAAGGAATTCACCCCCGCGATGGTCAAGGCGGTGTTCGACGAGCTCGCGAAACCCTCGCCCAAGCCGGTCTTCACCGTCGGCATCAACGACGACGTCACCGGACTCTCGCTCGACTACGATCCGGAATTCGAAGTCGTGCCCGCCGGCATGAAACAGGCGGTGTTCTTCGGTCTGGGATCGGACGGCACCGTCGGCGCGAACAAGAACTCCATCAAGATCATCGGCGAAGGCACCGACAACTACGCCCAGGGGTATTTCGTTTACGACTCGAAGAAGGCCGGAGCGATGACCGTCTCCCACCTGCGTTTCGGCCCGCAGCCGATCCGCTCGACCTATCTCATCCGCCAGGCCGAGTTCGTCGCCTGCCACCGCTTCGACCTGATGCACCAGATGGACGTGCTGTCGTACGCCAAACCCGGCGGCATCTTCCTGCTCAACTCGCCCGGCGATCCCAACGAGGCATGGAACCACCTGCCGCGCGAGATCCAGGAGCAGATCATCCTGAAAAACCTCTCGTTCTACGCCATCGACGCCAGCACCGTCGCCCGCAACGTCGGCATGGCCGGCCGCATCAACACGATCATGCAGACGTGTTACTTCGCCATCTCCGGCGTGCTGCCCAAGGACGAGGCCATCGCCGCCATCAAATACGCGATCAAGAAAACCTACGGCAAACGCGGCGATGCCGTGGTGCAGAAGAACTATCAGGCCGTGGACGGCACCTTGGAAAACCTCATCCAGGTGAACTACCCGGACGCCCCGACCTCGACGCACCGCCTGAATCCGGTCGTTCCCGCGGAGGCGCCGGATTTCGTCCAGCGCGTCACCGCACTGATGCTCGCCGGCAAGGGCGACCTGCTGCCGGTCAGCGCCTTCCCCGTGGACGGCACCTGGCCCACCGGCACCACCAAGTGGGAAAAACGCAATATCGCCGAGGAAATCCCCGTCTGGGAAACCGACCTCTGCATCCAGTGCAACAAGTGCGCCATGGTCTGCCCGCACGCCGCCATCCGCCCGAAAATCTATCAGCCGGAACTGCTCGCCAACGCACCTGCCACCTTCAAGTCCACCGACTTCAAGGTGCGCGAATACCCCGGCATGAAATACACGCTGCAAGTCGCCGCCGAGGACTGCACCGGCTGCCAGCTCTGCGTCGAGGTCTGCCCGGCCAAGGACAAGTCCAACCCGAGCCGCAAGGCGCTCAACATGACGCCACAGCTCCCGCTGCGCGAAACCGAACGCGCGAACTTCGACTTCTTCCTCAAGCTGCCGGATCCCGACCGCGCGATGCTCAGGGACGATGTCAAGACCACGCAGTTCATGAAGCCGCTCTTCGAGTTCTCCGGCGCCTGCGCCGGCTGCGGGGAAACACCTTATCTCAAGCTGCTCACCCAGATGTTCGGCGACCGCCTGATGATTGCCAACGCCACCGGCTGCTCGTCGATCTACGGCGGCAACCTGCCGACCACGCCCTACACCACCAACGAGTGCGGCCGCGGCCCGGCATGGGCGAACTCGCTCTTCGAGGACAACGCGGAGTTCGGCCTCGGTTTCCGCGCCAGCCTCGATCAATCGAAAACCTTCGCCGAAACGCTGCTGCAAAGCCAGGCCGGTCTGTTAGGTGATGACCTGGTATCAGCCATCCTCGCCGCGGACCAGTCCGGCGAGCAGGGCATCGAAGCCCAGCGCGGGCGGGTCATCGCCGTGCGCAAGGCGCTGGCCGGACAATCCACCGTCGCGGCCCGCACGCTCGCGCAGATCGCCGACTACCTCGTCAACAAGAGCGTCTGGATCGTCGGCGGCGACGGCTGGGCCTACGACATCGGCTTCGGCGGTCTCGACCACGTCATCGCCTCCGGCCGCAACGTCAACATCCTCGTGCTCGACACCGAGGTTTACTCCAACACCGGCGGCCAGCAGTCGAAGTCCACGCCGCTTGGCGCGGTGGCGAAATTCAGCATGGCCGGCAAGGCGGTGCCGAAGAAAGACCTCGGCCTGATCGCCGCCTCCTACGGCACGGTCTATGTCGCCCGCGTTTCGCTTGGCGCGAAGGACGGCCACACCGTCTCGGTGTTCCGCGAGGCGGAAAGCTACGACGGCCCCTCGCTCATCATCGCCTACAGCCATTGCGTGGCCCACGGCTACAGCCTGTCGCAGGGACTCGAACAACAGAAACGCGCCGTCAACTGCGGCTACTGGCCGCTCTTCCGCTACGATCCGCGCCGCGCCGACAAGGGCGAGAACCCGATGAAACTCGACTCCGCCGCGCCCAAGTCCACGCTCGCCGAGTTCACCAAAAACGAAACCCGCTTCATGATGCTCGAGCGCATCAACCCGGAGCGCTCGGCCATGCTCCAGCAGATGGCTGCGGATTCCGTCAGGGAGCGCTTCGCCCTCTATCAGCAAATGGCCGCGAACAAGGAAGATCCGTCTGTCTGACTGGTCGGACATGTCGGACCCATAACTTGAATCACCCACCACTTCCCACCATGAACCTCACCACCACCTATCTCGGCCTGCCGCTCAAGAATCCGGTCATGCCGGGAGCCTCGCCGCTGGTTGACCAGCTCGACAACGTCCGCCGTCTCGAGGACGCCGGCGCGGCGGCCATCGTCATGCACTCGCTCTTCGAGGAGCAGATCACCAACGACCAGCTCTCCGAGTTCTACCACACCGAGAATCCCGCCGAGTCGTTTTCCGAAGCCACCACCTACTTTCCACAGATGGAGGACTACGCGCTCGGGCCGGACCGCTACCTCGAGCAGATCCGCAAAATCAAGGGCATGGTGGACATCCCGGTGATCGGTTCGCTCAACGGCACCAGCCTCGGCGGCTGGACCGAACACGCCAGGCTCATCGAGCAGGCCGGCGCCGACGCGCTGGAGCTCAATGTCTATTACATCGCCACCGATCCGGACGAACCCGGCTCCTCGGTGGAAAGCCGCACGCTATATATCCTGCAGGCCGTCAAGGATGCGGTGAAAATCCCGGTCGCGGTGAAACTCTCGCCCTATTTCTCATCGCCCGGCCATTTCGCCAAACAACTCGACTCGATGGGCGCCTCCGGACTCGTGCTCTTCAACCGCTTCTATCAGCCCGACATCGACATCGAGGAACTCGAGGCCGCGCCACGGCTGGAACTCTCCAACTCCACCGAACTGCGCCTGCGCCTGCGCTGGGCCGCCATCCTGCACGGCCGCATCAAGGCGGACATCGCCGTCGGCGGCGGCATCCACACCGTGGAGGACATCATCAAGGCCATCATGTGCGGCGCCACCGTCACGCAGGTGGTTTCCAGCCTGCTGAAATACGGCCCTTCCCACATCGGCAACCTGATCAGCGGACTCGGCCAGTGGCTGGAAGAGCATGAATATGAATCCGTCGATCAAATGCGCGGCAGCATGAGCCTGCGCAACTGCCCGGACCCCTCCGCCTTCGAGCGCGCCAACTACCTGCGCGTGCTGCAACTCTGGAAAGTCTGATCGAAACGAAGTGAGCAACGGATCGCAAACCACCGGCTATGCCATCGAGGCGCTCGCCTGCCTCGCACGGCGGCGTCCGGAGTCGATGCTGGTCCGCGAGATCGCAGGG
>JALOUA010000111.1 GCA_025457625.1 Akkermansiaceae bacterium
TGTTGCTTTTTTTTTATGCATCAAGGAGCCATGGCAGCTTCGCCTCAATCTTTCAACCCCGCTCGGGAAAATCGCCGCGCAGCGGCTCTGTTCAACAAGACGCTCCATCCAACGGCGGGCAACGTCCTTCTTTGAATTCGGGCTTCCATCCCCGTCGTGGATGGCCTATACGTTGGATGAAATAACGTGAAGAAGCGAAGCGGAATAATTCCAGTGCTTGTGATGGTAGTTATCGTCGCGGGAATCCTAGTAGGGTATCGACGGGCGATTTACCCCTATGGGCATAGTCATTGTTGTATCCTTGGCATGATGTTAGCGCTGGAGGAATATGCAGAGGAGAACGGCGGTAAGTATCCCGCCGGAAGAGAATCCCCAGAGGCGGACCTCAGCCTGCTTTTCAAATCACAACTTGTCGACGCCAACGCGCTTCGGGGAATGACGGTTCCCGAGAAGGTGGTTCAGCAGATTCTTGACAGAGGCGACCTCTTGGGCCCCGAATCTTGTGGCTGGCAATACGTTTCTGGGTTGACTCTCGCCGATGATCCGGGACTGGCTCTGCTTTGGTGCAAAGAGGCCCTAAATCACAATGGGAGGCGAAGCAAGGATGGTGGGCGGGAGGTCGTATTCGTTGGCGCAGACAGGAGATGGATCTCGGGGGACAGATGGCCAGCCTTTCTCAAACAACAGGAGGATCTAATGAGGCATCGAAGCAGGAGAGAGATTGATGGCGAGCCTCTGGTGTCCGGACTTGTTGAGCTTCCTGACGGTAGTCGCATCGATCATGTTGATGCTTCTTACACAATGATGGAGGAATCCAAGGGGCCTAATTCATCGGGAAGTGGTCGTTCATCCGGATCGGGCCTTTCAAGCTCACGGCTCATCTGGTATCGCGCTCCACTTCTGAATGGGCAGGTAACACGCACACTATCCTTTTCGAACCTTGTTTCGAACCCGGTCACGGTTACATTCGAGAATGGCTTGCCAGACGTTACCGAAGTGGTCTTCAGGATGCGGCCTAATCAATAACCATCCAACAAGTCATCGGATGCAACCGCCGAGCAGCCACTTCTTTGAAATCGGAGTCCACCGCAGCGGTGCATCCATTCAAACGTTCGTCGTGAGCATTACGGAATTTTTTGATCAGACGCGGGTTATCGGCCCGTGGTGAAGCGCGATCCGGACGGCATCGGCTCCGCCGCACAGCGTCCAGGCGGGATGGCTTGGCAGGTTTTCCGTGCCGCTATCGCGGCCGGGGCATTCGTGTCTGGCACAGCTTGTTTCCCAAGCCGGCGGTTGGCCTCGCGTGTCACTCCTGCAGCCACGTTTTCGGCCGGTAGAGCAGGGCATAGGGGATGAAGGCGATGGCCGTGCCGAGCATGAGCCAGGTGAAGAAATTGAAGTAGGCCGCGCCGTGGAGGCGCGTCTGGCCGCCGGCGAAGGGGCTGCGGGTGAGGCTCGGGACATCCGATGCTTCGGCCGCGGTGGTTTGGATGCCGAGTTCGCGCTTGCGGCGTTCGAGCCATGTTTCCTGCGGGTGGAACTTGTCGGCCCATGAGGTTTTCACCGGCACTGCCGGAGCGGGCAGGTCGAGCATCATGCCGATGTCCCAGCGGGTGTTGGGTTTGCGGTCGGGACCGTCGCTGATGAGGCGGGCGCGGCTGGAGTTGAGGATCTGATAGCGGATGGGCGCGCCCCATGGATCGCGCAGGGTGGAGATGGTTTCGGCCACCTTTGTTTCATCGGGGAAACGACCGCCGTTGGAACGGATCATCTGTTCGACGCGTGCGGCCGCCTGTTCGAAGGCCGCCATGCCGGGGATTTCCATGCCGGCAGGCACACCGTCCCTGAGCCGCTTGATGAAGTCGTCATGGGTGCCGGTGATGCCGTCGTGGCCGGGCAGCACGACGGTGCGCGGATCCTTCCGCCAGTCCGGCGGCAGTTTGGAGAGCGCCACCTCGAGTTGTTCCGCGGCGGCATCCGGGATCTGGATGAAGTGGTTGACGCCGGCAACGAGGAAATTGCCGATGGCCACCGCGCCGAGATAGAAGCACATGATGAGCGACTTCATGGTTTTGGGTGCCTGGGTGTAGGCGTATTCGAGCGCGACGATGGACACCATCACCTCGGCGATGGTGAGCAGCGCGAAGGCGAGGATCTGCCATGAGATGTTGGGGCGCGCGCCGCCGTCGATCCATTGCTGGATGAGCGCGACGAGCGCGAAGGAGCCGGACATGATGAACAGGCCGAGCCCGATCTTGCGCAGCGGCGTGAGTTTCCACACGCGGCCGATGAGCGGATAGATGATATAGGAGAACAGCGGGATGAACGTGAGCACGAACACCGAGTTGAGCGACTGGATCTGCGAGGGCAGCCACTCGAAGCCGAGGAAACGGCGGTCCATGTCCAGCGATTGGAAGATCCACGTCGAGCCCGTCTGGTCGAACAAGGCCCAAAACATCGCGACGAAAAGATAGAGCGGCAGCAGTTTGAGCATCACCACGAGGCCGCCGCCCTTGAACAACTCGCGCACGAAGCCGGTGCCGCCGGCGGGCACGTGGATGAAGCGTTTGCGGCCGAGCCAGAAGACCAGCGTGGCGATGGCCATCAGCACGCCGGGCACGCCGAATGCCCAGTGCGGGCCGTGCCATTCGAGCAGCCACGGCGTGAGCAGCATGGAAACGAAGGCGCCGATGTTGATGGAGAAGTAAAACCAGTTGAAGATGCGCGAGAGCAGATGGGCGTTGCGTGCGCCGAACTGGTCGCCGACGTGCGCGGAGACGCAGGGTTTGATGCCGCCGGAGCCCAGCGCGATGAGTCCCAGCCCGGCCATCAGCCACCATGGCGAATTGCCGAACACCCCCATCGCGGCGAGTGCGGCGTGGCCGCCGCAATAGACCAGCGAGAGCGCCATGATGGTGCGGTATTTGCCGATGAAAATGTCCGCCAGCAGCGCGCCCAACAGCGGCGTGAGATACACCGCGCCGTTGAAGAGATGGACGTTGGCGGTGGCCTCGGCCTCGTTCATGCCACCCGTTCCGCGGCCGTCCATGAGATGCAGGTATTGCACCATGAACACGGCCAGCACGGCCTTCATGCCGTAGAATGAGAAACGCTCGGCCGCCTCGTTGCCGATGATGTGCGGCACGCCGGGCGGCATGCCTTCGAGATCGGCCGGAGACGTGCGGTAGGACATGATCACATCAGGCGCGCGCCCGCTTCGGCCAGTTCGGAGCGCTCGCCGCGGTTGAGCGCGATGTGCGCGACGAACGGCTGGCCCTTGAGACGGTTGCGCGTGTAAACCAGCCCGTTGCTGCGGCTGTCCACATACGGGTTGTCGATCTGCGCGGGATCGCCGACCATGACCAGCTTCGAATCGCGCGACATGCGGGTGACGATGGTTTTCGCCTCCTGCGGCGTGAGTTGCTGGGCCTCGTCGAGGATGAAGAAGCGGTTGGGGATCGAGCGGCCGCGGATGTAGCAGAGCGCCTCGATTTCAAGGATGCCCTGTTCCATGAGCATTTCGTAGGGTTTCTTGACGGTGGCCGGAGTGGCGTTGGTGGCGGACTTTTGCTGCTTGCGGCGCGGGCCGAGCGGCGCGGCAGGGCGCATCAGCAGGTCGAGCGCGTCGTGGATGGGCTGCAACCACGGGCGCATCTTCTCATCGAGCGAACCCGGCAGGAAACCGAGCTGTTCGCCCATGGCGACGACCGGGCGGCTGACGGTAATGCCGGTGTAGCGGCGGTTGAACATCTCGTGCAGGCCGGCGGCCACGGCGACGAGCGTCTTGCCGGTGCCGGCGTGGCCGTAGCAGGTGACCAGCGAGATTTCCGGATTGAGCAGCGCGTCGATCAGGCAGCGCTGGCCGAGGTTGAGCGGCTTGAGCGACTGGCCGTCGGGGATCTTGAGCACCTCGGGGAAATTCAGGCGGACGAAGCGCTCATCGGCCGTGAAGCGCGCGGGGATCGTCTGTTTCTCGCCCGCACCTAACAGAACATACTCGTTGATGGCGACGCCTTCTATGCGTTCCCCGGCGAGGGCGATGTCGCCGGTGCTGGCGAAGCGCTGGAGTTCGTTGGGGTCCACCTCGATACGACGGACCTCGTAGTTGGACACCTCGCGGGCGTCCACCTTGTCGTTGAGGTAGTCCTGGCACTCGATGCCCACGGCGCGGGCCTTGAGCTGCATGTTGATGTCCTTGGTGACCAGCACGACCGGCGCGGTGTTGTGCTGCATGAGCAGCAGGCAGGCGGCGAGGATCCGGTGATCGACGCGCTCGCGGTCCGGGAAGATCCGGTGGAAACGGTTGAGCATCTCCGAGTTTTTCGGGCAGCTCGCGGGATCGTAGATGACCATGCGCACCGTGCCGCCGAAGCTGTTGGTCACGCCGTGGGTGACTTTCTCCGCGGAGGAAAACATCTCGGTGAGGCGGCGGTGGACGCGGCGGGCGTTGGCACCGCGCTCGGTCTGTTCGCTCTTGAACTTGTCGAGCTCCGCCAGCACGTCCACCGGGATGCAGAGGTGGTTTTCCTTGAAGCGCTCCAGCGAGGCCGGGTCGTGCAGCAGCACATTGGTGTCGAGCACGTAGTTTTTCACGTGTTGCGACGGCGCGGTGAGGCCCAGGTCCTCAGGCTGGGGTCCGCCCGCCCGGGATTTCCGGCGGGGGGTGATAATCGGGGATTCTGGAACGGCCTCGTCAAAAAGCGCACTCTGCGCTTCATCGGTTCGGTGAATCATGGGTTGGAGGTTGGGGTGAACAGGGTGCTTGGGCGGTGGTGGGTGAAACGCAGTGCCGGTCCGCTACCAGCATGCGCGGTGCCAACTCGTGCTGGCAAAACCAAGGGGAATTCATTCAAGACATCCTGACTATCGGCAAACCCTACGGGTTGACAACCCTCAAATACGGCGATTTCACAAGGTGGGGCCGGAGCCGCCTCATGATTTGCGCATTGCCAAGCCCCGGCGGCCGGCCCTAGCCTGCGGGCCGGCAGCCGCCCGATCCGGGATCTGTCTGATGAACCAAGCGCTTCACGCAGTGGGATTTCTGGATGCCATCAAACGCTGGCGATTGGCCCAACAAGGCCTCTCGTCCGGTAAAAAACGCCGGGTGCAGAGTGAAAACCCCGTCATCCAGGCGTTGGAAGACAGTTTATGGGTCAAGCTGGCGTTGTATGCCACCTTCGTCGTCAGTTGCGGCGTGATGGTGCTCAAGTCGGCGTCCACCACGTCATTTGCGAACGAGCCGCTCAAAGGTGCCGTTTACGGCGCGGTGATCGCGGCGGCGGCGGTGCTGATGTTCCAAGTGAGCTTGCAAACGTCGTGCCGGCGCAACAGCCGCGTGGTGCTGGTGCTGGGCGGCCTGCTTGTCCATCTCGCCTGTCTGCGGCTCGTCATGGGACTGACCACCGCCGGTCACATCCCGGAGGTGTATCGCTTCTTTTTCGTGCCCTTTGTGCTCGCCCCGATGCTCCACGGCGTGCTGCTCGGCCGTGCGGTGGGGGCTTTTTCCACGGTTTTCGTCACGCTCATCGGCTGTCTGTTCGCGCCCGCCGGACAAGCGCTCACCTACATGATCCTCAGCCTGGTGGCGGGCATCACCAGCGTGCTGCTCGCCCATGAAGTGCGCCGCCGCCTGCAACTCCTGCAAGCCGGCATCTACGTCGGTGCGGTCACGCTGCTGCTGGGTCTGCTGTTGGGGTCGCTGGACATCGCCGCCTGTTTCGGCCCCGACGCGGTGAACCACCTCAAGGTTCTGGGCACCGGCAGCCTCGCCGCGTTCGGCACTGCCGTGGCCACCGCCCTGATCATCAGCGGCCTGCTGCCCATCTTCGAGGGCGCGTTCCTGCTGACCACCGACATCAGTTGGCTGGAGCTCAGCGACCTCAACCACAGGCTGCTGCGCCAGATGCAGCTCGAGGCGCCCGGGACCTTCCATCACAGCCTGGTGGTCGCCGCGCTTGCGGAAGCCGCTGCGGAGAAAATCGGTGCCAACGCCCCGATGTGCCGCGTCTGTTCTTACTTCCACGACGTCGGCAAACTCAGCAAACCCGGCTACTTCATCGAAAACCAGCACGAGGGCGCGGAGAACCCGCATGAGACGCTCACGCCGACGATGAGCGCGCTGATCATCATCGCCCACGTCAAGGACGGCGTTGACTTCGCCGTCAAGCACAAGCTCAACCCGCGCATCATCGATGTGATCCGCGAACATCACGGCGATTCGCTGGTCGCCTATTTCTATCACAAGGCGCGCGAGCAGAAGAAACAAGAGATCGACAAGGTGGACCGCGGACTGGAGAACCCGGAGGATCTGCCGAGAGTGGATGAGAAGAATTTCCGCTATCCCGGACCGCGTCCGGGCAGTCGCGAATCCGGCATCATCGCGCTGGCGGACTCGATCGAGAGCGCCTCGCGCTCGCTCAAAAAGCCGACGCCGGCGCGGATCCGCGCGCTGGTGGACGACATCGTGCGCCAGAAAATCCAGGATGGGCAGCTGGACGATTGTCCGCTCACGCTGCGCGAGCTGGCGATCATCCGCGAGAGTTTCGCCAACACCCTGCGCAGCATGCTGCACAGCCGCATCGACTATCCCAAGGACGACGAGCCGCGCTCCAGCGCCAGCCTGCGCGGCGCGGCTCCCGAGCGGGATTCCAGCCGCATCGGCCGCGTGGTTTCCAAGCCCCTGCAAGGCTGATTCTTAAACCCAAAAAACAGAAGTTGAACCACAGATTTCACAGATTGACACGGATTTTCAAGAGGTTGCGCAATCCATCTTCTGCCCAGTTTGATGTATGTCTCAATCTGAGAAATCTGAGTAATCTGTGGTCAAATTTGACAGTGCTACCTCTGCAACTTGGGAATCCGGATTAAACCGCCATGTCGCTTGAAGTCATCATCGGCAACCATCAGGAGAGCACCGCCATCCCGGAAAACTGGCTGACCGCGCTGGAGGACGTCGCCGCCGAAGCCGCGGATCTCGCGCTGGCCCGTGCCGTGGATGGCGATTCGCCGCTGCATCACCTCGCCACGCTCGAAGTGGCGCTGGTGGATGATGAAACGAGCGACCGCGTCCACCGCGAGTTCATGGACATCGAAGGGCCGACCGATGTGATCACCTTCCATCATGGGGAAATCGTCATCGGCGCGGCCGTGGCGGAGCGCCAGGCGGCCGCCTATGATGAGCCGCTGGCCCGCGAGATCCTGCGTTATCTCGTGCACGGCCTGCTTCATCTCGCCGGCCACGAGGATGCGGAGCCGGCCGCGCGCGAGGCGATGGAAGCCGTGCAGGAGGAAATCGTCGCCCGCCTCTGGAATGGCGGACTGCAGGAGCGCCTGGGAATGTGAGACACCGCGCGAAGCCTCGGCAACACCCGTCATGCCCGTATTTTTCCTGATTCTCGCCTGCGCGCTGTGGGGTGTGAGTTTCCCGCTGCTCAAGGCGCTGCAAATGGAGCAGGTCGGCCGCGTGCCGGATGCGGGCAGCGTGTTTCTGAGCGCATGGATCCAGTTCGCGCGTTTCGGCATGGGTGCCCTGCTGTTGCTGCCCTTTGTGATACGCGGCGGTCCGCCCACCCGGCTTGAGTGGCGGCAGGGCGTCAGACTCGCGCTATGGGGCGGAGCCGGCATGGTCCTGCAGGCCGACGGCCTCGCCTACACCGACGCGTCCACCTCGGCATTCCTCACCCAGGGCTACTGCATCGTCCTGCCGATCATCGCCTGCATCCGTCTCAGGCGCGCGCCGGCAACCAAAACAATCGTCGCCACGCTGATGGTCCTCGCCGGCGGGGCGGTGCTCTCCGGTTTCACCCTGCAAAACCCGCGGATCGGCCGGGGAGAGTTGCAGACGCTCATCGCCGCCGTGTTTTTCGCCTTCCAAATCCTCACACTGGAAAACCCGACCTATCGCGGCAACCGCAGCGGGCGGGTGACCTGGGTGATGTGCGCCACCATCGCGGTGATCTTCCTGCCGCTCGCCGCCATCACCGCGCCCACACCTTCCGCCATCCTCGACGCGGGAGCCTCGTGGTCCGCGCTGGCGCTGGTTTTCATCCTCGCCGCATTCTGCTCGGTGGGCGCCTATCTGCTGATGAACCACTGGCAACCGCGCGTGAGCGCCGTCGAAGCCGGCATGATCTACACCACCGAACCGGTGTTCACCGCGTTCTACGCCCTTTTCCTGCCGCTGTGGATCTCGCGGATCGCGGGCATGGACTATGCCAACGAATCGCTCACCGGCCAACTCTTCATCGGCGGCGCGTTGATCGTCGCCGCCAACATGCTCATGCAGCTCGTGCGCCCGCCGCACAAACCAAGCATCGCGCCGATGCCGTGAGGATCACGGTCAACGCCGCGGTTTTCCGTCGAGGACGGAGCGTCAGTCCGTGGTGCCGCAAGTGAGGGGAATCGCCTTTTGCGGATTGATGGCCATTACGCCAACGGCGTTACGTCCTTCAGCCCGGGGTTGCCGTCGCCAGGGTCTGGAATTTCCTGGTTCAAAAACATGCTGGAAAACCACTGGGTTTCATCCATGTTCCCTCCATGGCTGTCTCAACACCATCATACCAACGCTTGGAAGAAGAAGTTCTTCATCTCCCTCGTGTGGATCGCTCCCACCTGGCCGCCCGGCTTCTCGAAAGTCTCGATCAGGACGAACACGAGCCAAGTTGCGAATGGATCGAGGAACTGCGGCGCCGCGTCGGCGACATCGATGCTGGCAAGGTCAAACTCATTTCCGCCGAAAACCTCTGGAACGAGGCCAAGCAACGCTTTGGCACCACTCTTTGAATCATGCATGTCAACTACGACGATGCCGCCCGCGAAGAAGGTTTCGAGGCCGCGGCATGGTATGGAAAGCAACAGACCGGTCTCCAGACCCGGTTCTTGGAAAAATGGAAAGACGCCGAAAACCGCATCGTCGCCAACCCTCAAATTCACCGGTGTTTTGAAGGCCAGTTGCGCAAATGCCGATTCGATGTTTTTCCCTATGCGCTGGTTTTCCGCATACGGGGTGATGAATTGCAAGTCATCGCTGTCATGCATATGAGCCGTCAGCCTGGCTATTGGAAAGATCGCGCCTGAAAGATGCCGCTTTAGCCATTCTCATCCCCCGGCGCAGCACCGCGACCCGCCGGAAGCCGCCTCGATCCCGCCGAAGCAGGCCAGCGCCCACCAGCCATTGGCCATGAAGCTGTTTGCGGAAAAGATCCGTCAGTCGCGCCGAGTATGCCGTTGAAGGCCCCGCGCCGCAGGCAGGCTGTGGTGATGAACGGATCGCTCCAAATCGAGAGCGCCACGCACGCGGGCACGTCGCCCATGTTGAGCGCCCACGCGAGCCCGCGCCGCATGCGGTTCTCCGCCTCTCCTTCGCGCCATTGTTTCACCGCCTCGATCCACAGCCAATCGCGCTGGCTCCAGCCCTAAAACCACGGATTCATCCGAAGTCAATACATGCCGAGTTAGTCCATCAATGACAAACAAGGCTTTGCCTTTTGGAATGAAAATCAGGCTCTTGGCATTTTAACAGCATCTGATTCAGTCATCATGATGCCTCGCAGGAAACCCACCGTAACACTCGAACCCGATGTGGCCCGCCTGCTGAGCGAACACGCCAGACAGACCCGCAAGTCATTCAAGGAAACGCTGAATCCAACCGTGCGATCGGGTTTGGGGCGCCTAGCGGCCTCTTCTGAAGACCAGGATTTCATCATCGAGGCTCGCCCCATGCAGATCAAGGCAGGGGTCGATGCCGGACGTTTCAACAGTCTGCTAGATGATATGGATGCAGATGCATTTCTTGAAAAAAACCGGTCAGATCAGGACAAAACATCACTGCGATGATTCTTCCGGATGTCAACATGCGGGTCTATGCCTACGATAGTAGCGCATTTAAGCGATCCGCATCCGCTTTTCCGCCTTGAGCATGCCGCAGCCGGCGGCCACGTCGATGCCGCGGCGCTGGCGGAAGGTGCAGGGGAAACCCGCCGCCCGCTGGCCGTGCCGGAGTATCCGCCGGTCGGATTGAGCGGGATCAGGTTGATGTGGGCGTCGATGCCATCTAACAAATCCGCCAGCCTTGCCGCGGTCGCGGGCGAGTCGTTTTTTCCCTCGATGAGCGTCCACTCGAAGAAGATGCGCTTGCCGGTTTTTCTTCCGTAATCGCGGCAGGCGTCGATGAGCATTTCCAGCGGCCAGCGCTGGCTGGCGGGCACCAGCGCGGCGCGCTCCTCCTCGCTGGAGCCGTGCAGGCTGACGGCCAGCCGGTAGGGGCTGTCCTGCTCCGCCATGCGCCGGATGCCGGGCACCACGCCCACGGTGCTGATGGCGATGCGCGACGGCCCGATGCCGATGCCGCGCACGTCGGAAATGATGTCGAGCGCGGTCATCACGGCCCCGAGGTTGTGAAGCGGTTCGCCCATGCCCATCATCACGAGGTTGCGCAGCCTCTTGCGCGGATCGATTTCCTTGAGCACCCGCCTCGCGTGCAGGACCTGGGCGACGATTTCGCCCGGCCGCAGGTGGCGCACGAAGCCCATCTGGCCGGTGGCGCAGAAGACACAACCCATCGCACAGCCCGCCTGGGTGCTGACACAAACGGTGTGACGGCCGTCATAGCCCATCAACACCGTTTCGATCACCTGGCCGTCATCGAGCCGCAGCAGGAACTTGCGAGTCAGGCCGTCGCCGCTGCGGATCTCGTCCACGACTTCGGGCCGGTCGAGATATAACTCATTTTCCCCACCCACATGATCTTCGATCCAGCGCGCCAGCGGCGGCAGGAAGCGGTGGTTTGTTAGATCGACCGCTCCCTCGCGGTGCAGCGCGCGCCAGAGTGCCTTGGCATGGTGCGGCTTGACGCCTGAGGCCGCAAGCATGCCTTCGATGTCGGAAAACCCGCAATCGTGGAGCGAACGCCGGACGGCGTGAGGATGGGCGGCAGGCGCGGACATGCCACAGCCTATTGTCGTCACCTCACGCCGGATGCAAGTGGTTTCTCGCCTTGCGGGTCAGCGGGCCTTGTCAGGATGGAAGCGATCGATTCCCCTCGATGGATCAAACACCGCACCGGGTGATTCCAAGGTCGCGCTGCCGTCATACCATAGCACGCAGCCTTTTTCCGCGCCTTTCCCGGGAGCCGGAAGGTTTTCAACCCTGGAGTTGAAATATTGCGCCATGATGTGATCCGCGGTGCCGAATGCCATGACTGCCAGGACGGTTGCCGAAGGCTTGGAAATGCTGCCCGGATTCCGCCACTGTCGCGGCGCGCCTTCGTAGTCGTCATACTCCGGATTGAGCTCGTAATACACATTGAGCGCCGGTCCGCGCGGAAGGCCTTCCGCCGGATCCATGCCGAATTCGCGGGTTCTGGCCAGTGCCAGCGCTGCGCGGCTGGTGTCGGGATAGCCGAGGTGGGGCAGGATCTCGCGCTGCCAGCCAAGCTCGCCATGACCGGTGGCCGAGTGACTGCTGCGCGGCAGTCTGCCCTGATGCTCGCCGGCCCACCCGAACAAGGCGACGCCGATGCCGCGCATCCGGGCGAGTTCATTCACCCCGGCGGCTTTGACGCGGAACGACCCGACGGCGGTCAGGGTGGCCGTCGCCAGCGCGGCGACGACCACGATGGCCACCATCAGTTCCACCAGTGTGAAACCGGAGGATCTTCGATGGTTGCGCATGATCATGACGGGATGGAAGAAGCGCGCCTGCGCCGGAGTCCGAACAAGCAGCCGGCGGCGGACAGCAACAAGGCGGACGGTTCGGGAACCACGGTGAAATTCATCGTGGTTTGGGCCGGCGTGTAACCGGAAACCGGGCTGCCATCCCCATCCGCCAGCGTGAAGCTCAGCGTGACATTCGCGCTGCCGCTGGAACCGGCCGGCATCACGAACAGCGGGTGCATCATGCCGTGGGCCACCGATCCCCAGTCCCATGAGGCGGGCGAGCCGTCGGTGCCCAGAATGCCGGTGAAGAGCTGTGGCTCGGTGTTCTTCCACTGGTATGCCTCCATGCCGGGTGTGCCGGATACCCAGCCAACCATGATTTTGGTTCCCGGCGGGAGAGGATCGGAGTTGAACAACACCAGGCCGAACTGGCTGTTGAACAAGCCCGCGCCCTGCGTCGGATCGAGCGTGGAATACCATGGTGACGCGGGATCGAGCGTGTCACCCGGCTTCCATGCCGCCAGCGGCTTGAGGTCCGGGGTGCCTGGTTCGGGATCGACGGTGAGCGCGTTGCCATTGAGGGCGATGTTGAGGTGGATCATGCCACCCTGGTTCATCGGGGTGGGCAAGGTGGTGAGGACCACCGCTCCGGCATTGGAGACGATGGCGGCAGTGCAAAACGTGAGAATGGGAAGTTTCATGAAAAATGTTGGATATATGTGGTTTGTATGAGTGGTCGGCGGCTTCGGACACAATGCCCGGGCCACATGGCGCGGGCATCCTGCCCGCGGCCTGATTTCCTCCATGCCACGCGGCATGAAGTTATGATAACTCACAACTCAGCCCCGCTCGGGCGGCGGCGAATCCGGCGCATCCGCGCCTTTGCCTGAATCACGCGCGGTGCAGGCGGCGATGGCCACGGAAATGTCATGGCCGGCGATGACCGGCATTTTCAGCAACTCACTGGCGACCATTTCCGCCCATGCGAGCTTCTGCCGTGGTGCCGGCAGCTGCTTTTCCGCGGGATCCTTGGGTTGTTCCTGTTGGCGGAGCTCGGCGGCCTTCTTGCACAGCTCGCACGGGTGCTTGCCATCGAAAGTCTCGATGACACCGCGCTTCAAGCCGCGCTCCTGGGTGTAGCTGACGAGCATTTTCACCCACGCCACTTCCTGCATCATCATCGCCGGTCCCTGCATCAGCAGGATCAGCGCGATGGCGAGGAATTTGTGGAAGACGGACACGGGCGGGAGAGTGTACATGAAATTCAGTGCTGACAATTCAAAGGTCTTTTTTGCGGAATATCCAGCAGGCAAGGGCCAACGGGATCAGCAACCAAAGCGTCAGGATGCCGGCGGCAGAGGCAATGCCGGTGGTGGTGCCTAAGAGGTCCTTCATCAGCGCGCCGGTGTAGCCCATCAGCGCGGAGACATCCATTTGCAGCAGCACCACCACGCGGCCGAGGTCGATCGGGTTGAGCGCGATCATCGCCATGGTCGGTTTTTCTAGCGGGTAATCCTCGAAGGCGAACAGGATGAGCAGCATCAGGCCGCCATGCAGCAGCGCGAAGTAAAACCAGACGAGCATCGCCATGCCCACGCCGCGCGCCTTGTCGCGGGTTGCCACCGCGCCCAGAAAGGCGATCGCCACGAATATCAGCGTGAGCGCAAGACCCACGGCCAGCAGAGTGAAGCCGGTGGCGGTGGCGGCATAGAGAAGCACCGGCAGGCCCGCTCCCAGCAGCAGTGCCCCGCACAGCGCGAGCGCCACGCCGAGATACTCGCCCATCAGAATGGTGCCGCGTTTCAAGGGCTGGGAAGCGAGCAGTTCGATGAACTCATACGAGTTGTAGAAATGAATGGTGCCGAAGATCAGGCAGACCAACGGCACGACCAGCAATACCAGGCTGAGCATGCCAATCAGGCCCTTTGATACATCTCCGCCGAGGTTGAAGAGGCCAAAAGACGCGGCGAGCAGGATCAAGGCGTAGGCAATGATGATGCGGCTGCGGATGATGTCGCGGATGACGTATTTGACGATCTTAAGCATCGGCGGTTTCACGCATTATTTTGGCGATGACGCGCCCGAGTTTCGGGTCGCCGTGCTCTTCGAAAAGCTCGGCGATGGGACGGTAGAAGCGGATGCGTCCATCGATCAGATAGAGCACGTCGCTGGTGATCTCGTCGAGATCGCTGAGGATGTGCGAGGTCAGCAGGATGAGCTTGTTCTTCGCTCGCTCGGCGCGGACTTTCTCCTTGAGGATCTCCGCGGCCAACGGGTCGAGGCCGGCGGTGGGTTCGTCGAGGATGAGGATTTCGGGATCGAAGAGGAAGGCGAGGCAAGCGCTAAGTTTTTGGCGCATGCCGCCGGAGAGCGTGCGCGCGGTCTTGTGGGCGAGCTTGCCGATTTCAAAGGCATCGATCAGGTCTTCGTCGCTGCGAATGTGGGTGCCGCGGCGGATTTCACGCATCATTTCGATGATCTGGCCGACTTTCAGGTGGTCCGGGAAACGCCCGATCTGCGGCATGTAGCCGATGTTGCGGCGAAGCGTCGGATTGTCTAACAGGCAGGTGCCATCGAGTGTGAGTTCGCCCTTGTCTGGGATTACCAATCCGAGCACGCACTTGATGAAGGTGGTTTTGCCGGAGCCGTTGGGGCCGATCAGCAGCACCGACTGGCCGCGTTCCATCGACACGCCCACGTCATCCAGGGCGCGCAGGCGGCCGAAGGATTTCGTGAGGTGTCGGGAGACGAGCATGGCGGGCGATCGGGAGTTTACTTCGGAAGAAGAACCGCATCCACCATGTGAACAAGTCCGTTGGAGGCTTCCACGGTGCCGATGATGGTGGCGCTGTCGTTGATGACAACCTTGCCGTCCTTCACGGAAACCTTGACCGATCCGCCGCTTGCGGTGCCGAGGGTGCTGCCATCGGAGAAGCGTTCCTCAGGATAGCCGCCGATCAGCACATGGTATTGGAGGATGTCGGCAAGCTTGTCCTTGTTCTCGGGTTTGAGTAGATCCTCGACGGTGCCTTTGGGCAGTCTGTCAAACGCCTCGTTGGTGGGCGCGAAGACGGTGAATGGGCCGGCGTTGGAAAGCACGTCCACCAGTTCGGCGGCCTTGACCGCGGCGACCAAGGTGGTGTGCGCGGGGCTGCCGACAGCGATCTTGACAATGTCCTTCTGCGAGACGTCATCGGCGACGGCGGACTGTCCCGCGGCGGGCGCGCTGTCTTCGGATGAGCCTGTGGCGGCATCGGACGCGGGTTTGTTGCACTGGCTCAGCAGGAATGCGGCGGAGGTTCCTAACAGGAGACGGGCAATGGATTTGTATTTCATGGTTCTTTGCTTGGTTCGGTTAGAGGGCGGGTGAGCGGATTGGGACGCATGGCGGGTTTTTCATCCACCACCCGCTCCGGGGTGATGGATGGAAAGGCTTTCTCCGCCTGGTCGAGCAGGTGGACGACGGGGCTGCGGAGCAGCAGCACGGACGAGGGAATGCGGCCGACCACCACTGCGTAGAGACTCACCGGACGGAATGGAACGTCGCCGATGCCATCGCGCCGGAGATCATAGCCTTCGTATTTGTCCCAGTAGTTGCCCTCGAAACGGTTGTTGTCGAGTTCACCATCGGCGGCGATGTCGAAGGAATTGCCGTCGAAGTTGTTTTTCCGATAGGTGTTGTCCGAACTGCTGCGCTGGACCTGAATGGCCCAGCCGTTTTCCGAGAAACGGTTGTTCTCGATTTCCATGCGGTTGGAGCCGTGGAGCGCGATGGCGATCGAGTTGCGCTCGAACGTGTTGCCGGTGATGCGGCCGTCGGTCATGTCCTTGAGCATGAGGCCGTATGCGGAGCTGCCCCAGTTGTTGACGAAGTGGTTGGAACTCATCTCGACGTTGCGGGTATACATCACCGCCACGCCCGCGCCGTTGCGCTCGAAGCGGTTGTGGCGGTAGGCGCTGTCGTGCGAGAACATGTAGTGGAGTCCGTAGCGGAGGTTGTCCCGGACGGTGTTGTGCTCGATGACCGATTGTTTGGCGAACTCCAGGTAAATGCCATCGCGGTGGTCGCGGACGTGGTTGCCGGTGACGGTGATGTTGTCGCAGGACCAGAGATGGATGCCGTTGCCGGATTCCTGTTCCCCGCCTTTTTTTCCGCGGACTTCGTTGTTCACGACGCGGCAGTCGTTGGCCTTCGACATGTAGATGCCGAAATTGCAGCCGGTCAGGCGGTTGTTGGAAACCGTGACACCACGGGTTTCCGAAACCTTGATGCCCGCCAGATCCTCAAGGCTGCTCACACCGCTATTGCGGATTTCAAAGCCGCTGATTTCCATTCCGGGCGCGGTGATGGTGATGATTTCACCGTTGTTCCGGCCATCGATCACCGGCCAGTCCCTGCCGGTGAGTTTGAGGGATTTGTCCACTTTCAGCCCACTTTCCTGATAGATGCCAGAATGGACGGTGATGGTGTCGCCCTCCACCGCCGCGGCGATGGCCGCGGCGACGGTCTTGTGGGTTTTCCCTTCACCCACGTGCCATTCCTCCGCCACCGCAGGCAGCAGACACATCAACAGTGGAAAGATGGTTTTCATGGAGCGGGAAATGCGTTCATGACGTCTTCCCATGTGAGGAAGACGCCACCTTCGCCGAGATCATCGAGCGTGGCCTGCGCGGATGCCTTGTCGCGGAAAGCGGCGACCTGGCTGCGCATCGGCGTGCGGAGACCCTTGTGTTTGATAAATACGAGACTGTCGGACTCGGTCAATGCGCCGCCTTCGTTGAAGGCGACGATGAAGCGCTTCGCGGACGAGTCGCTGACATGGGGTTCGCGCTTGATGAACTCCACCATACAGTTGACGTCGTCGAACTTGAAAACCTTGCCCTTGCCGGTGATGAATTCCGCGCCGAAACGCTTGTCCACGAGAGTCATGTTGCACTCCGCGCACGAGTCCTTGCCGAAGGCGATGGGTTGCGGCCCGTTTTCGCAGCCGGGAAGCAGCAGTACGGCTCCCAGCAATGTACAACATGCGGCGATTCCGTTGTCTTTGCGGCGGTTCTTGCGGAAACGCCAGAGTTCCCATGCGAACAGGGCCACGGTGATGGCGCCGGCGATGATGAGAATCCAACCGCCCTTGTCGGGACCGGAGTAGGCGGTGAAGTTGAGCAGGTTCTTGTAGCCGATGATCGGCGGATCGTAGGTCATGCCGGGCACCGAGATGGCCGCCTTGGGATCGAGGTTGTGGCCGTAGTCATGGCCCCAGCGATAGAAGTCCCAAAGCCCGAGGCCACCAGCGATGAACAGGAGTGCGACGAAAATCAGGAGGAAAACCCTGCGGCCGATGATGACAGGCAGCATGCCCATGAAGATCAGGAATCCGAGCACGTAGCCCATGTATGTGAATTCCGGAAACATCTCCTCCTTGATCAAGGCCATGCCGATGTAATGGTTCAGTCCGTTGATGATGTCAAAATCCCCGCTGAGGTGGTCGAGCCAGATCTTCATGTTGAGCCCCTCCGGGTACTGCGGCGCCCAGAGATGGATTTCCCACATCGGCAGCTTGTAAGCTGCGAGCATCGAGAGCACTGCGACGGCTAACAGGATCCGGGTGATGACGTGGAGCTTTTTCATGGGGATGTTGCCGTCTGTGGCGCGGACAGGATGCCCGCGCCACAATGGAAAGCCTACTTCGGCGCGGTGTCGCCGATGCCGAAGCGGAGCGGCACATCGGAATCCGCCGGGGAAACCCGGGCATAGCCCTGCATTTCCTGGTGGAGGGCCGAGCAGAAGTCGGTGCAATAGAACGGGGCGACCCCGACGCGTGTGGGTGTCCACTTGAGCGTGCAGGTTTCACCCGGCATGATCAGCAGCTCGGAGGTTTTGCCACCTTTGACCGCGAAGCCGTGGGGCACGTCCCAGTCCTGTTCCAGGTTGGTGACGTGGAAATAGACTTCGTCGCCGATCTTGATGCCCTCGATGTTGTCAGGGGCGAGGTGCGAGCGGATGGCGGTCATGTAAACGTGGACCGCGTTGCCTTCGCGCACGACTTTCGCGTCCTTTTCGCTCTTGGTGGCGTAGGGGTGTTTGTTGTCCTCAAGTTTGAAGATCTTCTTGGAGCGCGGCGCGATCAACTCGGCCGGAATGGCCTCCGCGTAGTGCGGTTCGCCGACGGTCGGAAAGTCGAGCAGCAGTTTGATCTTGTCTCCGGAGATATCATACAACTGTGCGGACTGCGTGAGTTCCGGCCCGGTGGGCAGGTAGCGGTCCTTGGTGATCTTGTTGTAGGCGATCGCGTATTTGCCGTGCGGCTT
>JALOUA010000112.1 GCA_025457625.1 Akkermansiaceae bacterium
CCGCAATTACGGCTGGCCGGTCATCACCTACGGCATGAATTACAACGGCACGCCGATGGTCGGCATCACCGAAAAGGAAGGCATGGAACAACCGCTGGTTCACTGGACGCCATCGATCGCCGCCTGCGGCCTCGACATCGTCACGGGCGATCGTTTTCCCAAATGGAAAAACGACCTGCTGGCCGGCGGCCTCGCGCAGCAGGAGGTCCGCCGCATCCGCCTCGCCGATCGCAAGGTCGTCGCGCAGGAAATCATCCTCAAGAACATCGGCCGCGTGCGTGATGTCGCGGTCGGCCCCGATGGGTTGGTTTATGTCATCCTCAACGATCCGGACCGTCTGGTGAGGCTCAAGCCCGCGGATTGATCACGGGATTTTCAACAGGAAGGCGAGCAGGTCCTTCATCTCGTCGGCGTTGAGCCGGTTGACGAGTCCCTGCGGCATCGGCGAGACCGGCGAGGGTTCGACAACCGACTTTTCATCCCGCGCGATCTCCACCGTCTGGCCCAGATCATAGGGATTGGTGGCGATGGTCCACTTGTCGTCCGTGGCCTCGATGATGCGACCGGCCACTTGCGTGCCATCGGCGCGCGTGATGATCTCGAAGTGATATTGATCCGATATCACCGCGGCTGGATTGACGATGGACTCGGCGAGGTCCCGCACGGTGAATCTACCTGATAGATTCGTGAGATCGGGCCCGGCCGAGCCGCCCTCGTTGCCGAAGCGGTGGCAGGCGGCGCAGAGCGATGCGCGGAACATGTCATGGCCGCGTTGCGGTGAGCGTCCTTCGAGGCCTTCGGCGGCGGTCGCCACAATGGCATCGACGGTCCATTCGCGCCCGGGACCGGCGATGGGCGGCAGGTTGGCGAAGGGGTTTTCCGGCGCCCGGACATCGAATGTTTCGATGAGTTTCTGTTCTCCGGGCGTGCTGGTGGCGATCGTCTGCTTGCGAAGATCGTTGATGAAACCCGCATAACTCGCGCCGCCGCTGTTGCCGGTGAGCTTGGCGAGCCAGTGGAAGAAACGTTTGCGCTCGTCGCCATGCCAAGGACCGGGCACGACGCGCAGGCAGTAAACGTAGTGGATCACCTGGGACGGCGGCAGGTTGGCGATCATGTTCTCCACCGTGCGGCCGTAGCGGCTGTTGCGCTTGGCCAGTTCCAGCCAGTCGGGCGCGGGCTCCGGCCCCGCGGCATCCATCAGGTTGAGCGTGCGTGCGACGATGCCCGGCGCATTGAGATAGGACAGGACCCGGCAGAGTTCGCGGTCGAGCACCGCGTCACCGGAGGGAAACGCGGCATCGGTTTTCGCGAGGACTTGCGTGCGGGTCGCGGCGTCGGGTTCACCGTGGCGGGCAAAGGCAAGACCGGCCGCGCGCAGCCAGTTGATGCGTTGATGCGAGTCCAGCGATTTCCAATCGAGCGTGTCCAGCGCGGTGATGAGGGAGGGGACATGATCGGCCTTGCCCACGCGGGCGAGGGCGATGGCCGCGCCGATTACCCGCCATGGATCGGATGACGCGGCCTTGAGTTCGCGGATCACGGCGTCCGCGCCCTGTTGCTCCAGCGCCGTTCGGGCTTCGAAACGCGCGATGCGGTCCGCCGAGCCGAGATGTTTGACGGCGCTGGCGGAATCCATCAGCGCGAGCGGCTTGGCGTGATAGGTAACCGGATCGGTCGGCTCGCCGCCGACATAGGTCACGCGCCACAGCGCCGACTGGCCGCCGCGGCCTCCTGTGAGAAAATACATCGCTCCATCCGCGCCGATGACCGCGTCAGTGAGCGGCAGTCCCCTGCCGGCAACGAACTCCTCGCATGTGGCCGTGTAACCACGTCCGTCCGGCGTGAGGTGCATGGCGTAGATCGTGGCGAATGTCCAATCGAGACCGAAGATCGCCCGCTGGTATTTCGCGGGGAATTTCGCGCCTTTGCCTGATAGAACGCCGGTGGGTGAGCCGGGACCGATGTCGAGTTGGGAGGGCATCGAATCTTCGTAGCAATCCGGCCATTTGCCGGTGCCGTAACGCCATCCGAACTCCGAGCCGGGCACCACGTGACAGAAGCGGGTGGGGCGATACCATGGCATGCCGAGATCCCATTCCATGTCGCCATCGTAGGTGAAGAGGTCGCCATGTTCGTTGAAGGCCATGTCATAGGCGTTGCGGTAACCCGCGGAGAACAACTCCCAGTTTTTTCCATCCAGATCGAAGCGTGCGATCCATCCGCCCGGAGCCATGCGGTTGGTCGCGTGGCCGCGGGCGTCGGGCCGGCGTGGCAGCAACTGGTCCTCCGCCCATGCCGTTGTGACCAGCGAGTGATCGAACTCCGGAAGATCCGTGTGGTTTCCCGCCACCAGATAGATGGAGTTTCCATCCGGCGAGGCGACCAGCGCATGCGGTCCGTGTTCGCCGCCGCCGCGCAGGCTTTTGATCTGAACGGGCGTGTCCGGTTCACCGTCACCGTTGCCATCGGTCACCATCCAGACACCGGCTTTGGCACTGTCTTCAGTCACCGTCACCCACAGCACGCCCTTGTGCCACAGCAGGCCGTGGGCCCCCTTGAGCGGGAGATCGAGCAACTCCGTGCGCACGTCGTCCGAATCCCCCCGCGGCGGATGGACCCGATAGATCGCGCCAAACTGGTCGGCACAAAGCAGGCGTCCGCCGCCGTCAACCGTCATCGCCACCCACGACCCCTGGTCCGTGGGAACCTGATGGATTTGCTCCAGACGGAAACCCGGCATGACTTGATAGAGACCGGTCGCGTCATTCCCGGCCCCTGCGCCAGCGGCGGGCGAGGTGTCGATGCGGAGATCCTTGAACTCGGCCTTCATCGGCGGTCCGGCATGAAGTTGCAGCGCGATGACGCCCTTGGCCGCGCGTTTTTGCGGATGCGTGTCCTCGATCTCCGCGACGAGCTTGCCGTTGACGAAGTGTTGCAGCGTGTGGCCGCGGGCGACGATGCGGAACGTGTTCCACTCGGCGAGGTTGACGTTCGCAAGGTCGAGCTTGACGGTGATTTCCGGCTTGTCGGCGAGTTTCACCTTCTGGCCGCTTTGGCAGGCGATGCCGCGGCCGCGCTCCTCATAGAGCATGCCGAGGTATTCCCGCTTCGGATGGAGGTCCATCTGATAGCCGCCGACACTCCACTTCGCGGCATCGAGCACCCGGCTGCGGTATTGGACGCCGGAGTTGTTGCCGGTGACGCGGGCCTTGTATTCCAGTATGAAATCCCCCGGTTCGCCGCCCTGCCAGATCAGGAAGGTGTTGGCGGCGGTTTTCTTGTCCGTGACGTTCGTCTCGCCGACGAGCACGCCGTCCTCCACGCGCCAAAGCCGCGGGTCGCCGGACCAGCCGTCGAGGTTTTTGCCATTGAAGATCGGTTGCCACTCCGCCCGGCAGGCGATGGTGGAGATTCCTAGAATGAGCCATGTGAGGGTTCGTGTCATAACTCGGCTGATACGACGATCCGCCGCCGGAACATTCAGGGAAAAATCATGACAGCGGCCCGCCCGGCGACGGGCCCGCCATGCATGGCCTAAGCCGGGATATACACCTCGGCACCCGCCGCGGCAAACTCCTTGCTCTTCTCCTGCATGCCCTTGTCCAGCGCTTCCTGTTCGGAGATGCCTTGTCGGGCGGCGTATTGGCGGACGTCCTCACTGATCTTCATCGAGCAGAAGTGCGGACCGCACATGGAGCAGAAGTGGGCGGTTTTCGCGCCGTCCTGGGGCAGCGTTTCATCGTGGAATTCGCGGGCGCGCTCGGGATCGAGGCCGAGGTTGAACTGGTCCTCCCAGCGGAACTCGAATCGGGCCTTGGAGAGCGCGTTGTCGCGGAACTGCGCGCCGGGGTGGCCCTTGGCGAGGTCGGCCGCGTGGGCGGCGAGCTTGTAGGTGATGACGCCTTCCTTGACGTCGTTTTTGTTAGGCAGGCCGAGGTGCTCCTTGGGCGTCACATAACACAACATCGCGCAGCCATACCAGCCGATCATGGCCGCGCCGATGCCGGAGGTGATGTGGTCGTAGCCGGGGGCTATGTCGGTGGTCAGGGGCCCGAGCGTGTAAAACGGCGCCTCGTGGCACCATTCGAGCTGTTTGGCCATGTTTTCCTCGATCATGTGCATGGGGACGTGGCCGGGGCCTTCGTTCATGACCTGCACGCCTCTGGCCCACGCGCGCTTGGTGAGCTCGCCCTGCACTTCGAGCTCGCCGAACTGCGCCTTGTCGTTGGCGTCGGCAATCGAGCCGGGGCGGAGGCCGTCGCCGATGCTGAAGCTGACGTCATAGGCGGCCATGATGTCGCAGATCTCGTCCCAATGGGTGTAGAGGAAGTTTTCCTTGTGATGGGCGAGGCACCACTTCGCCATGATCGAACCGCCGCGTGAAACGATGCCGGTCATGCGGCTGGCGGTCATCGGCACGAAGCGCAGCAGGACGCCGGCGTGGATGGTGAAGTAATCGACACCCTGCTCGGCCTGTTCGATGAGGGTGTCGCGGTAGAGTTCCCATGTGAGGTCCTCGGCCTTGCCGTTGACCTTTTCCAGCGCCTGATAGATCGGCACCGTGCCGATGGGGACGGGCGAGTTGCGCAGGATCCACTCGCGGGTGGCGTGGATGTTTTTTCCCGTCGAGAGATCCATCACCGTGTCCGCGCCCCACTTGGTGGCCCAGCGCATTTTCTCGACTTCCTCCTCAATCGACGAAGCGACGGCGGAGTTGCCGATGTTGGCGTTGATTTTGACAAGGAAGTTGCGGCCGATGATCATCGGCTCGCATTCCGGGTGGTTGATGTTGAGCGGGATGATCGCGCGCCCGGCGGCGACTTCGGATCTAACGAATTCCGGCGTGATTTCGGCGGGGATGCGCTGCGGAAAGCGGCGGAAAATGCCGGGCGTGTAGGCGGTTTGTTCCTGCGAGGAGCCGGCGTGCTGTTTGTCGAGGTCGTTGCGGACGATGTCCTCCGTCATGTCGGCGATTTTCGTGCGGCGCATGTTTTCCCGGATGGCGATGAACTCCATCTCGGGAGTGATGATGCCATCACGGGCGTATTGAAGCTGGGTGACGGGTTTGCCTTTGGCGCGCAGCGGCTGGCGCCGCCCGGCGGTGAGACCCGGGAATTCGCGCAGGCGGTTGGATTTCTCGGATTGCGAGGCGTATTCGGCATGCCTCTCGGTGAGGTAACCGTTGTCCTGTGGTTTCACCGGCCGGCCCTCGTATTCCTCCACATCGCCGCGTTGCATGATCCACTCGCGGCGCAGCGCGGGCAGGCCCTCCTCCACCGTGCCGGTGAATGCCGGATCACCCCACGGACCCGAGCAATCATAGACGCGCACCGCTTCGTTTTTTTCGATGCGGCCATTGAAGGACTTGGTGTCGGATAGGGTGATCTCGCGCATCGGCACGCGCACCGATGGGTGGATGCCGCCGTGCACATAAACGCGGGTGGATGCCGGCAGCGGCTGGCGGGACGCATCGTGGCTCTCGGCGGAGGCGGCTTCTTCGGGGCGGATCATCGGTAATCGGAGGTTCGGGGTTCAAACGACAAAGGCCGCGCGGGTCAGGCGCGGCCGGAGGAGAGAAGCGGGGCTGTCGCGACTTCCTACGGCGGCATGACCCGCGTCAGGTTCGAAGGGTCTTTTCCGCGCGATGGAAAATCTCGGCTCCGCGATCGTGGAGCACCCCTGTCGTGATTGCAATCATCGAAGCCGTGCCGAGCCGTGTCAAGCGGCGTCCCGTGATTTCGGGCGGGGCCAAAGAAATCCTTGATTTCGGACAAGGATTCTCCAAGGGTCCGCCTCCCGACACGGGGCGTAGCTCAGCCTGGTAGAGCGCCTGCTTTGGGAGCAGGAAGTCGTCAGTTCGAATCTGGCCGCCCCGACCACCCTTTTTATAACGAAAAGCCCCTGATTTCAGGGGCTTTTCCGTGTACGGGTCTAACGAGTCTTCTCCGTCAGTCTCCGGTGGAATCCGTCAGATTCCGGGGAAACGGTGCATTTTTGGCAACTGTTTTGGCAACTATTTAAGGTTGCTTAACGATTTCTCGAACTGACTTTCGGCGCGGCTCAGTCAACGCTGTGGGAATGAGCAGGTCATCCACGCGCAACGAGCCTTCCGGTTACCCGGAGTATGGAGTGAACGCCGAGATCATCCGGCGGTTCTTCGACCCGCCGCTGGCGAGCAGCACCTTCTATGATCTGGTCAGCAAGGGGAAGGTCACGCCACTGCCCGGGATCCGGGGCTTCTACAAGCTCAACGACTCGCTGCGGCGGCTGGGCCTCCGGGAGGTGGCTAAGCCGCCGCAGGATGTGCCCAAACGCTCAACGGAGGACATCATCCGCTTGGGTTTCCACCTCATCGACCCGGGTGTGTTCACCGCGCCGACCTGGCTCCTGCTGGCGGAAGTGATCGACGCTGCCGACTACCACCACGCCGAGCAGGTCGCTGCCCGGCACTCCGCTCAGTTGGCTGAGTTGGAAAACGACCAACTGAAGACCAACTACCTCCAGGGGGTGCTCAACATCACGGCGATCATGGAGGAGGACGGACAGGAGGCCACCGGGTGATAGCGCCGTCCCAGCGCCGCCGTGATGGCGATTAGGGTCTCATATGTTAAAGCCCGGGGCGCAGTATCTGCTTCCGTCCCACGATATGTAGTCCAAGGGCACTGGCAAGTAGGTGTGTTCCCCAGCGACAGGGCCGGGAGGGGGTGGTGGTGGAGCTGACGGTAACTCCTCGCGTAGCTTCCTCTCGATGAATTCGCTCGGTATCATCTTCAACAGGTATGTGAAGATCTTGTGGATGTTCCGGTTCCTGCCAAGGTCCGGACTTGAGCCATCAAAACCTTCCTGGTATTGGCGGTAGAGCTTGTCGAGCAACTGTGCCGGAGCGTTGCACTGGATGGCATGCCAGAAGCGAAGCTCTACAGGCAATATGTAAGGTCCTCCCGGGTAGGCACGATTCCCAAAGCCTGCCGAGTGGGTATCATCACCGATACAGAATTGCTCCAGAGTAAGGTGCATCCAAGGCTCCGTCTTCATGAGTTCCTGGTATTCCTCCACGAACCGCCCTGCGGCGACGTCTACAAATTCGTCCACCACGTGGACGTCCCCACGAAGGTTGTATTGTGCGACCTGCAACTTGGTCCGGGATACGGAGTGTTTCTCACAGGCCTTGAAGAACGCGAGGTAGTCCTCGCTGTCGTAGGTGAATTCCCAATCATCATGGAGCCGCTGCAGTTGGCGGTCGTAGCGCTTCTTTTCGCGCATGTGCTGTGCGCTGTCCCGGACGAAGGCGAAGCGTCCGTTCTTCTTCTCAACCGCCATGAGGTGCCCAGAGTCGATCATCGCGTCGATCTCTGCTTCGACCTGCGCACGACTGATCCGCTTGGTGATCGCGCTGCCGAGCTGCTGACATAGCCGCGGGATGTCCAAGCGAACCCGTCCGTAGTCGTCGCAATCCATCAGGAGGTAGTGGCGCAGCACCGCGGCCAGTGCGCTGAGGTCCTCACTTGGATTGAAGGAGGGTAGTAGCCGAAGGTTCAAGGTGTCGGGGGGAGCATCCGGCTGCTCGACTAGCATCCTCTGGCGCGACTTGCCTTTTGGCACCGGAACGGTGGACCGATACCAGAGGCCGGCTCTTGTCGGGACGAGGTTGCCGCGTTTGGTGCGGATTTTGTACACTAGGCCTCCGTCGTCCGCTGTGCCCCCACCATCGTCTTCGAAAGCAAACGGCATCCCTGCATCGGCGGCCTTTTTGCGTTCCCGGCGCTTGGCCCACTCCTTGCGCTTTTGGATCGCGAGCTTCTTGCGCTCCCACATCGCTTGCTTGAGCCCGGGCTTGAAGGCGTAGGCGCCGGCAACCTCCCAGCAGGTAGTGTCTCCGATGATCCAGGTGCAGATAAGGCCATCCTTGATGAGGTCTCGGATGGCCGCCTTGGCTTCCCGGGCTGTCAGTGCTGGCAGGCGGGGGAAGGCTCCACCCGTTGTGGTGAAGCGGCCGTAGTCATCCGAGGCCCACGGGCCGGACAGGGTGATCATCGCGTAGCGCTTGGCCAGCGTGAGCCTGCTCATGTCGATGGCTCCCAAGTGAATGAGCTTACCGTGAATGTCGATGTTGTGGGTGTCAGGTTCCCCGGGGGATAGGGTGTTCATGTAAGGGATGGTTCTTTTTGGCGGTGCGTAATGCTTTGAAAATCAATAATGAAAGCTAGCAGAAAACTTCCCAGGAAGTACCCAAGAATCTCCCACCTTTATTGGGTTCCACATAAAGTCTTGTAAATCAGTTTGTTTCTGAATTTTGAGAACACCGGGGAACGACTCAAAATGTTCTTGAAAATAGCCTCATTAGCACGTAATCGCGCGCGCCCGCGTGATAAACGTATAAACCCGCATCAAGTGCGGGTCCCCCTTCAGGCCCGGTTCCTCCGGGAGCAAGCTCCCTTCGGAACCGGTTAAAAGGGGGAGCGCCGCGGCGCGTAGCCCACCCCGTGCTCGCGCTTCGCGCTGCGCCGGCGGTGGGCAACGCAGCCTTGGCTCAGCCCCTTTTCCAACTTTCTCAGAAGAACCCAGTAGTCGGTATTCATCCTACCGATGGGATCATCCTGAAAGCGGGCGACTCGTAGTGAGGATGGCAGGGGTTCCCGTGTTGCGAGATCCATCCGTACGTCGTCATGCCGTGGCTTCCTTCCGGTTCCCCGGCAAACCTGCTTCCAAGTGCTCTCCATGATCCAGGACGGCTTGCTTTGTGAGTTTCTTCTCTCTCTAATCAAACCCACTACCAATCTTCTTATCTCTATCCCATCATGCTGTCTTACGCCCCCGGTGCCCGTGTTGTCGTTCGCGACGAAGAATGGCTTGTCCGTCGTGTCGACCCGTCTTCCGACGGCGGCTACCTGCTGAACTGCGACGGCGTGTCCGATCTGGTCCGTGGACGCTCCGCGCTGTTCCTCACCAAGCTGGAGGGAGACGACCAGATCACCGTGCTCGACCCGGCGAAGACGGAGCTCGTGACGGACAGCAGTTCCCACTTCAATAGCACCCTCCTCTACCTGGAGGCGAAGCTCCGGCAGAGCACGCCGAACGACGACCGCATCCACCTCGGCCACCGGGGGGTCATGAACCTCACTCCCTACCAGCTCGACCCGGCGCTCCAAGCGTTGCGTCAGCCCCGGCAGCGGATCCTGATCGCCGACGCCGTAGGTCTCGGGAAAACCCTCGAAGCCGGCATCCTGACCTCCGAGCTGATCCAGCGTGGGCGCGGCCAGCGAATCCTGGTCATCACACTCAAGAGCATGCTCACCCAGTTTCAGAAGGAGTTCTGGAGCCGCTTCTCGATCCCGCTCGTCCGCTTGGACTCGGTCGGCCTCCAGCGGGTGCGCAATCAAATCCCCAGCAATCACAACCCGTTCAACTACTACGACCGCTCGATCATCTCGATCGACACGCTGAAGAACAACCTCGAGTACCGGAACTACCTGGAGAACGCCTGGTGGGACATCATCATCATCGACGAGTGCCACAACGTGGCAGCCCGTGCCGGTGAATCCGGGTTGTCACGCCGCGCGCGCCTCGCCCGCATGCTGTCGTCCCGGTCGGACACGCTCATCCTGCTTTCCGCCACCCCTCACGACGGTTCCTCGCGCAGCTTCGCCTCGCTCATGACCCTGCTGGACCCGACGGCGATCAGCGACCCGGATGACTACACGCCGGATGACTACCAGGGCAAAGGGCTGGTTATCCGCCGCTTCAAGAAAGACATCCGCGATCAGGTGGCCGAGGACTTCAAGGACCGGATCACCGAGCAGCTGCGCCATCCCGCCAGCCCGGAGGAGGAGGCCGCCTACGAAGCCTTGCTCGCCATCCCCTTCACCCAGAAGGGCAAGCGTCAGGCCGGGAAGCAGCAGGAGCTGCAGCGCGTCGGCATGCAGAAGGGCATCTTCTCCAGCCCGGCAGCGGCCTTGGAGTGGACCCAACCCGGAAGAGCAGGCGGAAATCACCGCCCTGCAGGTGTTCGCCGAGGCCTTGGAGAAGATCGACGCGTCCTGCTTCTCCAAGTTCCAACGCTTCGTCGCCCAGCTGCGGGATCCCGGCTACAGCTGGAAGCCGTCCGATCCCTCCGACCGCCTTGTCATCTTCTCCGAACGGATCGAAACCCTCGAATGGTTGCTCGCCACGCTGCCCGGCACGCTGGGCATGAAGGTCGACCAGTTTCAGATCCTCCACGGTGGCATGTCCGACACCGAACAGCAGGACATTGTCGAGCGCTTTGGGCGCAAGGACGACGCCATGCGCGTGCTGCTCTGCTCGGACGTCGCCTCTGAAGGTCTCAACCTCCACTACTTCTGCCACCGGCTTGTCCACTTCGACTTGCCGTGGTCGCTCATGGTCTTCCAGCAGCGCAACGGCCGGGTGGACCGCTACGGGCAGCGCCACCAGCCGCGCATCACCTACCTGTTCACCGAGACGAAAGTGGAGCGCATCAAAGGCGACATGCGCATCCTCGAAATCCTCCAGACCAAGGACGAGCAGGCGAACAAGAACCTTGGCGACCCCGCCTCCTTCCTCCACGTGTATGACCCGGACAAGGAAGCGGCCAAGGTGGAGGAAGCCATGGCCGCCCATGTCGCTCCGGAAGCCTTCGAGCAGGAGCTGGACAAGAACGCTGCCCACGCTGAGGAACAACCTGCTGATGGAGAGGAAAACGGGGGCGAGTGGCTCATGACACTCTTCTCCGGTGGTGCTTCGGATGAGGACAAGGAGCCTGCACCATGCAGCAAGACGTTCATCGAAGAACCACCGTCCCTGTTCGGCGACAAGCGCTCGGACAGCGACTACGCCTTCGCCAAGACCGCCCTCCAGCAACTCTCCATCCCTGATCCCATCGCCCAGTTTACGGTCGATGATGAGCATCGCACCGTCAGCATCACGGCACCGTCGGACCTGCAGGACCGCTTGAAGCTCGGCATGCCCGCCGAAGCCCGGGACAAAGATCACCGCTACACGCTCACTGCCAGCAATCTGGTAATGGCGGATGCCATAGAGCGTGCGCGTCAGGCGAAGAAAAAGAAGAAAGAGGATAACCAGCAGGAGAACCATGACGAAACCTGGCCGGCCCTGCACTACCTCTGGCCGCAGCACCCGATCATGGAGTGGCTCACCGAGCGCGTTCTCACCGCCTTCGGCCGCCACCGCGCTCCGGTCATTCGACTGCCCCAGCTCGCGGAGGGTGAGCAGGCGTTCATCCTGCTGAGCCTCATCCCCAACCGCAAAGGCCAGCCTCTGCTCATCGAGTGGCGCGTCGCCGTGCACAGTGGGGGTGAGTGGCAGCTCGAAGCCTTCCCCGACTTCGCCGCCCGCACCAAGCTCCGTGCCGGCGCACTCCCCAACAGCGGCCAGACCATCGACACCACAGCTCTACAGCAGAACTTGCCTGCCGCCGTCACCGCCATGCGCAAGTTCATGGTCGAGCGACAGAAGA
>JALOUA010000367.1 GCA_025457625.1 Akkermansiaceae bacterium
TCTTCGATCACCTCATCGAGACCTGTGGAGGAGGAGAGACCTGTGGTTTTACCCGTGAGATAAATGATCACGCCCTTGTTGTTGACCAGTTTCTCGTGCATTTTCCCCTCAATCAGGGTCAGGCCGCTGCGCAGTCCGGTATAAGTTCCGGAAAAGTCCGTGAGGGAGTTGAGATTGAAGACTTTGCCGGACGCGACAATGTTCTGTGCGCCGGTCCCGCCTGCGCCGACTCCGGTGATCGAGAAGGGACGGGTTTGGCCATTGAACCGGATGGTGCCTTTGCCGGTTGCGGCCGCAACGTCGTAGGCCGCCTGCCACTCATCGACGGTGATCGTGGCGGAAGGCGGTCCCGTCGGAGCTCCGGGGTCGGATTCCAGTTTGGTGACGCATCCACCTGTTAGAAGCAGGACGGCAGATGCCGCGAGGGCGGTGATGATTGCGTTTTGCATGATGTGATGGTGTGATTGTCGTTTTGGAGAAATGTGTGTGCGGGCGTTTTCCAGATGGAGAGTGTCGATACCTTGTCTTCTTGGGTGGTGGGCGCATGCCTAGCGTCGGCGCCGGCCGCCACCGCCGCCGCGTGTGGCGCCGCCGAAGCGTTCGGAAGACTGCCATGAGCGGGAACGATCGCTCTGATAGGCACCCCGCTCGCGGGCGCGGGCTTGAGACTCCATGGTTTCACGGTTGAAGCCGGAGTAGGATGTCTGCGGCCTCTCTTGCGTCGCACGCGGTTGCGGTTGCGGCTTGGCCGGGCTTTCCCAGCCGTTGCCGGTGTTTTGCGACCAGCCATCGGAGTCTCTTTTGTAAACCGTGCCATCGTTGGCGGCATAGATATTGCCGGATTTGGTTTTGGCGACGGCGCCCTGGTTGTAGGGTGTGTTCCATGCTGCGGCACCGCTGCCCTGATTGGTTTTCACCGCGCCGGCGCTGCCGGCAGGACCAGACCTGTAGCCACCGGCCACGGCCTTGCCGGTGCTTGGGTTATAGCCGGCCATACGACCTGCCGAGCCGTAAGCGGTGCTGACCCGTCCCCCGGCGGCGGTGGCGCCGGTGTAGGGATTGTAGGCGCGGCCCGCGGTGGCGGTGCCGTAGGGAGTGGCGCGATAGCCTTTGGCGGCATAGGTGCCGGTGTAGGGATTGTAAGCCTGGCGAACCCCCGCGCTGCCGTACGGACCATAGGCATAAGCGCCGCGCGAATAGATGCCGGTGGCGGGATTGTAGGCGGCGACATGCCCGACTCCCCCATAGGGGCCGTAGACCCGCCCGGCCGCGCCGTAGTAGCCGCCATAGCCGTAATGATAGACCGCGCCGCAGCCATAGGAATACCACGAGGCCGGCGGGTAGCAGTAGTGATCGTTCGCATCGTTGATGATGGCTGCGGTCAGCAGGCCCGCCCCGAACATCAGCACGCCGTTGGCGGCGACGTATTCGCCGCTGTAGCCCGCGGTTTGGGTGTAGACGACGGTGTCAGGCGTGGATTCCCCAACCGTGACGTAGGTGACGTTGTGCGCCGGGCTGGAAACCGGGATCTGATAGATCGCGGGCGGCACGCTGGTGGCCCATGCCCACGGGCCGTTGGCGGTGGCGGCGGAGAACCAGACACCCTGGTCGCAGCAGTAGTAGCCGTTGTTCACGAGGAACACCGAGTTGGGCGAGTTGACGGCGTATTTCACATCGGTGGGAGGGATCGGCTGGAAGACGGGCTCGCCCTTGTAGGAAACAGTAAGGGACGGGGCCTTGGACGGATCGACATAGGTGGATTGCGGGATGGAGGCGAGCAGCACCGCGTCCCTGGCTTCTTCCGTCCCGGGAACGCTGGCCTTGATGAAGGCAAGTTCGCTGTCGTCCGGGATGTTGCTGAAATCCGCAGGCAGGTTGCTGCTGGCGGCCTCCCATGCGCCGTCGAGCTTGGGTGCGCGGAACCACCGGCCCGCGACCTGATAGTAGAACCTCCCGTCGGAGGAATCGAGCAGCAGCACGCTTTCGGTATTGGTGATTTCGAGCAGGCGGGTGTTCGGGATCGGCTTGTATTCCGGATCGCCGGAGGTGAGCAGCAGTTCGGCGGGCTTGGTGCTGGCGAAGACATGCTCGGCGACGGCGGCCGGCTTGCCGGGGATGTGTTTGCGGATTTCCGCCCAGTTGTCGTCGTCTGGCAGATTGTTGAGCCGGTCCGGCAGTTCGGTGGCGACCGTCCACGGACCCCGGGCGGAGGTGGAGGTGAGCCAATGATCTTCGTTGAGAAGATAATAGCCCCGGGTGGACGGTTGATAGAAGACGTCCCAGTTGGTGTTGAGCGCGAACATCAGGCCGGGGTCGGAGGCGACGACGGGTTTGAACTGCGGCTCACCCATGAAAATGACCAGCACGGCGGGTTTGTTGCTGTAGAAGATCGGCGGCGGGTCGAGATTCACGTCCACGGTTTTCTGCACGGCGGCGGATTCGGCGTCGAGGCAGGCGATCACGCGGTCCAGCGAAACGGTGATGAGTTGTTCCGGCGGGCGCAGCGCGTCCACGGCATTGCGCAGGGATTGCTCCTCCGCTTCGGATACCCCCGCGAAGCGGAGATCGCGCTTGGTGGAAAAGAGCTGCACGACGCGGGCGGTGTTGTCGACGAGCGTCCGGGCTTCGATTTCGGCAACGCCGAACTTGGGTTCCCGCAGGATGCCCTCGACTTCGATGGCGCAGCGGAAATGAATGATCGAGTGGTCGACCCACTTGTCCACTTGAGGCTGATAGACGGTGAGTTTTTGGTTTTCCGAGGCGAATACACGCGGCCATCCGGGATCGGTTGCGGGCGGAGCGGCCTGGTCTTGCGCGTGAAGCGGGGAAGCGGCGCACAGCAATGTGATCCACGGCGCGAGGGCCGACAAGCGAGGGATTGGGAGTTTCATGGGATTGGTTGGTTG
>JALOUA010000368.1 GCA_025457625.1 Akkermansiaceae bacterium
TGAGGCGCACGCCGGCGTCGGCGAGTTGGGCGGCGGCGGCTTCGGCGTGTTCGAGGGTTTTCTCGGAGATCGGCAGGATGCGGACTTGCTCGGGGGCCAGCCAGGTCGGGAACTTGCCTTCGAAGTGCTCGATGAGCAGGCCGGTGAAGCGTTCCATCGAGCCAAACGGCGCGCGGTGGATCATCACCGGAACGTGCGGCTGGTTGTCGGCGCCGACGTAGCTGAGGTTGAATCGAACCGGCAGATTGTAGTCCACCTGCACGGTGCCCAACTGCCAGTCGCGGCCGATCACGTCCTTGACGACGAAGTCGATTTTGGGACCGTAGAAGGCGGCCTCGCCGATTTCCTCGGTGTATTCCACGCCGAGCGTTTGCACGGCTTCGCGCAGCGCGGCTTCGGCCTTGTCCCAGTTTTCCGGCGAGCCGACGTATTTGTCGCTGGCCGGATCGCGAAGGGATAGCCGGACGCGGTATTCGTTCATTCCCAGTGTATTGAGAACTTTTTTCACGAGATCCAAGCAACCGGTGACTTCGCCGGCGACTTGTTCCGGCGTGCAGAACAAATGGGCGTCGTCCTGGGTGAATCCGCGGACGCGGGTCATGCCGCCGAGTTCGCCGGATTGTTCCCAGCGATAGACGGTGCCGAACTCGGCGAGTCTGACGGGCAGGTCGCGGTAGGAGTGATGATCGCTCGCGAAGATCTTGATGTGGTGCGGGCAGTTCATCGGCTTGAGCAGATAGCCCTCATACTCGCCCTTCTCGAGGCCGTTGACGAGGGTGGCGCAGCTGGCGTCCTCATCGGCGAGTTTCTCCAGCACATCGCGCTCGGCGATCGCCGGATACTGGCTTTCCTGATAGAAAGGAAAGTGGCCGGAGGTGCGGTAGAGGTCGAGCTTGCCGATGTGCGGGGTGAAAACCTGGCTGTATCCCTGCTTGTCGAGCTCGGCGGTGATGAAGTCCTGCAAGGCGCGGCGGACGAGCGCGCCTTTCGGTTTCCAGAGGATGAGCCCCTGGCCGACCATTTCATCGATGTGGAACAGGCCGAGCTCCCGTCCGAGGCGGCGGTGGTCGCGCTTCTTCGCCTCCTCCAGCCGGTTGAGGTGTTCCTCTAACAACTCCTTGCTTTCGAAGGCGGTGCCGTAGAGGCGCTGGAGCTGGCCTTTGGACTCATCGCCGAGGTAGAACGACGACGAGACCGACATCAGTTTCACGTTCTTGCACTTGGACGTGTAGCCGACGTGCGGGCCGGCGCAGAGGTCGATGAAATCGCCATTCTGGAAACAGGAAATCTGTTCGCCCTCCGGGATCTTGTCGATGAGGTCGAGTTTGAAGCGCGAGGGATTGCCGGGGCGCTCGGTGAGACCGCCGAGGCGGCCGGATTCGGCCATGGCTTTCGCTTCCTCGCGGGAGATCGCCTTGTATTCGAACTTCTGGTTGTCCTTGGCGATCTTCCTCATCTCGGCCTCGATTTTCTCAAAGTCGTCCGGGGTGATCCGGTGCTTCATTTCGAAGTCGTAGTAAAATCCGTTCTCGATCGGCGGACCGTAGGCGAACTGGGCGTCCGGCCAGATCCGCAGGATGGCGGTGGCCATGACGTGGGCGCAGGAGTGGCGGAGCCGCTCCAGATCGGTCATCCGGGCGCGTTCATCGAGGGTCTTGCGGTCGTTCATGGCGGGGATAGGAAAAGCTTTGCTGCGGAGTTTGTTCAACCTGAAAACCGGAATCACCGCCAGATCCAGTTCATGACCACCGCGATGTCCGGGTGGATGCTGTGGTGGACGGGGCAGCCGCGGGCGGCGCTTTCGAGAAGCGGCCGCTCGGGGTGGTCGGCGGGCAGTGGCATATCGATGTCGAGTTCGAGGCGGCTGATGCGGCGCGGGGCGTCCTGCGACATGAATTTGCGGACGGTGACGCGCAGTCCCTCGATGGGGAGGTTTTTGCGGCTGGCGACGATGCCCATCACGGTGGCGATGCATGAGGCGAGCGCGGTGGCGACCAGGTCGGTGGGGGAAAACGACTCGCCGCGGCCGTTGTTGTCCACCGGGGCATCGGTGGTGAGCGTGTTGCCGGAAGGCGTGTGGACGGCGCTGCAATGCAGGCCGCCTTCGTATTGGAGTTTGATTTCGACCATGTGCGGGCGCCGCTAATCGGTCACGGGCGGCACCTTGGCAAGCACGACGCGGAAACCGTAGAACAAATCGCGGTAATCGGGAGGCACGGCGTTGCGGGATCCCGTTTGGAGCTGTTCGATCTGATAGGTGTTCCATCCGCCGCCGCGCAGCACGCCGAGCACGTTGGTGCCGAGTCGCGAGTATTCATCCTCGACCCACTCCTGGACATTGCCGCTGAGGTCGTAGATGCCGAGGGCGTTGGGAGGAAACGAGCCGACGGGTGCGGTGTGGGGGAAACCATCGTCATAACCGGCGATCGTGCGTTCCGCGGTGACACCGGGCATCCGCGCGGCGCTCATGTCGGCGAAATTGCCGGTTTTTTCGCCATTCTGCCAGTCTGCGCCCCAGGGATAAACCGGTTGTTTGCGGGCGTCCCGCCAGCCGGGGCTGATGCCCTCCTCCTCGACGAGTCCCGCCATCATGCTCCACTCGAGATCGGTGGGCAGGCGGTATTCATGGGAGCGCGTGATGCGTTCGAGCTTGCGCTCGCGCTGGGTGAGCCAGTCGCTGAATGCGCGGGCGTCCTCGCGCGTGACGTTGATGACCGGGTGGTCCGGTTCCTGCGTGAAGGGTGCCGGCGGCGGTGGCGGATGTCCGGTTTCCGAGACAAACTGGGCGTAGTCGCCGACGCGGGTTTCCCATGCGGATGCCATCAGATCGCTGCCGACCGGCACGAAGCGCATGCGGAGGCTGTTTTCCCATGGC
>JALOUA010000113.1 GCA_025457625.1 Akkermansiaceae bacterium
CAATGAGATGCAGAGGGTGCGGCTCCAGTCGGAAATCACCAAGCGCTACTCGTTTTCCATGGCCTGTCTGGCCTTTGCCTTCATCGCCGTGCCGCTCGGCCTCAACTCGCGCCGCCGCGACACCTCCGGCGGGCTGGTCCTCAGCCTGCTCATCGGCACCGGCTATTTCCTCGTCACGGTGCTTGCCGAACAGTTCGAAACGAACGCCACGGCCGCCGCCGTGCTGTGGTCTCCCAACGTCGCCTGCGTGCTGCTCGGGCTGATCCTCTTCCGCCGGGCGCGCTTCAGATAATTGCCGCCGATCCCATGAAAGCCCTCCGTAAAATCACCCGCACCGGCCGTGGCGTGGGGCGCTATTTTTACGAAGGGCACGTCACGCTGCTGCCCTTCGTCGGCCCGCTGCGGAGATACAACCTCGACAAGCTGCGGCATGATTCCCACGCGGCTCTCAACGTCACCCTGCTTGCCGTCTCCCAAGCCATCGCGTTCGCCGCCATCGCGGGACTGCCCGTGGTGTATGGCGTCCTGTGCACCGGCGTGGCCGCACTGATCGCCCCGCTGTTCGCCGCCTCCCGCCACACGATCATGGGGCCCACCAACGCCACGGCATTCATGCTGTTCAGCTTTTTCTCGGTGAATCCGGCCCTCGCCGGGCGGTGGGGCGACCTGATCCCGCTGCTGGTCCTGATGGTCGGGATTTTCGCCACGCTCGGCGCGCTGTTGCGCGTTGCCGACCTCATGCAGTTCGTTTCACGCAGCGTCCTGGTGGGTTATATCTCCGGCGCCGCCGTATTGATCCTTGCCAACCAGATGACCCACCTGCTCGGCGTGGGTCCATGGCTCGACGAGGCCTCCTCCGCGTCATTCGTCAGCCTGGTGATGGGCCTGATCGGCGCGCTTCCTCACACGGACTGGGTCTCGCTGATGATCGGGGCCGTCACGCTGGGCATCTATTACGGGCTCGCGAAATGGAAACCGCGCTGGCCGGTGTTTGCGATCTCGCTGGTGCTGGCATCGGCGTGTTTCGGCTCGCTGATCCGCTTCCACGTGCCGCCATTCGAGGGCGCCGCCACCTTTGTCACGTTCGGAATGGATGACCTCATGCCGAGATGGCCGAACCTGATGCGCGAGGGCGTTTTCAATGACATATCCGCCCTGCTCGGCGTGGCGCTGGCCATCGCCTTTCTCGCCTCGTTGGAAAACACCCTGATGTCCAAGGCGCTGGCCTCGCGCTCCGGCGATCATGCGGATGTGAACCAGGACATGTTCAGCGTGGGCATGGCCAATCTCGCCAGCGCCTTCGCCGGCGGCATGCCGGCTTCAGGCTCGCTCACCCGCTCGGCCCTCAATTTCGAGTCCGGGGCGCGCACCCGCTTCGCCTCGTTGTTTTCCGGCGTCCTGAGTCTCGCGCTTGCCGTGCTCATCGCCGCCTCGGCGGGGTGGGGGGTGCCGCTCATCGACTTCATCCCCAAAGCCGCCCTCGCCGCACTGGTCGTGGCCCTCTCATTCTCGCTCTTCAACCTCCGCAACATCCGCATCTGCCTGCGCTCCACCACCGACGACGCGGTCGTGTTGGTCACCACCTTCGTGGCGACCCTGCTGGCACCGCTGCACGTCGCCATCTTCATCGGCGTGGCGGTGTCGATATCCCTCTTCCTGCGCAAGGCCAGCCGCCCCCATCTGGTGGAATACGAATTCAGCGATGAGGGCGAACTGCGCGAAATGGGCGAAAAACGCAGCCGCCCGATTCCCGCGATCTCGATCGTGCATGTCGAGGGCGATCTGTTTTTCGGCGCGGCCGAGTTGTTCCGCACGCAGATCCAGCGCACCGTCTCCGACGAGGCGATCCAGGTGATCATCCTGCGGCTCAAGAACGCCCGCCACCTCGACGCCACCAGCGTGATGGCGCTCGAGGACCTCATCCGCTTCATGCGCGACAAAGGGCTCCACCTGATCGTTTCCGGCGCCTCGCGCGAAGTCTACCGCGTCCTCAAGCATTCCGGCGTGCTCAAGACGCTGCAAAACGGCTGCGACCGCAGGGCGGGCGAGTCGAACCTGTTTCTAACCAATCCCCGCAACCCGAACCTCTCGACGCGCGGCGCGCTCAAGCGCGCCCAGCAACTGCTCGGCACCGACAAGGCGGACATCCGCATCTTCTACGACCCCAACCAACAGCCACCGGCATGAAACGACTGATGATACCCGCACTCGTTGTCGCGCTGCTCGCGGCACTCGCCGTCTGGTGGTTCTCTCCCGCCCAGCAGATCAAACGCCGCACGAACTCGCTTCTGGAAACCCTCACGCTCGATGCCGGCACCGGCCGCGCCGCCCGCCAGATGGGCGTCTATTCGCTCAACGCCCTGCTCGCCGCGGAAGTGGAACTCGACACACCCACCATCGATCAGGCCAACGGCACTTTCGACCGCGCCGACCTCGAGTCCGCCTACACCTGGTTGTGCGGGCAGGCGCGGCAGATGCGCTTCGACATGCGGCGCATCCATTCCATCGAGGTCTCCGGCGACCGCGGCACCGTCGAATTCTCACTTGAAGCGCTCGTCGAGCTTCCGACCTACCGCCCGGCCGACGGCGGCTACCGCGTCACCTTCGAATGGCGCCGCGAGGAGGACACTTGGCGGCTTGCCCGGGCGACCTGGCTTGAGGAGAACCCCTGAATGCCGCTCCCGCATGCGGGCGCGGACCGGCCCGACATCATGGATGGTCCGGAGCATCCCGCTCGTCCCCGGGACAACCGGTTGTGCATCCGTGCCTGCGCCAGAGTGACCATTGCAATCCAACGCACCCGTGGGAAATGTCGGCACCAGCCACGATGGGCCGGTGAGGGCTTGTTGGTTTTTTGATCCGTCACGCGGCGAAGTGTTTGATGGCGAACTCGATCTTCTCCGGCCGGCCGGCGCCGGGATGCAGTTCGTGTTGGCGGACGATCGGTTCGAGCCGCCGCAACAGGCCCACGCCGTTGGCCATCTGGATGGCGAGGCCGGGACGCGCGTTCACCTCGATCATCAACGGGCCGAGCGCCTGGTCGATCATCATGTCCACGCCGAGGTAGCCGAGGCCGGTCATTTCCTGGCAGGTCACGGCGATGTCGAGGATCTTGTCCCACTCGGGCATTTGGATGCCGATGAGGTCCACATCCATGTCCGGGTGGCGGGTCAGCGGCCTGCCGTGATGGACGGCGCGCACCGTGCGGCCGGTGGCCAGGTCGATGCCGATGCCCAGCGCGCCCTGATGGAGGTTGGCGCGACCGTCGGACTCGCGGGTGGCGGCGCGCAGCATCGCCATCACCGGGTAGCCGTGCAGCATGACGATGCGGATGTCCGGCGCGCCCTGATAGCTGATGTCGGTGAGAACCTTCGCCGGGCGCACGCGGTATTCGACGAGCGCGCGGTCGCGCTGGCCACCGAGACTGAACAGGCCGGCGAGGATGTTGGCGACGTGATGCCGCACCTCGTCACCCGTGAGCGCCGCGCCGCTCGGCTTGAGGTAGTTGCCTTGCGCATCGCGGCCGTCGATGACCAACACGCCCTTGCCGCCCGAGCCGCATGCCGGTTTGATGACAAAGGCGGCATGCAAGGCGAGTTTCCGCTCCAGTTTGGCGGCATCGCGCGGTGACCGCAGGACCGCATAAGTGGCCGGTGCGGAGAGGCCGTGGGCCTCGGCGAGCGCCTTGGTCTGGAGCTTGTCATCCACCAGCCGGTAGAGGCGGCGCGGGTTGTTAGGCAGCAGGTAGCGGGCGTTGCGCATGTTGAGCCCCACCACGCCGCGCTCGCGCAGTTCGCCCGGTGTGAGCAACCACCGGTGCCACCACTTGCGGAAATCCATGCGGGATGACGGCTCCATTCGGGGGAAATCTGCGGGTTTTCAGGAATTGGCGAAGGTTTTGAATCGGAACAACTCGGAGAGCCGGTATCCGGTGTAGCGGCCGATGAGCAGAATCCCCGCCAGCAGCACCAGCAGCAGTTCGGGGAAATAGAACGCCCAGTATTGGATCTGGCCGATCTTCATGAAGAGGAAGGCGAGCACCGCCACCAGCAGGGAGCCGCCCACCTGCGTGAGCGCGCTGTGTTTGCCCTCCTCCTCCCAGATGAGCGACATGCGCTCGATGGTCCACGCGATGATGATCATCGGAAACAGGGTGATCTGCACGCCGCCGGTCATGCCCAGGCGGTAGCTCAGCACGCTCATCATCATCATCAGCAGCGTGACGATGACCACGCAGGCCGCGACGCGCGGCACCACCAGCAGGTTGAGGCGCGAGAGCAGGAAGCGGAACCACAGTCCCGCCGCAATGAGCACCGAGAACATGATCAGTCCGCGCGCCAGCGGGATCTCCAGCAGCGCGAGCGCCAGCAGCACCGGCATGAAGGTGCCGAGCGTGGGGACGCCGACGAGGTTGCGCATCAGCACCACCACGAAGGCGCCGAGCGGGATGAGCACGACGTAACGGAACACCGCGCGTTCGGACAGAGGCAGTCCGAGAATGGTGGAAACGAGGAACGGCGAGTCGCGCAGGTCGGTGAGGCTTGCCAGCGGAATGCGCTCCTTGGAGACGGTGAACACCACGCGCGAACCCTCGCCGCCGGTCACATCAAGCAGCGGTCCGCCACCACGGTGCCAGACGAAGATGTTGCGCCCGTCAAGGACCGCGCCCGGCTCCGCGGGGTCGCGCACTTTCCAGAACGCGCCGTCGAAAAACTCGACCAGCGGCAGTGGCGCGCGGCTTCCGCCATCCTCCTCCAGCCGCACGCCATAGGCCATGCGCGCGGGCACGCCGGCCATTTCCAACAGGTCGATGCCCATCTGGATCGGCGCGTTGTTTCGGAACTCCTTCAGATAGTGGTTTTTGACGAGGGTGAATTCCTGTGAGGAATCCCCGCTGCGGATCCGGTCGAAAATGGCGACAAAAAGCGAGTCGGGGTCGGTGGTGATGGCGCGCGTGCTGGTGACGATGCGTTCCGCGGCCTCGCCGAGCGCGCCGGGGTGTCCGGGATTGCCGGGTTCGACGGCGGTGCCGGGCACGGGTTCACCGCCACTGCGGATGGATTCGGGCAGCCGCAGGCGGTAATAGAGCGCCTGGCTGTCCTCGCGGTTTTCCGCGGACCAGACGGCGGTGTATTCGCCGAGGTTGGTCTCGATGTTGTAATGATAACCGAGCGAGCCGGACTCCTGGCCGCCGAGGTTTTCCACGGCGGTGGCCGGCAGCGAGAGGCGGGCCTTGACGCTTTTGCCGGTGGCGAGAAAGGAAACCCGCGCCTCGATCTGCCAGTCGTGCACCTGTTCGCCGCGCCAGAACGGCACGCCGAGCACCAGCGACTTGTAGGCCGCCACGCCGCCTCCCGCCAACACGAGCAACAACACCCAGAGGATCAACTTGGCCCTTGATTTCATGAGTGTGAGTGGACCCCCTGGAAACAATGACTCAACGCAGGATCTTCTGATCGGCGAGATGCGTGCGGCCGGGGTCCACCCAGCCGAGATCCTTGAGCGTGCTGCGGCCGATGAGCACCGGCGCAAGCATGTTGTTGCGGTTGTTGAGCGTGAACTCGCCGCGCAGCTTGCGCTCGCCGATCTGGAACGAAAGACGCACCACTTCGCGGGTGGTCGATTCCGCGTTGGGCTCCTTGATGCGCGCCACCCGCACCAGCGGGGCTTCGATGCGCGTTCGAACCGCATCCTTGTCGCGCGGGTCGGTGACGATGAAGCGCACCCACTTTTTCCCATCGCGCTCGAAGAGTTCGTTTTGCTCGGCGTGGATGGAACTGGTGAGCGCGCCGGTATCGAGCTTGGCGAGGAGTTTGTCCTTCACGCCATGGATCAGCACGTGCTCGCGCCAGCCGTAGATGCGGACCGGCTCGGGACTTACCGGCAGTGCGACGACGGCGGCCTCGGCATTTTCGGCGGTGGCATCGTCCTGCGCATCCGGCGCGGGCGGCGCGTCCGGCTTGGCCTGCGGCTTGGCGTCCGGCTTGGCTGCGGGTGCGGCGGCGGGGGTCTCCGGCTTTTTCGCAGGCGCAACCGGTTCGGCGGCGAAGGCGTGCGGGAAAACCATCAGCAAGGCTGCGGCAAGCTGCAATGGCAGGAGGAAAATGGGTTTTGGAGAGAATCTCACGCGGCGCGACTATCACCACCGCCGCGCGGGGAATGCAATGGAAAAGCCGCCCGGCATCCACCCGGATCGGTTTGGGAAAATCCGTTCGACCACCATGGAGGCATTCCATAACCTGATAGCCGTGCACGCCACAGGCTCCGAACCCACCCCCCCCGGCCTCGCCGGCGCACACGGCCTGCGCGGGTGGCTGCGCCTGCCGTGGGATGCGGTGGCGATGGTTCTCGGGCTGTTCTTCTGGCTGGTGTGCGGCGGCTTGCTCACGCTGATCGGCGGTCCGCTGCATGTGCTGCTGCCGCGCCGGTCCGGCTTGCGGCTGGGCCGCTTCCTGCTGCGCAGCCTGTTCCGCATGTTCGTGGTCTATCTGAGGCTTGCACGGCTCGTGCGGGTGGACAGCACGGCGCTTGCCAAGCTGGAGGCATCGCCGGACGCCTGCATCGTCGCGCCGAACCACACCTCGCTGTGGGACGTGGTGTTTCTCGTCGCGCGAATGCCGCGGGCGGTTTGCGTGATGAAGGAATCGATTCTGAAAAACCCGGTGCTCGGCGGTGGCGCGCGGCTCGCCGGATACATCGCCAACGACAGCCGCACGCGTGTGATCCGCAATGCAAGCGACGCACTGGCCGCCGGCGGCCAGCTCCTGCTCTTCCCCGAGGGCACCCGCACGCGCCGGGACGCCCGCTGGATCAACCCGCTCACCGGCGGCTGTGCCATCATCGCCATGCGCTCCGGCGTTCCCGTTCTGCCGGTCTTCATCCGCAGCGACAGCCGCTACCTGGAAAAAGGCTGGCCCTTGTGGAAGCGTCCGTCGTTTCCCATCCGGATGCGGATCGAGGCGGGCCAGCCGATGATGCCGCTGCCCGGCGAATCCGCCCAGCAATTCACCCGCAGGCTGCAGGAGGTTTTTGAAACCGAACTGGCGAAACCCGATCCCTTGCGCCGCTGGTGTCCGCCCGCGGATTCGTGACGCTTGCCGGCGCGGGCGTGGGGCGCTACGAAATCCGCGTCGATGCCCGAAGTCCGCCCGCTCATCCTGATGCCCAGCTACAACACCGGGCGCATCCTGCGTGAAACCGTGGCCGGCGCCCTCACCGCGGGCTGCCCGCTGTGGGTCGTCATCGATGGTTCGACCGATGGCTCGCGGGAACTTCTGGCGGATTTCGAAAAAGGAAACGAAGGGTTCCGGCTCCTCGTTCTAACAAAAAACTCCGGCAAGGGCGCGGCGGTCTTGCACGGGCTGCGCGAGGCCGTGCGCGGCGGCTTCACGCATGTGCTGACGATGGATGCGGACGGCCAGCACCCGGCCTCGCACATCCCGGAATTCCTGCGCTTGTCCGCCGCGCATCCCGAAGCGGCGGTCTTCGGCAAACCGCTGTTCGACGACTCCGCGCCGGCGATCCGCGTGAACGGCCGCAAGGTTTCCAACTTCTGGGCCAACCTGGAAACCCTCTGGTGGGGCATCGGCGACTCGCTCTTCGGCATGCGCCTCTATCCGGCGGCTCGCCTGCTGGCGGTGATGAAACTCACGCCTTTCGCCCGCCGCTTCGATTTCGAACCGGAGGTCGCCGTGATCATGGGCTGGCTGGGCACCCCGGTCATCAACCTGCCCACCCCCGTGCGCTATCCCTCCACGGATGAAGGCGGGGTTTCCCAGTTCCGCTACCTGCGCGACAACATTCTGCTCACCTGGATGCATGTCAGGCTGTTTTTCGTCTTCCTCCTGCTGTTGCCCTACCTGCTCCTGCGCGGCCGCAATCCCCTCCGCAACATCCAACCCGGAACCGCATGACCCCGCTCGTGGAAACCGCCATCGCCGGATTTTTCGACGCGCATTGGGACCGCCATTACGCAGCCGCGAAACTCCGCACCGATCCGCTCTACACGGCCCTTGCGCGGGATCTTCGCGGTTCGACGCTGCCGCTGCTCGACGTCGGTTGCGGCATCGGCCTCTCCGCGTTTTTCCTGCGCGCGCGCGGCATGGAGTTTCCCATCCACGGCCTCGATTACGATCCGCGGAAAATCCGCTCCGCCACCCGGGCTGTGGAACGCGCGGGATTGCCCGGCGTCACCTTCGCCCCGCACGACGCGCGCGGCGGGCTGCCGCAGCACCGGGGCAACGTCTGCATCCTCGACATCCTGCAGTTCTTCACCCCCGCCGAACAGGAAACCCTGCTGAGGTCCGCCGCCGCGCGGGTCCCGCCCGGCGGCGTGCTGCTGGTCCGCTCCGGCATCCGCGATGATTCGTGGCGTTTCAAAACCACCGTCGCCGGCGACCTGCTCGCCAAGGCCACGCGCTGGATGAAGGCCCCACCCACCCACTACCCCACGCGCGCGGATTTCGAACGGATTCTAACCGAATTTGGCGATCTGGAGATCACTCCGCTATGGGGGAAAACGCCCTTCAACAACCATTGGATCAGGATCAGGAAAAACTGACGTTTGCGCTCCGCTTCAGCCATGACACCCAATCCCGCCGGTATCACCGCCAGCGGGCCACCCGCGCGCGATGAAAGAACCGGGCACGGATCCCGTTTCCTTGGCGGCGGCACCATGCAATGACTGCCCACTGAAAACCAACCCGCGATCCGTCGCCACCCATCCACCCGACACCATCATGTCAAGCCATCGACTGTTCCCCACCACCCTGATCGTGGCCGCCGCTCTCGGCAGCTTGGCCGTGGCAGCGCCATCCCGGCCCGCCGATGGCAAACTCAAGATCTTCATCCTGTCCGGCCAGTCGAACATGGTTGGCTTCGGACAGGTGAAGGGAAGTCCGGGAACCATGGAGACGTATCTCAAAAGCAACCCGAAGGACTACGGCCACCTGGTCGATGAAAATGGCGCGCCGGTGGTGCGCAAGGATGTCTGGGTCGTCGATATCTCCTATCCGGAAAAACCGAGACAGGGTTGGCTGACCACCGGCTTCGGCGCCGACGCCGGCCACATCGGCCCTGAATACGGGTTCGGTTTCCAGGTCGGGGATTACTACGAGGATCCGGTGCTCATCATCAAGTCCGCGTGGGGCGGGCGTTCGCTTTCCCACAACTTTCTCCCGCCCGGCGCCGGCAACTATCCGCAACCCCAAAAAGACGGGGATGCCGGATTCCAGTATGCCGAGATCCTCCGCCATGTGAGGGAGATCACCGGGAACCTGGGGAAATACTATCCGCACGATGCGGGCAAAGGCTGGGAACTCGCCGGCTTTGGCTGGCACCAGGGCTGGAACGACCGCATCGATCAAAAGGCGGTTGATGCCTACGAGCAAAACCTGGTTCACCTGATCAAGGACCTCCGCAAGGATCTCGACCGGCCGAAGCTGCCGTTCGTGATCGCCAACACCGGCATGGGTGGCTGGAACATCCCTGACAATGCCCCCTACAAGAAAAGGGTCGAGAAGTTGATGAATGCCCAACTGGCCGTCGCCGATGCCGCGAAATATCCGGATTTCAAGGGCAATGTCGCCGGCGTGGAAACCCGCGGCTTCCAGCGCACGCGGGAGGAGTCCCCATCGAAGCAGGACTTTCACTGGCTGCGCAACTGGGAGACCCTCTATCTGATCGGCAAGTCCATGGGCGACTCGATGGTCGGCCTGCTTGCCGGCCAGCCGGTCGCTCCCGCCGTTAGATAATCCTCGAAAATGAACTCAACCGCAATGCCCCGTGAGCAATAGCGAACTCCGGGTTTTG
>JALOUA010000114.1 GCA_025457625.1 Akkermansiaceae bacterium
TAGAAAACGGTCGAGCCAGGCGGCGGCGCGCTCGCCGACGGGGAGCATGCGGCTTTTGCCGTTCTTGCCTTTGCGCACGATGAGGGTGCGCGTGGAGGAATCGCAGCGAAAAAAAACTCCATGAAATTTATCAGAAATCCGCTTGCCGCCTTGGATGGCGGGCTGAGTAGCTTGTGGGGCATGAGACCGTTGGGCGATTTCGCCTGCCACGGCGGGTGTGAGGGCTGCGGCGCAGGCCGGTCCGGTGATCCATCACTGCGTGCCGCGGGTGGAGGCGGATGTTGCGCTGCCGGGTGAGGTATTTCACGACGGGGCGATCATCGGCAGCAAGGAGTTTGTGAATGCGGCGTTCGAGTCGGCGCGGGAGCGCTTCGGGCCGCGACGGAAGGATGGGGCAAGGAGGATGAGGGGAAGCGGTGACGCGGCGAAAGGATTGTTGTGGAGCGCGCGGGACCTGCGTCAGGGGATCAGTTGAAAATGAAGAGGTCCTGATCCGGTTGCCTGAAATCCCCGATCTTGCGCAGGATGACAGGAAAACAATTTGGCACTTCTGGAGGCAAAAATGCCAGTCTCGACCACCCACCCGGGCCCCACTTTGTTACTGCGCGAACCCAAGGCATTTTCCGACCGGATCAGGAAGTCTGAAGTTTCAGCGTTCAATCCATTGGATCTTGATTCGAGACTTGGCCGGGGCTTGCTTTCAATCATCAATGCGGGGTGGTGCGCCCCGGGTCAGGGCTCGCACGGCGATGCCAAGGCCGCCGATGACAAACAGCGCCGGGAACCAGATCGAGTAACCGGGCGCGAGCGAATCGGGCTTGAGAACGGCGAAGTCGGGATTTGCCGGATCAACGCGGCAGGTCGTGCGCATGCCGGTCGGGAATTCCGCGGCGCGTTTTTCGGCGAGGTTGGGTTTGGATGTCCATGGATTGCCGCGCAGGGTCAGGCGATCACCCGTGCGGGCCTGGCCTTGCCACTCGTAGCCGTAAATCACCTCCACCTGGAATTCGCGCGGGGATTGCGGGTCGTGCAGGCGCTCGCGGATCTCGTTGGAGAGAATGACGCACTTCACTTCCGGCCATGCGTGCATCGCCTTGGCACGCAGGTAGCTGCGGGCCATCAGCCAGACGAACAAGGCACCGAGCAGCGCGGTGCAGAGACCGATGGCCACGAGAAACCAGCGGCCGCCACCGGCAGACCGGCGGGGCGGGGGAGGGATGTCGGGAGAAGCGCTCATGCCGCGTGGGAACTCCCCGATGCTTTCGGCACGGAAGACGCGAAAGCAACCGGAAACCGCGACATCTTTTGATTCGGACCGCCTGGAAAAATGAACCCCAAAAACCGCTCCCCGTTGAGCCGGCAGCCACCCGATGAACGTCTGCCCTACGGCAAGTTGGATTTGGTGGTTTTATCAATGGTTCCCGGTTTCCCGCCGAGCTTAATCGACAAGTCGGATTCGGAAGAACATCACTGGGTCCTGCTGCGGGTTGAGCGGGATGTTGGCGGAGCACGACAGATCCGCGGGGCCGACGGGAACGGTGGCGAGATTCTCCCACGAGCCCGGGGCCATGGTGGCGCTGCCCTGGACCTGATAGCTGCGGCCGGGGAAGGCGTTCCAGGTTAGGGAGAAGGTCGTCTCGTTGCGTTGGAAGGAGGTGATCACGAAGCCCGAGCCGGTTTCAAGTCGGTCGTAGATGCCGTTGGCGTCCTCGTCGCGCAGCGCTTCGAGGGGGATCATGAGCAGCTCGCCGGGATCGACATTGCCGTTGTCGGTGATCCTGTCGGGTGCCTGGGAGCCGAGAATGCCGCCATCCGCCGTCTGATAGGCAAGCGCGCAAAGATATAACTGTCCGGGGGGGCTGCCGAAGGCCTCCGCCACGTTGAGGGTGCCTTCCATGCGCTGGCCGGCCGCGCGCGCCAGTTGGGAGGTTGCGCCGTTGGTATTGGACCAGCCGATGTAGTCGTTGGAACTTTCACTGGCCAGGAAAGGCGAGCCGGAAGGCAGCGCGGTCTTGCCCGCCTTGCCCCATGGCGCGGCGGTGGTGGCGGATGCGAGGACGGAACTACCCACCAGGATGAAATGATCGTTTCCAAACGCGGTTCCCGGCGCCCATGTGGAAACATAGAGGATGTTTCCGCGCAGCGCGGCGTGGAGCACCATGCCCGGATTCGAAAGTTGATAGCCGGGAAAGTCCGCCTGTCCGTCCATGACGAAGGGAATGGGTTCGGGCGAGGGTTGTGGCGCGGCCGGAGTGGTGACTTCGACGACATCCGCGGCCACGGATGTGCCGGAGGCGTTGCGTGCGGCCACCGAGTAATCATAAGTGGTGGATGGCACGCGCCCGGAGTCGTTCCAGTTCAGGCTGGCGGTGGTGCCGATCTCCTCGCCATTGCGGTAAACGATGTAGTCGACCGCGCCGAGGGCGGCGAACCATGAGAACTGGATGGATGTCTGGCTTGTGGCGACCGCCGCGAGTCCCGTCGGTGTCGCCGGCGGTGCGGCGAGGCTGTCGGTTGTGACGTTGACGTTGGCGGTGGGAGCGGAATCCCCGGATGCGTTGCGCGCCGCCACCGCATAGGCATAAGGAGTGGCGGGCAGAAGATTGGTGTCGGCATAGGAGTTGCCGCCGGTGATGGCGACCTGGGTGCCGTTGCGGAAGATGAGATAGGAATCGGTGTCCGGCGTGAGATTCCATGCGAGTGAGACCGACGTGGCTCCGGTGCTTTGGGCCGCCAGGCCTGACGGGGAGGCGGGCGGACTGCCGCCACCGGCGGGGGTGACGGCGAAGTGCCAGTCCTGGCCGCCGTTGTTGTCCCATGTGCCGCTGCCGTTTTCCGGGGCGGAGGTGAAAACCATGTCGAGCACGGTGGTGCCGGACCACGCGGAAAGGGTGTGGGTCCATTTGCCGTCCACGAGTGTCATCGCGGGACGCGGCGTGATGCGGTTCTGCCAGCCGTTGCGGCCCGCGTGAAGATAGACTTGCGGGGCTCCGGCAAGACTTCTGCCGGCGGGATTGTAGGTGATGGTGACCGCCTGCGCGTCGGTGGGGATTGACGGTGTGATCGAAACCACGGGATCAGGCTCCGGGCCGCCGCCCTGGTCATTGTCGTCCTCCACGAAGACGTGCTGGATTTCGGATTTGTGCAGGTTGCCACGCAGGTCGGTCGCCTCGATGTAATAGTCGAGCAGTTTGCCGCGGAAGCCGGTGACATTCGCATCGGTGATTTTCGCGAAGTAATAGTCCGCCACCTCGTTGGTGGGCAGGAAGTAGTCGATTTGCGAGTTGGCGGCGGCGGTGTTGAGGGCGGCGCGGGTCTTGGGGAGCTCGCGGCGGGTCATGGGAATCGATATCCACGTGCCGACCTCCGCACCTCCGGCATAGGTTTCGTTCTGGTTCGAGGCGAGCGGGTTGGTTCCATCGTTGTCCACGCGCACCTTCACGACCACGCCGTTCTGCGGGATGCCGGATAGGTCGTAGGCATGCGTCCAGATGTAGAAGTCGGACGGCATCTTCTTGAGATAGCGCGTGTCGCCGCCGGGAATGCTGTTGAACCAGCCGAAGGTGTAGCCGCCGGGGTTGTAGGGAAAGCGCTGGGGCTTGAGCACGGTGGGCGGCGTGCGGTCGTTGTTGCGGCGCTCCGTAGTCATCCATGGCTGGAGTTTTTCCACGGCGCGGCGGGTGGCGAGGCCGGGCTTGACCTCGTCGTCATTGCCGAGGCCGCCGTAGTAGTTGAAACCGGAATCCAGGCCGTGCAGATAGATGTGCCATGCGAGTTCGACGTCGTTGGGATTCGTCCAGGCGCCATTCCAGTCGTAGGGTGCCTGGATCTTCCATGCCTGCGCCGAGCCGCCCTCGTCATTGAGGATCTGCTCGGCGGTCTCACACCAGTTGGCACCGGCCATCAGCGGCGCGTAGCTGTAGAACTTGAGCGCGAATCCCGGTGTCTCCATGTCCACGATGGTGCCCGGGTAGCGGTTGGTCGCGCCGATGGCCGCGTTGGCAACCGGCGGCTCGATCCACTTGAGGAAATACGGCGAGCCATAACATGACTCGGGGAATATCCACGCTCCGTCCTCGATGTGGGCAGGCTGTGCGGCCGCGCCATGGGCATTGACGAAATCCTGCGGCGCGTTGCGGCGGTAACCGGCGTTGTGCGAGTCGTTGAAAAATTGCGGTGTCGCCTCGAACCACGAGCTCGATCCACCGCCCCAGGCGTTGTCGCCGTCGGTCGAGGGCATGACGATGACCGGGCGCGCGGCGTCGTTGGCGAAGGGCGAGATGAACTGCTGGATCTTGCCGATTCCCTCGTTGGCATAACCGAAACGATAACTCAGCACGTCGTCGGAAGGCACGGCGATCATGGTTTTTTCCGCGCCTGTCTCGGGGTTCACATATTTCACCCGATGGAGCTGATAGGCATAGGGTGAGACGTTCCAGGCGGCGTTGCCGGGGTTGGGCATGCCATACCACCATCCGTCCGATGGCGACGGCCCGACCTGGTCCGCCTTGTTGGGCGGGCTGGAGTAGATGTTGTAGGAGCCTTCCGGATTGGCCACGGTGTTGTAGGTCGGGCAGGTGCGGCTGATGTGGTGGCTGGGAACGATCACCCACTCGTAGCCCTCATCGACGAGCACATCGACGATGTGCCGCGAGTATCCCATCTCGGTGGGGAAGAAGCCCTTCGAGTGATCTGATAGATCGGAGTTGCCGTTCCATGCCTTCCAGTAGGCCTGCTTGAAGGTCTGGATTTCCTTGCGCAGGACGGATTTCGGCAACAGCGGCGCGAGCGAGTGGTGATAAGTGAATCCGACGAGGTCCATGCGCCGCGAGCCGGAGGGCGTGAGCCAGTTGCGCGACTCGCGGTAGCCGTTCCACCAGCCGCCGCCATAGCCCAGCTGGTTGACGGATCCGAGCTGGCGCACGCCGTCCATGAGCGAGCCGGAGTAGCTGATGGCGAAGCCCGCCTCACCGGCGAGATTCGCCAGCGAGTTGCGCGGGCCGCTCTGGTAGGAATTCACGCGGTCCTGCACGCCGAAGATTTCGGTGAGGTTGTTCTCCGGATGGAAAGCGGGGCTCATTCCGCCGTAGTTCTGCGAGGGTTTGAGGACGATCGAGTCCCAGGCGTATTGCACGCGCTGGTTTTGCGGGCCGTTGCTGTTCCACTCCGGCCAGTAGGTCGGCTGGTGGTTGTGCCAGAAACGTGAGACGTTGACCTTGTCATTCGCCTCGCAGAGGGATGTGGCAACCGGAAGACAGGATAGCAGCACGGCCGCGCAGCGGTTTGTAACGGAAATCATGAAACTGGGTTTGCACCTCTCAAATGTCCGGATTGCCGGCTCCGTTTAAACAATCGCGCGGCCTTCAATCCGTCCGCGTGCGGATGTGGAGCGAGTTCACGGCGAGTGCCGCGCCGGCGGACGCACCGATCCGGATTTCGTCGAAGCGCGTTCCCGGCGGCACTTTGCCGCTGCAGAATGAGTCGGCCAGCGGCAATCCGCCCTGATGCAGTGTGACGTCCCCGCTGCGTGCGTCATAGCGCAGGGTCACGGTTTTTTCCCCGGTGATAGGTTTGGCCGGGAGGATGGCCGGAATGCGTTGTTTCACATCCAGCGACCAACTGGGCCGTGTGCCAAAGGAGTCGCCGAAAAACAGCATTTCCACGCCCTGGCTGAAGAAACTCATGCCCGCCCAGCCATCGGTGTGGAAATCACCGTCGGTGGCATTGCCGAGTTCCAGCGTGACGAGCATGACGCCGTTTGCGTCATCCGGAATGATCCGTGGAAGCCGCAGGAAGGCGGAAAAATTCGCACCTTCGATCCTGCGCGGGGTGATTGAAGGACTGCCATATTGGATGCGCCATGCCCCGGGTGAGAAGTCGCCGGACACCACCGAAGTGAAACGACCGAGGCCGGAAGGAAATCGCCTGCCATCGGAGGGATGGACATCGATCTGCCCGGCTGGTGACACCGTGGCCGCGCCGCCTGCCAACAGGATCCGGGTTTCACCGCTGCCGATTGCGGAAACCTCCACCCGTCCTGATATCACATGAAGCTCGTCGGCCGCGTCCGGGAAGGTTTCCAAGCCGAATCCGGCACCGGAGTCCAGCACGGTGAGTTTCGGGGTGGTGACCTTGAGCCCGGCGCCATTGCCGGTTTGATGGAAAAATCCCCTGCCGTGACCGATGTGGAGCGAGTCGGGGGATGTGACAACAACCTCGGCGGGCCCCTCGATCACCGCACGCACGGAAGGCTTGAGCGAGATCGCCGCCCGGCCATGGCGCAAGTTCAGCGTGCCGCCGGTCCTCACCCCGGTGGCCGCGCCCGAGCTGCGCGAGACGCCCTCCAGGCGCCATGCCGCATCCGGGGAGAACGTCAGCATCGCCGCCTCATCCGCGAACCGCGGGCTGAGGCGCTTCCATGCCCACCACCCGGCCGCGCACGCCATCAGCACCGCCGCCACGGCAAGCCATGCCGGGATCCGCAGCCCGCGCGACGGGTTTCCGATGGTGCCGCCGGGCGCGCTTTCACCCTCCACCTCTTCATGGAGCGTGTGGTGCAGGAGCGCGTAGTCGGTGTAGAGATCGACGAGGTCCGACTCCTTGCGCAGGCGGTTCTGGAACTCATCGAAGCCGTCGCGGTCGATGTCGCCATCCAGCACTTGCTGGACGAGATGGTGATCGGCGCGTTTCATCCGGAATGGTTGGGGGCGTTCTTGAGTTCGCGCTCGATGCAGCGTTTGAGTGCCGCGCGCAGGTTGAAAAGGATGGCCTTGAGCGTGCCGGCGCTGCGGTGTGTCTTGTCGGCGTATTCCTGCAGCGAGCCCGCGGTGGCATAGCGGTGGTGGATCAGCTCGCGATCCTGCGGGCGCAGGCGCAGCAGGCATTTGCGCAGGGCGATGTGCCGTTCCTCCAGTTCGTCCGGCTCGTTTTCAAAACCCGGCGCCATGCGCTGGATCAGGTCGTCGTCGAACACCAGCCAGCCCTGGGAGATCAGTCGCCGGCGGTGATTGAGCATGTGGTAGCGGATGGTTTGGAACGCCCATGCCTTGAAATTGGTGCCCAGTTCGTATGATTCCCTGCGCTGCCAGAGCGTGATGTTGACCTCCTGCAGGAGGTCGCGTGCCCCGGAATTGCCCGGTGCCAATGATCGGATGTAGGCGAGCATGGAGGTCTGGTGGTTGGTCAGCTCTTTCACAAACTCCTCGGAGCCGGGATCGCCTGATGGGTTTGAGCTCATGTGTGCCGACTATCAGGAAATGTCCCGTCTGCCGCAAGCGGTTTAACGCGAATGAAGCGCCGCAAGCAGTGCGGCAGGCGCGCATCGCGGCTTGCCAGCCACGGTGGCGGCCTGCATTTTCCCGCGCATGTCACGCAAGCACCGCATCACGATTCTGTCCGGGGACGGCATCGGCCCCGAAGTCATGGCCGAGGCCGTCCGCATCCTGGAGGCCGCCGAGGCGAAATTCGGCTTCACCGTTTCACGCGGCGAGCACCTGGTGGGCGGCGCGGCGATCGACGCCACCGGTCATCCGCTGCCGACCGAAACGGTGCAGGCATGCGAAAAGGCGGATGCGATCCTGTTCGGATCAGTGGGCGGGCCCAAGTGGGAGAACCTGCCGCCCGACATCCAACCGGAGCGCGGCGCGTTGCTGCCACTGCGCAAGCACTTCGGGCTCTTCGCCAACCTGCGCCCCGGCGTCTGCCTGCCGGCGCTCACCCACGCCTCGCCGGTCAAACAGGAACTCATCGCCGACGGCTTCGATGTGCTCTGCGTGCGCGAGTTGACCGGCGGTGTCTATTTCGGCACGCCCAAGGGCCGCCACGAGGAGAACGGCGAACCAGTCGCGCTCGACACGATGATTTACAAGAAGAGCGAGATCGAGCGCATCGCGCGAGTCGCCTTCACCGCGGCGATGGGCCGCAAGAAACGCCTGCTGTCCGTGGACAAGGCGAACGTGCTCGCGTCCTCGGTCTTGTGGCGTGAGACAGTCGTGGAAATCGCGAAGGAATTTCCGGAAGTGGAGCTCTCGCACATGTATGTCGACAACGCGGCGATGCAACTGATCCGCCGTCCGGGATCCTTCGACGTGCTGGTGACGGAAAACCTGTTCGGCGACATTCTATCCGACGAGATGGCGATGATTTCCGGTTCTCTCGGCATGCTGCCATCCGCGTCACTTGGCAAACAGAAGGACGACGGGCTGTATTTCGGCATGTATGAACCATCGGGCGGCTCGGCACCGGACATCGCCGGACAGGGCATCGCCAATCCGATCGCCCAGATCCTCTCGCTGGCCATGCTGCTGCGTTTCTCGCTCGGCGAGATCGCCGCTGCCGATGCGATTGAAAACGCGGTCTCCAAAGCCATCGCCGACGGCTTCCGTACCGGCGACATCGCCACCGGTCGCGGTGGCGAGACGAAAACCGGCACCAAGGGCATGGGCGACGCGGTGCTGGCAAGACTGTGAACCGGTTTCTTGATCACCGGCATCGTGATGAGGGTGGACGGTGGCTTCCATGCGATGAACCACAACGCCTTTATCGTGCTCAGGATGCCGGAAGCGGTTGGACGCGTGACTGGATTTCGTCCGCCTTGCCGAATTCCACGCGGTGCATGTCATAGCGGCTTTGCAGGTTGATCCAGAACTGCGGGTCCATGCGGAAGAACAATCCAAGCGCATAGGCCACCTCGGCCTGGATCGGACGCCTGCCCTTGATGATCTCGTTGATGGTCGAGCGCGGTATGCCCGTGCGCCGTGAGAGTTCCGCTTGGGACAGCCCGAATCCCTTGAGAAATTAATCCTCAAGAATGCGGCCGGGCGTGGAGGCGAGAATGGCTTTTTGTTCTGAGGTCATGGTGAGTGGCGGTTAGTGGTAAGCGGTGATTTCTACCTGACGGGCGTTTCCCGCTTCCCAGCGGAAGCAGATTCGCCACTGGTCTTTTATGCGGATACTGTGCTGGCCGGCCCGGTCGCCCTTGAGTGATTCCAGCCGGTTGCTGGGTGGCACGCAGAGGGTTTCGAGGTTGGTCGCGGCGTCGAGGATGTACAGCTTGTCGATGGCCCGCTGGAGAAGGTCGGCCGGGAAGCGGGTGCGCTTGCCTTGCCAGAGCTTTTCAGTCTGCTTGTCGCCAAAGCTCTCGATCACCCGAAGGACCATCCGCCTTTCAGCGATATAATCAAGCGGCAATTCTGAAATTCAGAACAAGCAAACCCGCCCGGAGTCTTCGCACGGCATCCACCTCACCTACCAGCACCGGGCGGGCGTGCTTGTCATTTTGTCGCACCCGGTGACCGGATGCGGGCGGGACGGCGGACGGACTTTCTCTTCCTATCCCAACGGGATTCCGTCCCAAAGCCCAGGGTTGGCCCGCAAGGGCCTACCCTGGTGACCTAGTGTCACAACCCATCCAACCCCACCGGGATTGCGTCCGGGGAGTGATGAAAAACGCCGCGCCGTATTTGTCGATCCGTGCCGCGCCCACGCCGGGGATCGCGCTCATTGCCGTGAGCGAATCCACCTAGCCCGTCACCATCGCCGCAAGCTACCCGTTGGTGAAAATCGAATACGCAGGGATGGCTTCTTTCTCAGAGATGACCTTCCGCAGGTCCCGAAGCTTGGCGAACACGGAAAAATCCTCGGCAC
>JALOUA010000369.1 GCA_025457625.1 Akkermansiaceae bacterium
TGGTGTGTATGTGAACTCCCGCGGCAAGGCGCTTTGGCGTGCGGTCACTCCAGGAGTGCGTGGTCATGACTTGCTCTCGATCACCGCCGGTCTCAAAGCCGGTGACCAGGTTTTGAAACTGTCCGCCAGCGCGAACAAACCACTCTCCAACGGCCAACGCGTGAAACTGCCATGAACCTCGCCGTCCGCGACATCCGCCACAACGCGGGACGCTTCGTCTTCACCACGGTGGGCATCGGCATGCTGCTGATGATCGTTCTGGGCATGAGCGGCATCTACCGCGGTCTCATCCACGAGGCGACCTTGCTGGTTGATCGCGTCGGCGCGGACCTGTGGATCGTGCAGGGCGACACGCGTGGGCCCTTTGCCGAGATTTCCCGCATTCCCGCTACGCTCGAAGACCGCGTGCGCGCCGTGCCCGGTGTCGGTCAGGCGCGGCGCTTCATTTCCCACACCATCCAGCGCCAGCACGAAGGCCGGCCGCTGCGGATGGTTGTGCAGGGACTCGCCTGGCCGGATGACCGCGGCGATTGGATCCCGCTCGTCGCCGGACGCCCGCTGCGGCAGGCGCACTTCGAAATGATCGCCGATGAATCGTTGAAACTCCCGCTCGGCAGCCGCATCCGTCTCGGCACGGATTCCTATCAGGTCGTGGGGCTGACCCGCGGCATGGTCGGCACGGGCGGCGACGGTCTCACATTTTTCACCGTGGCGGATGCGATGGCCATCCAGTCCGACGAACCCGGCGAGGCCATCCGGCTTGAACGCGCCGCCCGCCGCGAACGGCTGGAAAACATCGATCTCGGCCGGCTCCAGCCGCTTCTCAGCGAGCGCGCCGCCGGACTCTCCCGCAACATCCCCGCGCTGGGCGCGCCACGGGTCAGTGCGATTCTGGTGAGCCTGCAACCCGGTGCCGATAAAGCAGCCGTGCGCCGCATTCTCGAAACCTGGCCAGACATCACCGTCTATTCCACCCAACAACAGAAGGATCTGCTGCTCTCTGGCATGGTGGACAAGGCGCGCCGCCAACTCGGTTTGTTCCGCGCGCTGCTCATCGTCATTTCCACCATCATCATCACGCTGATCATCTATACGCTCACGCTCGACAAGATCCGCGACATCGCGCTGCTCAAGCTGATCGGCGCGCGCAACCGCGTGATCGGCGGACTCATCCTCCAGCAATCGCTGCTGATGGGCGCACTCGGCTATGTGCTCGCCTGGTGGATGGGCGCCTTCGCGTTTCCGCGCTTCCCGCGCCTCGTGCTGATCAGCCAGGTCGATCTCATCAGCCTCGGGTTCATCGTCATCGCAATTTCCACCGTCGCCAGCCTGTTAGGGATTTGGAAAGCCCTGCGCGTCGAACCCAATACCGTGCTCGCCGCATGAATGCCTCATCTGACAATTCCGCGCCCGCCGTCGAAGTCAGCCACCTGCGCAAGGTCTATGGCAGCGGCCACACCGAAGTGGTTGCCATCCAAGACGCCTCGCTGCGCATCGAACGCGGGGAAATCGTCGGCATGCTCGGCCCCAGCGGATCGGGCAAGTCCACCCTGCTCACCGCCATCGCGCTGATCAACCCGCCGACCTCCGGTCAAATCACCATCGACGGCACTCCGGTGCTCGACGGCCCGCGCGCGCTGGTGGACCTGCGCTCGTTCCGCCGACAACACCTCGGATTCGTGTTTCAAAAAGCCAACCTCATCCCGTTTCTCACCGCACTGGAAAACGTCCGCATCGCCATGGAGATCAACGACGTCCCGCCGCACCAAGCCCGCGCGCGCGCCGTGGAGTTGTTGGAGCAACTCGGTGTCGGCCAACGCGCCAACAACCTGCCCGACGCCCTCTCCGGCGGCGAACAGCAACGTGTCGCCGTCGCCCGCGCGCTCGCCAACCATCCCAGCCTCATCCTCGCGGACGAACCCACCGCCGCACTCGACAAGGAACGCGGTCGCCAGGTCATGGAACTCTTCGCCCAAATCGCCCACAAACAAAACGCCGGTGTCATCGTCGTCACCCACGACCACCGCACCCTCGATGTTTTCGACCGCACCCTCGATGTCGAAGACGGGGTGATTCGCTTAAAAAAGAATTAAAGAACTATTTTTCTTGTATTGGGCGTGGTTGTAGGCAAGTCTGCGCGCACCATGAGCCACACTGCTACTGTATTCAATCCCGCGGGCACTCCACTGCCGGATCGCACCGTCGGCGAAATCGTTGCCGAAAACCCCTCTCAAGCCCGTGTATTCCAAGCTTTCAGTATCGATTTCTGCTGCCAAGGCGGCCGCACCCTGCGCGAGGCCTGCACTCTCAAAGGCATCGGACTTGAGTCGGTGATCGAACAGCTCGAAGCCGTGAACGCCCTTCCAACCGCTCCGGAAAACAATCCGGCGCTGCTGCCACCGGTCGAGCTAATCCAATACATCCTGGACAAGCATCACGCCTATCTGCGTGCCGAGCTTCCGCGGATTCACGCCATGTCGGAGCGCGTTGCCAAGGTTCACGGCAGTCACACGCCCTCGCTGGTCGAGGTGTTCGATATTTTTTGCGCGATGAGCGAGGAACTCGATGGGCACATGATGATGGAGGAGCAGATCCTCTTTCCGGCGATCGAATCCCTCTGTGCCGGTGGCAGCGCGATGCCGCTCGACGGTCCGGTGGCTTGCATGCTGCAGGAGCACGATGATGCCGGAAAGGCGCTGGCACGCATGCGCGAACTCACAAACGGATTCACTCCACCACCCGAGGCCTGCAACACCTACCGCGCACTCTTCGCCGGTCTCGTCGAGCTGGAAGAAGACCTTCATCGCCACATCCATC
>JALOUA010000370.1 GCA_025457625.1 Akkermansiaceae bacterium
GGCGATGGCCGCGTCCAGCGCGACAGCCGCATCAAGCTGCGCATCCCGGCGGGCGTCGATACCGGCACCCGCCTGCGCTCATCCGGCAACGGCGACGCCGGCGTGCGCGGCGGCTCCCCGGGAGACTTGTATGTCTTCCTCCACGTCAAGGACCACGACGTCTTCGAACGCGACGACGCGGATCTTTTCTGCGACGTGCCGATGCCCTTCTCCACCGCCGCTCTCGGCGGCGAACTGAAAGTGCCGACGCTCGACGGCCAGTCCTCGATCAAGATCCCGGCCGGCACCCAGGGCGGCACCGTGTTCCGCCTGCGCGAAAAAGGCATGCCCTCCCTCAACAACGGCCGCCGCGGCGACCTCAACGTGCGCGTCCAAGTGGAAGTCCCCACCAGGCTCAGCGGCGAACAACAGGAAAAACTCCGCGCCTTCTCCGCATCCATCGGCGATCACAACTCCCCGATGCAGGAAGGCTTTCTCGAAAAGGCCAAGCGGTTTTTCGATTTGTGACATCAGTCGGACTTGTCAAACCGGTCCGACGGGTCCGACTCTCACGCCATGCCCCGCTTCCTCCTGCCCGCCGAAGCCTGGCACACGGACGCCGCCCTCACCGGCGACGAGGCGCGCCATCTCTCGCAGGTGCTCCGCATCAAGCCCGGTGAAACGGTCACCGTCTTCGACGGCCTCGGCCGCCGTGCCGAAGCGGAGGTTCTAACCGTTTCCCGCGACCGCGTTCCGCTGAGAATCCGCGACTTTCTAACACCACCGGCGCCGCTGCCCGCCATCACGCTGGCGCAGGCGGTTCCCAAGGGCAAAAACATGGACCTCATCGTCCAGAAAGCCGTCGAACTCGGCATCGCCCGCATCCAGCCGCTCGTCACGAAAAACACCATCGTCCAGCCCGGCGGGGGCAAGTCCGACAAATGGCGGCGCACCGCGCTCGAGGCCTGCAAGCAATGCGGCCAGGACACCCTGCCGCAAATCGCCGAGCCCCTGCCCTTCGACCGCTGGATCGCTGCCCCGGATGAACTGCCCGGCCTGCGCCTCATCGCCTCGCTCGCCCCCGGCGCGAAGCCGCTGCGTGAAACCCTGCGCGCCCATCCCGGAACCACCGCCGCCACTCTGTTAGTGGGTCCCGAGGGCGATTTCACGCCGGATGAAACCCGACAAGCGCTCGCCGCCGGGTTTCTCCCGGTCTCGCTCGGCTCTATCGTGCTGCGCGTGGAAACCGCCACGCTGTTCTGCCTCTCGGCGCTGAGATACGAGTTTTCGGCGTGATTCTCACTCCTCCGCCTCGAGCCGGAAAAACACCTTCGGCATCACTGGCAGGTTCATCCGGATCAGCTCACTGCTGCTGAACGGATCATCCGCAACCCCGGTGGTCACATCCGCCGGTGCCGGCGTGTATTCCGACCAGTTTTGAAGATCCGGACTGAGCATCACCCGGAATGCCGAAACATCCGCGTCCGCCGCCTTCATGAATTTCAATACAGGGCTGCCTCCTTCATGGACCACCTGTGGCAAAGCCGCAAACAAGCTACCATCTTGCGACACACCGCCTGCCGCGGAGCCCGCAAGGGCGAAGCGCAGCAGATTCGGCACTCCAAGCCCGCCGGGATCGTCCATGAGCGCCGTTTGAGCGCCAAGCCAGTTTGCGTTTTGATAGGCCCACAGGCTGTAGCTCATCTTCTGCACGGTCACGACCGCCACCTGGCTGGTTACCGAGCCGTAGGAATTGGACACCGTCACGGTCCAGTCACCAGCCGACCAAGGATCCGGATTGAGTTCAAGCACCGGCTCTTTGGCCCATCCGACCGTCTGGCCGTTCAACTTCCACTCATAGGACAGCGGACCATATCCCCGCGCCTCGATGGCGAGGATGATGCCGGCATCGGTTCCGGCCATGCCTTGCGCGCCCTGCGGCTGCGTGACAATCACAGGCACGCCCAGCACCGGCAGTTCAAAGGCCTTTTCGATGAATAGCCCGCCCTGATCCGTGCAACGCACCCGGACCCGGCACAGCGGCTTGCTGACAGGATTGAGCAGAGCGCTCGTCAACAGTTGCGAGCCGGAAATGGCGAATAAACCGTTGTCATCCGCTCCTGTTCCAGCCACCAGAGTGTAAGTGAAATTGACGTCCGCCGGGTTCGGATCGGATGCGGCCAGAATGCCAACCGCAGTGCCGGCTGCCTGATTCGCCGGGACGGCTGCCGCATCCAGCGCGATGTCCTGCGGCGCCTGGCTGCTGCCGGGATCCACCAGCAGGCGCAGTTCTGAGCGTCCCGTGCCGGTGGCATTGGATGCGCCAAGTCGAACCAGCAGCGTGCCGGGCGCGTTCAGCGTGCCGCTGAGCAGGCCCGTCGATGCATTCAGCACCAAGCCAGTCGGCAGCTCATCCGCCTCGTATTGCGTGGGAGAGTTGCTGGCGATGATTTGATAACTGAGCGATTGACCGACCACAGCCGTTGCCACTTCCGGGCTGGTGATGACGGGTGCCGCAGGCAGCACGGTCACCAACATACTGGCGGTGTGCGAGGCTCCGTCATCGACGCTCACGCTGGCCGCGCCGGACGTGAGCAGCTTCACCACGCCCTGCGCCGAAATGGTCGCGATGGTGGTATTGGAGCTTTGAAACTGCATACCGCTGGTGAACATGCGGCACGGACCGCCCGCCGAGAAGCTGCCCCAGACTTCCAGCGGCACCTCGCCGCCTGCGGACAGATTGATCGATCCCGGCCGCAGTTCCAAGCCCGTGAGAACGCCAGGATCGCGGTTCTCCACCACTTCCTCCACACCAATCACCGTTTTGCCCG
>JALOUA010000115.1 GCA_025457625.1 Akkermansiaceae bacterium
ATGATGGATAGGTGGCCGCGTTCCATGCGGGTGATGGCGGCCAATTGTTTGATGCGCTCGGGAATTGCCTTGGTCTTCATGGGGTAAGTATATGCTTACGCATATAGATTGCAACAAAAAAAATACCCCGACAGGCGGAATTTACGGCTTCTCGAAAAAATCTGTCCTGCGCCCGAGAATGATGGGAGGTGTTCAACGGGATGGACAAATCAATACTGACGGCATAACCTTGATTTTCCGATCCAGCTCTGGTTTTTAAAACGGATTGCAAGAGCGGCAGCCGTGAAAAATCCAGTCAAAGCGACCCGAAGAGCCACTCTCCCGACAGATCATTCTTCCTCCGGAACCGCCTGATACCACCACAACCCGAGCCTTCGCGAAGTCCCCTCCATCTCAAATGTCAGCATTTCAGCTTTGACCCAAGCAACCTTTTCCCCCGCCCAAAGCAAATCCCCAACGACATCCCGAATAAAATGTTCAACATCCTCGAAATCCTTCCGAAATTTTCTCCGATCCGGGTCATCGATCTGGGAGCCATGGCGATCGGGGATGAGGTTTACGCGCCGCTGGTCAAGGCGAACCTCGCGACGGTCCTGGGATTTGAATGCGTCCAGTCGGAATGCGATCGGCTGAATGCCATGGGACGTGAAGGCCACACCTACTTGCCCTATGCGGTCGGCGATGGACGGGAGCGGGACTTTCACGAGTGCAACTATCCGATGACCTCTTCGCTCTATGAGCCGAATACTCCATTGTTGGCCAAGTTTCAGAATCTGGAAAATCTCACGCAGGTGGTGAAAAAAGGGAGGCTGGCGACCCACCGGCTGGACGACATGCCGGAAGCCGCCGGCGCGGACTTCCTGAAGCTGGATGTGCAAGGGGCGGAAGTCGATGTGATGAACGGCGCTGATCAAGTGCTCGCGGACGCCGTCGTCGTTCACACCGAAGTCGAGTTTGTGCAAATGTACAAGGAACAGCCGCTATTTGCCGAGGTCGACCAGCGGATGAGGAAGAGCGGGTTCGTATTCCATAAGTTTGCCGGGATCGCCGGCCGGACGTTCCAACCGCTCGTCGTGAACAACGACGTGAACGCGATGCTGAGCCAGATGCTGTGGGCGGACGCGGTGTATGTGAAGGATTTCATGGCGCTGGACAAGTTGACTGTGGAAAAGCTGCTCAAGATGGCGGTGATTCTGCACACGGTTTACAATTCGTTCGACCTCGCCCTGCAGGTGCTCTACGCCCACGACGCAATGAAACAGACCCATCTAGGGAACATCTATTTCCAGCGGCTCACGACCCCGGCGTAGAGCGCACCCTCCTTGAAGAACGGCGGGTAGTCGCTGGACACATCCCTTCCATCTCTCCGCTCGTGTGAGTTCTGCCTGTCCGGTTAATTTCGTGTAGATCTTTCCAAAATAGCCCTCTAGGCTACCCAACATCCGCTGATGAGTGTAGCTGAAGCACTAATCCATTTGACGAGAGATGCGCTCGAAAACGGTGCCACCGACATCTTTCTCATGGAGGGGGAACCGCCGCGCGCACGGATTGGAGGTGATGTCACCATCCTGCACGAAGGTCCGGTTCCCGGGGAAGCCATGGCCGCTTTCTGGCAGGCCTGCGGCATCGAACCCGCCGAACACACCGAGATGGACCTCTCATGGGTCATCCCCGGCGGGAGCAGGCTGCGCGTGAATCTTTACCGCTCGCTCGGACGCCTCGCCGCCGTGGCCCGCCCGATCAACCGTGATGTGCCCCCCATGGAGCAACTCGGTTTGCCCGCCGACCTTCTCCGCACATGGTTGCAGCGCCGCTACGGCCTCATCCTTGTCACCGGCCCCACCGGCTCCGGCAAATCGACCAGCGTCGCCTCCTGCCTCGATTGGGTGAACCACACGCTCGCCCGCCATGTCGTGACGCTTGAGGACCCCATCGAGTTCATTTTTGAAAACGACCGCTCATACTTCTCACAGCGGGAAATCCGCCAGGACGCGCCGACCTTCGCCACCGGATTGCGCTCCGCGCTGCGTCAAAGCCCGGACATTCTGTTTCTCGGCGAGATCCGCGATGCGGAAACCGCGATCGCCGCCCTCCAGGCCGCCGAAACCGGCCACCTCGTCATCTCCACACTTCACTGCAGCAGCGTCGTCGAGAGCCTCGATCGCCTAGGCAATCTCATCCACTCCGCCACCGGTGCCCTCAATCTGCTGGCAGCCCAACTGATCGGCGTCATTTCCCAGCAACTGCTGCCGCGTCTCGGCGGCGGACTTTTCGTCGCGCTCGAATATTTCCAAAACGAGGCGGCCACCCGGCGCTGGATTCTCGAGCACAAGCTCAGCGAGCTTCAAGACCACCTTCACAAGGCCAGCAGCCCCAGCCAGTGCTCGCTGCTGGACTACCTCGTCGCCTCCACCCAACAGGGTTTCCTCGATCCCGAAGTTGCGCGCTCCGCCTGCGCGCGGCCCCAGGATTTCGACCGTGCCATGCGCGGCATCACAAGTTAACATTTCCCTCCCATGCCGCCCGACATCACCGAATTCCTCCGCGATACCGTGGCCCGTGGCGGCTCCGACCTCCACCTCAGCGCATGGGCCCCGCCTTGTGCGCGTGTCAACGGCGTGCTCCAGGCTCTAACAGAAGAAGCGCTGGATGTGGATACCGTCCGCAACCTCGTGCTCGACACGCTCACCGAATCCCAGCGCGCGACTCTCGAACAGGAATTGGAACTCGACTACGCCCTGCAGGTGGAGGGCGTGGGGCGCTTCCGCGGCAATGTCCATGTGGCGCGCGGCAACGTTGAAGCCGCATTCCGTTTCATCAACCAGCAGATTCCGGAGATCGAACAACTCGGCCATCATGACATGGTCCCCGCCCTATGCGGGAAACGCAGCGGACTCATCCTCATCACCGGCGTCACCGGCTCCGGCAAGACCACGACGCTTGCCTCCATGGTCAAGCGCATCTCGGACACCCGCAGCGGGATCATCATCACCCTCGAAGACCCCATCGAATTTCTCCACACGCACAGCTCGTGCCTGATCAAGCAAAGGGAAGTGGGCGGCGATACCAAAAGCTTCCCCCGCGCGCTGCGCCAATGCCTGCGACAGGATCCGGATGTCATCGTCGTTTCAGAAATGCGCGATCTCGACACCATCCGCATCGCACTCACCGCCGCGGAAACCGGCCACCTCGTCCTGGCCACGCTCCACACTCCCGACGCGCCCCAGACGATCGACCGCCTCGTCGATGTGTTTCCTGCGGACCAGCAACCGCAGATCATCGCCCAGTTGGCGAGTTGTCTGGAAGCCATCATCTGCCAGCGGCTGCTGCCCCGGGCCGATGGCGCGGGCCGCGTGCTCGCCAGCGAGATCATGATTCCCGGCCACGGCATCCGCGCGTGCATCCGCGACCGCAAGCTGGAACAACTCGTCGGCCTGATGGAAATCGGCAGCCGCGAGGGCAACCGCACCATCGATCACAGTCTCGCCAAGCTGCTCAACGGCGGCTATATCACGCGCCAGGAGGCCCTCTTCCACTGCCGCGAACGCAAGCCCTTCGAAGAAACCCCCAAGCCGCAGAAACAAAAATCAATCTGGACCTGAAGATCACTCATGGAACCCTCGATCCGTTACATCCTTTCCCGCGCGCTTCTGCTCATCGCGCTGCTGGTGGCCCTGCTTTATGGCTATGGTTTCATCAAAAAACAACAGCGCAGGTCCGCCGTCGTCGCCGAACTCCGCCAGATCTGCGGTGAGAGCTCGTTCTTCCGGCAATTCTCCGCGGAAGACGCCCACAAGACCCTGATCCGCGCCATCGGACTGCTCGCCGAGGCCGACTCGCTGGGAATGGCCGTCGATGACGCCATCGATGGCGGACTCGGCGTCAAGACCGAGTGGTTCGAAAACGAACTCGATGAGGATGACACGCCGATGAAGGATAAAATCATCCGCGCCTCCCTGCGTGGGAATTATGACAACTTCATCAAACTCGGCTTCAAGCCCGGCTTCAGCAGCTTCAAGCCGATGCAGGATGGACAACTGGCCGCCATTCCCTCGGGTACTTTTGCGGGACGCAAGCCAGTCATCAAAACCCTGATTCCCGCGGAGGCATCCCCGGGAATCGAAAAGGTTCTCGCCAACCTCGAACTCTCGCCTCCCGATTCCGCGGACAAGCCGATCACCGACATCCAGATCGCCGCGGCGAAACAACTCGCAAGGGATCTCGCCGACGCGGGCCTGATCGAGGAGCCCGTGCGCGAGCGCATCATCGCCCGTCTCACGCCGCCGGAAGCATCCAAGGAGAAGTAATGGCGAGGTGTCGGCTTCCCCGGATTGAAGGTTGAGGCGGAACGCAAAAACGATGATTGCTGTAATCCCCGACGGATTTCCGACGTTATTGGGACTCGTGTATCGTAACTCCCGCTTCCGCCTGCCGGATTTCCGGCGACTGACTCTTGCGCTGGCCTTGGCGCTGCCTCTTTCCGCATCCGCGCAGCTCCCGCTACAAGCGGACGACGTGGTGTGTCTCATCGGCAACGGCCTGGCAGACCGCATGCAACACGATGGTTGGATGGAGACGCTCATCCAGAGCGGCATGGCCGGGAAAAACCTCAAGTTCCGCAATCTCGCCGTCGCCGGGGACACGGTGACCTCCCGCCCCCGCAGCAAGGGCGTGCCTTCGGTGGAGGACTATCTGGCCCACTGCAAGGCGGACGTGGTCTTCGTCTTCTTCGGCTACAACGAATCGTTCGGCGGCGGGCACGGACTCGCGAAGTTCAGGAGCGACCTTGCCGCCATGGTGGAACAATACCGAAGCTCGAAGTTCAACGGCGAATCCGCGCCGCGCATCGTGTTGTTCTCCCCCATCTCTCACGAGGATCTCGGCGATCCGCAGCTGCCGGACGGCAAGGCGAACAACGCCAACCTCGCGCTCTACACCGAAGCCATCCAACAAGTCGCCGCGGAAAAGAGCGTGGCTTTCGTCGATCTCTTCACCCCCTCGCGCGAGTTTTATTCCAAGGCGGAGACCCCGCTGACGATGAACGGCATCCACTTGCTGCCCGAGGGCTACCGCCAGCTCAGCGAGGTCATCGCCCCGGCCGTCACGGGAGTGAAGGTCTCCTCATCGCCCGCGATGGAGCCATTGCGCCAGGCGGTGCTCGACAAGGACTGGCACTGGCACAACCGGTTCCGCGCGATGGATGAAAACAACATCTGGGGCACCCGCTCGGGATTGCGCTATGTGAAAGGCCAGACCAACCGCGAGGTGCTCGAGCACGAACTCACGATGCTCGATGTGATGACCGCCAACCGCGACGCCCATATCCATGCCGTGGCACAAGGGCGCAGCCACGAGGTGGATGATTCGAACGTCCCCAAACCCGTCGAGGTGATTTCCAACATCGGCGGCGGCAGCAAGAGTTCCAGCGCCCGGAAGGAGGGAACCCCTGACTACCTCAGCGGCAAGGAAAGCCTCGCAAAGCTGCGCGTGAACGAAGGCTTTGAGGTAAACCTCTTCGCCGACGAGGCGATGTTCCCCGCGCTGGCCAATCCGGTGCAACTGCAAGTGGATGCCAAAGGCCGGCTGTGGGCCGCGTGCTGGAGCACCTATCCGAAGTGGGAGCCGCTTGAGGAAATGACCGATAGCCTGCTCATCCTGCCGGATGAAAACCGCGACGGTGTGGCCGACATGGCCATCGAGTTCGCCAAAGTGCACAATCCGCTCGGCTTCGCCTTCTGGGGCGGCGGCGTGATCGTGGCCTCACAACCCGACATCCTGTTTCTGAGAGACACCGATGGCGACGACAAGGCGGACGTCCGCATCGTCCTGCTGCAAGCCACCGGTTCGGCCGACACCCATCACGCGGCCAACAATTTCATCATCGGTCCCGATGGCGGCCTATACTGGCAGAGCGGCATTTTCCTCCAGCACAACTACGAGCACCCGTGGGGACCCTCACTGGCCACCACGGCATCCGGCATGTATCGCTTCGATCCGCGGCGCTTCACGATCTCGTTCATCGCGGCCAACGGCCTCAATCCCCACGGCAACAGCTTCGACCGCTGGGGCTATCTCTACGCCACCGACGGCACCAGCGGCCGCGCCTCCCAGGTGCGACCTGACGGGAACGGCTTCAAGATCTTCCCGCTGCTGCGACATCAATCACGCCCGGTCCCCGCCAACGCGATTCTTTCAAGCAGCAACTTCCCCGATGATTTCCAACAGGATTTTCTCATCTGCAACGTGATCGGATACCTTGGCATCTACCGCTACGACCTCCACCGTGACGGCTTTACCGAAGGCAAGAATACCTTTCAACCCGGCGAGGTCTGGGGCACGCCGACTCCGGATTTTCTCCGCAGCGACGACAGAAACTTCCGTCCCACCGATGCCCGCGTCGGTTCCGACGGCGCGCTTTACATCGCCGATTGGCAGAATGCGATCATCGGCCACATGCAACACAACATGCGCGACCCGGGCCGCGACAAGAAACACGGCCGCATCTTCCGGATGATCTACAAGGACCGGCCGCTCCAGGAGCCCGTCGCCATCGACGGCCAACCGGTTGCCGCGCTGCTGGACGTGTTGAAACATCCGGTTGACGGCGTTCGCGAGCGCGCCCGAATCGAGTTGAGCGAACGCGACCCGGACAAGGTGGAAACCGAGCTGCGCCAGTGGCTGAAACAGTTCGATCCGAAGAAGGCGGAGCACGCCCATCCGCTGTTGGAAGGGCTCTGGTTGTTCCAGCGGCTCAACATCCGCGAGCAGGCGCTGCTCGCGGCCTTGCTTGAGTCGCCGGAGTCGCATGCCCGCAAAGCGGCCGCCACCGTGAAACACTTCTGGGGCCCGGCCGATCCAACGACAGGAAAAGCGCCGGTCGTGATCGCCACCAACGAGGAGAAGATCAAAGTCGAGGTGCCGAAACATCTTACAGGCCCAGCCGCGGAGGCCTACCGCCTGGGCGCGGAGGTTTACCACCGCGACGCGCACTGCGCCACCTGCCACCAACCCCATGGCAAGGGACTGGACCCGGTCTATCCACCACTGGCCGGCAGTCCTTGGGTCACCGGAAGCGAGGAGCGGCTCATCAAGCTCACTCTCGACGGCTTGTGGGGTCCCATCGAGGTCAATGGCAAGCTTTACGACCCGGCCAAGGGCGTGCCTCCGATGACCGCGTTCAAGTCTCTACTCGATGACAATGAAATCGCGGCGGTGCTCACCTACGTCAGAAACTCGTGGGGCAACAAGGCCGCCCCGGTGAAACCCGCGACTGTTGAAAAAGTCCGCGCCGCCACCAGGGACCGTTCGATCTTCTGGAAGCCGGAGGAACTGCTCCAGGCGCACCCGATGGAATGATGACAAACCCGCCGCCCCGGTGAAATCCCTCCGCCCGCGCTTCGTTTCCGCCTTGGCCGCCTCATCCGTCCAGGCATCCGCCATCGTCTATCAGCCCGGAAAGGAAAATAGAAACCACGAAGGACACGAAAGTTCACGAAAATCACAGAGTTGAACACCTTGCCACTCTCATTTTCGTGGTGATCATTTCGGAATTCAGGATCAGGGCGACTCCGGCCTCGGCCATGGCAAGCACATCGTCTTCCTCGCCAGCGACCACGAATACCGCGCCGCGGAAAGCTGCCCCGCGCTCGCCCGCATCCTCGCCAAGCGGCTCGGCTTCATCGAAGTGGGATTGTGCCACCTCTCCGGGCCAGGGGCGGTCAAAGAATTGATACAATGCCACACGGGTGTCCGGTTAAATTCAATTCGAGTTTCTGGAAAGCATTTCAAATCAGTGGATCAGGCACAGAAAAGCGTGTGACGGATTTGAACTCCGGACGCTTCATTCTCTCCCAGGTTCTCGACCTGGTCCACCGCCAGACGCTTAACCCCATCGCAAAGCAATACGAGTCCACAATCTCCGTCCGACATTTTGGATTCCGACAGCAACTCACCTGCATGGTTTTCGCGCAGATGACTGCGAGGGACGGGTTGCGCGACATCACGACTTGCCTCAATGCCAGGACCGAGACGCTCTATCATCTTGGATTCACCGAACCGGTTGCAAAATCCACTCTCGCCGATGCCAACAAAACGAGAGACTGGCGGATCGGATGCTTTTGCTTCAGAAATCCGAGCCCGCCGGTCATCACCGATGGCCGCGTGGGCTTGCGCCACATGTTCACCCGCTCGGCACGCTACCGGAATTTCCGGATCAGCATTCCCGGAAAGCTCCCGGACTAAAATCCCAATGGAAAACCCACCACGACCGAGCCGTAGTCATCCCCAAGCTGAAACCATGAACATGAATACCCTCACACTTTCACCCATGCCACTGATCGGACGGATCCTCATACTGAGCGCTGGCCTCAGCTTGATGAGCCTATCCGCAGTGGCCCAAACTTCCGACAAGGGTCCAGCCTATGCCTCAAGCGTGCCGAAGCCCACACTCAAGGAAATGCCCTATGGAAAACACCCGCGGCAGGTCCTCGATTTCTGGAAAGCCGAATCCGAAAAGCCGACGCCGCTCGTCTTCGTCATCCACGGCGGTGGCTGGATGGGTGGCAGCAAGGAACGCCTGGATCGTTTCGCCGACACACAGGCATTGCTCGACGCCGGAATCTCAGTGGTGGCGATCAACTACCGCCTCATGAAACACGCCGACGGCGTGGTGCCGCCGGTCAAGGCACCGATGGACGACGCCGCCCGCGCGCTGCAGTTCGTGCGCTCGAAAGCCGCCGAATGGAACATCGACAAGACCCGCATCGGCGCGGCCGGAGGCTCGGCGGGAGCTTGCACGAGCCTGTGGCTGGCCTTCCACGACGACCTAGCCGATCCAAAGAGCGATGATCCGGTCGCGCGCGAATCCACCCGGCTTTTCTGTGCGGCGGTCCTCGGGCCCCAAACGACCCTCGATCCCGCGCAGATGAAGGCATGGACGCCTAACAGCAAATACGGAGGTCACGCTTTTGGCAAACCGGATTTCGAAAGTTTCCTCGCCGCACGGGAGGAAATCCTGCCGTGGATCGCGGAATACTCGCCCTATGAGCTGGTGAGTGCCGGAGACCCGCCGGTCGCGCTTTTCTACGGTCCCGCGCCGGAAATCGGCAAGCCGCAGAAGGATCCCACCCATACCGCGAACTTCGGCCTCAAGCTCAAGGAACATTGCGACGGGATCGGGGTTCCCTGTGTGTTGGTTCACAAGGGCATCAAGAAGCCCGAATTTTCCGACCCGACCCAATTCCTCATCCACACGCTGAAACCATGAAACAGGTGAGGAAAAATTTCCAAGGCTTCATTCAACGCCTTCCCATCAGGCATTTGCTTTGCTTGCCATTTCTTTTGATCGCCCCGGTTGGCACCGCAAAGGACGTGAAACCGAACGTCCTGCTGATCATGGTCGAGTTATTTTTAATCTCCATGAAATTTAACAGAAAATCTACTTGCCTTGGATGGCGAGACCGGTAGGGTGCCGGGCATGAGACGCGCGCGATGGACGATGACGCCGCAGCCGGAGGGCGCGGCGGGGGCGCGGCCGGTGATCTATCATTGCGTGTCGCGGGTGGTGGACCGG
>JALOUA010000116.1 GCA_025457625.1 Akkermansiaceae bacterium
TTTCCTCACGTTCGGCCCGATGATGGATGTGAAACTCATCTTCCTCTATCAGACCGTGATGCGCAAAAACTTCATCATCGCGCTGGCGCTCGGTTTGTTTCTCGCGATCGGCGGCATCACCATTTTCTGGCAGCACCTCATGTTCCAAGCGCGATGAACCCCAAGCTCCGCCGCATCCTGTTTTCGCTGGCCGTGCTCGTCTGGAGCGCGGTGCTGCTGTATTTCCACGCCACCGGCCGCATCAACAAGTACCTCGCGCCGGATTTCCGCCCCATTGCCTTTGTCGGCGGACTCGGGCTTGCGGTGCTCGGCCTCTTCAACCTCCTGACAGCCGGCCAGTCCGCCGACTGCGGTCACGATCACGGCGGTGACCCGGGCGCCCACGATCATGAAACCAGCGACATCCACCCGCTCGCGGCGTTTTTCCTGATGGTGCTGCCGGTCGCTTTCTCCGTGGCATGGACCAAGGATGAATACTCCGCCGCCGCGCTTTCGCGCAAGGGCCTCTACGACACTCCGGCGGACATGAACACCACGTTTCTCGCCTCCGCCATGCCGCCGCTCACCCGCGAGATGATCGAACAAAGCCACCGCAAGACTCCCGACGGCTTTCTCGAATTCAACCTCATGGAATTGTTCTTCGCCACCGGCGATCGCGAGATGCAATCGGTCATCGACGGCCTCAGGATCGAAACCGAGGGCCGCTGGATCGAGGAGAAGATGCGAAACCCCAACGGCACCCGCAAACGCCTCTACCGGCTGTTCATGACCTGTTGCGCCGCCGACAGCCGCGCCATTCCGATTGTGCTCGAATTCGGGCAAACCCCGCCCGAGTTGCCGGAAAACGGCTGGGTGAAAGTGGCCGGCACCATGCGCTTCCCGCTGGAGGAAGGCGTGCTCCAGCCGGTGCTCCACGTCGAGCGCGCGCTCGCCGCCGAGCCGCCGTTCGAAGAGAGCTTCATGCGCAACTAACCGGCATGACCCATCGCCCTAAGGAACCCACGGCAAATGTGAAGCGGCGCGACAAGGCCGCCGCTCCGCATCTCGCCGGGCATGTGCTGCGGCCCGCCGCCGCGATCGGGGTTCTCTCGCTGGGGCTTGCCGCGGGTTTGGAGTTGTTAGGAGTGCTGGCACGCGTGAACGAAGGCATCGCCCGCATTGTTTCGCGCGGCGGCGCGGAGAAGTTTCCCAAACATCTGCCGGACTGGTCCCTCTGGCTGGCCGCAGCGCTTTTCTCGCTGGGCCTGGCCGCCGCCATCCTCGGCACGCCGGGACCGCTCCGGCGCGTGGCCCTCTGGCTCAGCGCCGTCGTGCTGGTGGCCGCATGGGCGCCGGTGCTCAGCCTCGCCGCGCATGCCCCGGAGATCGCCGCGCCATGGATCGCCACCCTCTGGTCCGGAGTTTGTGCCATTGTCTACACCTCCCATCACCGCATGCCGGTTGACGGGATTTCCGATGCATCTTCATGACGCCCGCCGATTTTCCGCAACCCGTCCGCCAATTGATCGGCGAACTCAAGCGCCTGCCGGGCATCGGCCCGCGCAGCGCCGAGCGCATCGCCGTCTGGCTCCTGCAACACCCGAAAGCCGATCCGCCCGCGCTCGCCGGAGCCTTGCGGACCGCCAGCGAAACCATCCGCCCGTGCCCGGTTTGCGGATTCTTTTCCACCGCTGACGGCTGCGGGATTTGCGATGACCCGAAGCGCGACCACCGCATGCTCTGCGTCATCGAGCAAGCCACCGATGTGCTGCCTCTGGAGCGCTCCGGCTCCTTCCGCGGCCGCTACCACTGCCTTGGCGGCAAACTCTCGCCGCTCGACCGCATCTCGCCCGAAGATCTGCGCATCCCGGAACTTCTCCGCCGCGTCGAGACGGCTGCGGAGGAAACCGAGGTCATCCTCGCCCTCGGCTCCGACGTCGAAGGCGAAGCCACCGCCAACTACCTGGCCGACCTGCTGCGCGGCAAAAACTGCCGCCTCACCCGCATCGCCCAGGGCCTGCCCGCGGGCGGTCCAATCCCATCGGGATTGGAGGTCGTAGCTGAACAGTTGTTGCCGCCAATCAAAGACATGACCGCATCGTTGATCGGCTCGGATTCAGATGGAACGCACCCTCAACCGCTCCCAGTATTGGCAATCCCGCCAGTCGTTGAAGCCACCTTGATAGGGCAGCAATTGCAGGCGGGTGGCGACGGATTTTCCGGCCACCAGAACTTCATTCATCGCCTCCGGGGATGTGATGGAGCGCACGACGGGAAAATTCTGCCGGAGAATCCGGCGGGTGAGCGACTGCATGGTGCGGTGGCCATGGCCGGTGACGAGATTGACCGCGAGCACTCCGCCCGGGGCGACGGCGCGGCGGAGGTGGCGCAGCAAGCCGCCGCCCCATGCCTGGGGCCGGAAGACATCGGTTTTGCCGGCCAGATAGATGTCGTCGATCACGGCGTCGAAAGTGCGGCGGTTTTCCGCCAGCCATGCGTAGGCATCGGTGGTGATGATTTCGATGCCGAGCGTGTCGAGCTCCATGTGCTTGCGGGCGAGATCGATGATTTCGCCATCGATGTCGATGGCGGTGAGCCGGCAATCCGGGAGCAGGTGGCGCAGGATGCGGAAGGCGGTGCCGCCCGCGAGGCCGAGCATGAGAACCGAGCGCGGCGGATCACGTTTCCCGAGCAGCGCGGAGGCGGCGATCATGTCCCACGCCAGGCCTGTTAGAAAACGCCGCTGGTGGAACCAGGCGTGGGCGGCCCCGGCGACGCGGAACTCGGTGGCGTGAGCGGATTTCCAGATTTCCAGCGACTGGTGGCGGGTGTGGACGGTTTCCGTGCGGCGCATGGGGAAAATGCGGGGTGTTCACACCGGCACCGGCGTGTTCTCGATCAGATCGGCCACGACACGACGCGTGCTGGCACCGGAATATTTGGCTTCGGGCGCGAGCACCATGCGGTGCGCGATGACATCCGCCGCCACGGATTGGATGAGTTCGGGCGAAACGAAATCGAGGCCCTCGAAGACGGCCAGCGCCTGCGAGACTTTCATCAGGGCGAGCGAGGCGCGCGGACTGGCGGCGAGCTGGACTTGCGGGTGGCCGCGCGTGGCGGCCACCAGCGCGACAACGTAATGCCGGAGTTCCTCGCTGAAGCGCACCTTGCGCGCGGCCGCCATGAGTTCGAGCACTTCATCCCGGCTGGCCACCGCTTCCATGCGGTCCACGGGATGGCTTTCCTCCTGGTCGGCAAGGATCGCCGCCTCTTCGGCGGCGCTCACGTAGCCGAGCGCGCACTGCATCATGAAACGGTCCATCTGCGCCTCGGGCAGCGGATAGGTGCCGCGGAATTCGACCGGGTTCTGGGTGGCAATGACGAAAAACAGGCCGTTGAGTTCATGTCGCACCCCTTCGATGGTGGCCTGGCGTTCGCCCATTGCCTCCAACAGGGCGCTCTGGGTACGTGGCGATGCGCGGTTGATTTCATCCGCCAACAGGATGTCGGTGAACACCGGGCCGGGGTGGAAGCGGAATTCCTGCGAACGCGGATCATACACCGAGATGCCGAGAATGTCGGAGGGCAGCAGGTCGGGCGTGAACTGGACGCGCTTGAAAACCGCACCATCGATGGCCTTGGCCAGCGCCTTGGCGAGGGTGGTTTTGCCCGTGCCGGGGAAATCCTCCAGCAGCACATGGCCGCCGGCGATCATGCAGGAGAGCACCCTGCGGACCACCTCGGGCTGGCCGCGCACGACGGAACAAACGGCGTTTTCCAAGCGGGAGGCGGTGTCGGCGATGCTCATGGGTGCCGCGGATTCCAGCGTGCGATCCGTGAGGCGTCGAGAGCCAAAAAAACCGCCACGCGCCGGGGCGTGGCGGTCCGGGTGGGTGGGTCACAGTCGGAAAGTGCCTTGGATCACCACTCCGCCGCGCGGGTAGCCCTGATAGTAGGCGGGCGGGCAGACCTGCACCGGCGGCGGGCAGTAGCGCACCGGCGGCGGGCAGTAGCGCACCGGCGGCGGGCAAACCGGCACGCGGTAGTCATAACGGCGGGGCGGGGAAACATATCGGCTTTTCCAAACCGGTGTGCCGCAGCGCTTGTAATGGCTGATGTGGCGTTGCGCGTAAACCGGGGTGCCGCACGAACGGTAGCCGCTGACATATGCCTGGTCGCCTTTGTGTCCGCGCTTCGGGCGGGCTTCGCCCTGAGTTGCGGATCCGAGCAGTGTGAGGGCGGCGATGGCCGCGGTGATGATGCCTGTTTTCATGATGCCTTGTGTGGGGATTCGCGGGCTTCGACCATGGCTTGCGGGGAATTATTCACGGAAAAATTTGCGTGTCTTCCCGCGGCGTCCTGCTTGACTGCCCCGCACGCGCAATGCCCGACAGCTCCACAGATGACACCCTGTTGCTCGTCGATCCCGATCTGGATTTCCTGGAATGGGCCACCCGGCATTTGGCCGCGAACAAGCTCCGCATCCTGCGCTGCGACAACGCGCAGAATGCCCTCAAGGTCGTCGAAAAGACCGGAGTCGGTGTGGTGGTGGCCGCGATGGAGATGCAGCCCTTCGATGGCATGGAGCTGTTGGACCGCGTGCTGCAGATCAGCCCGCAGACGCTGGTGGTGCTGACGGCGGGTTTCCCGACGACGGGCCAGATCATCGAGGCCACGCAGCGCGGCGCCCACGACGTGCTGCGCAAGGAATCGCTGGCCTTCGAACTCCGCCCGGTGGTGGAGTCCGCGCTGCAGACGCGCGAGGAACGCCGCAGCGCGGGCGAGCCCGCCGCCGAACTGCCGAAGCACGACGGACGCGTGAAAATGATCGGCGCGTCGCGCGCGCTGCAGGAGGTTTTCAAGCTGGTGGGCCGCGTGGCGCGCTCGGATGCGCCGGTGCTCATCGCCGGCGAGAGCGGCACCGGCAAGGAGCTGGTGGCCAAGGCGGTGCATGAATACAGCCCGCGCCGCCAGCGGGAGATGATCACCATCAACTGCGGCGCGATTCCCGAAAACTTGTTAGAAAGCGAGCTGTTCGGCCACGAGAAGGGCTCGTTCACCGGGGCGATCGCCCGCCGCGCCGGACGCTTCGAGCAAGCGGATGGCGGCACCTTGTTTCTCGACGAGATCGGCGACATGCCGCTGTCCATCCAGGTGAAACTGCTGCGCGTGTTGCAGGACGGCTCGTTCTCGCGCGTGGGTTCCAACGAAACGATCACCACCGACGTGAGGATCATCGCCGCGACGCACAAGAACCTTTCCGAGGAAGTGAGCACCGGGCGTTTCCGCGAGGATCTTTACTATCGGCTCAACGTGGTGGAAATCCGCATTCCGCCACTGCGCGAGCGGCGCGAGGACATTCCGCTGCTGGCGGAGTATTTCCTCCAGCGCATCACCCGCAAGAACGGCATGGCGCGCATCCGGATGTCCGCCGAAGCCGTCAGCACCCTTCAGACACACGCCTGGCCGGGCAACGTGCGCGAATTGGAAAACACCATGGCGCGGGCTTGCGCGCTGGCTTCCTCCAACATCCTCCTGCCCTCCGACATCCCGCTGGCCTCCGCCCCCGGCAAATCTCCGGCGGGCGTCACCGCCGCGCTGGACCGCCTGATCAATCACGCTCCCGCCGACGAGGACCTGCTGTCATGGCTCGGCCGCGAGATGGCGGGCCGGGTGGTGGAGCGCGCCAAAGGCGATCTCAAGGGGGCTTCGCATGCGCTCAATCTAACAGCAGAAGAGCTTCGCAAGCTGCTCAAACGCTGAGGCCGACATGTTGCAAACCATCCACCACCCGCTGCTAGCCGACGAATTGACCCGCCTGCGCGACGTGTCCTGTCCCTCGGCCGAGTTCCGCCAACGCGTGCGGCGAGTCGCCTCGCTGATGGTGCCGGCGGTGACCGCGGATCTGGAGACGCAGGTGGTGCCATGCAACACACCGCTGGAAATCACCTCGGGTGCCAAACTCAAGCGCGGCATCATTCTCGTGCCGGTCTTGCGCGCGGGTCTGGCGTTTCTCGATGGTTTCCTCGACCTCATCCCGCATGCCGCCGTGGCGCACATCGGACTGGCGCGCAACGAGAAGACGCTGCTGCCTGAATCCTATTACATGAAACATCCGCCGTCTTTGGGCGACAGCGATGTGATTGTGCTCGATCCCATGCTGGCCACCGGCGGCTCCGCGGTGGAGGCCGTGCGGCGCCTGCGCGAGGCGGGCGCGAGATCGCTGCGCTTCGCCTGCCTGGTGGCCGCGCCAGAAGGGGTCGCGACACTCGAGGCGGCCTGTCCCGAGCTGCCCGTTTTCGCGGCGGCGGTGGACCGCTGCCTCAACGAGTGTGGATACATCCTGCCGGGTCTGGGCGATGCGGGGGACCGGATGTTCGGCACCGGGCTGTGAATTTGCCGGTGTTTTCCGCGCATCCGGACTGGCAATGAGCCAGCAGCGGCACCAAACTGCGCCCGCCGGATGAAATACAAGCCGCTTGTTCCACTGCTGCTGCTCGCGCTGCACGCCGCCCATGCCGGGCAGGATGCGCGCATGCGGCTGGGTGATGAGGCTCTTGACAACGGCCTGTGGGAAATCGCCGCGCTGCACTTCAACGAATGCCTCGGCGACCCCGCGCTTGATCCCGCCGACCGGGCCGGGGTGGCCATCCGTCTGGCCGAAGCATGGTTGCGCGATGGGAAACCGGCGGAGGCGCTGGACTTGCTCGACCAGTCGTTTGCCGCATCCCATCCGGAGGCGCCGTTTTGGAAAGGTCAGGCCATGGCCGCTCTCGGCAGGATCCACGAGGCGCTCGAGCTGCTGATCCCGTTGCTGGCCAGTCCGGATTTCCGCTGGCGCATCGAGACCGCCCTCACTGTCCGGAACCTCCAGCTGGCGCTCGGCAAACCGGACGACGCGCTGGCAACACTCCAGACTCTCAAGGCGGGCGACCGCGAGGCCGCGGCAAACACCCTGGCGCTCGCAGAAGCGGAAATCCTCCTCGAACTCGGCCGGACTGCCGAGGCCCGTCAATCATTGTCCGAACTCGCGGAACCGTCACCGGCGGAAGAAGCGCGTGCTTCGTTTCTCGGAGGCTGCCTCTTGCTGGCCGACGGTCAGGCATCGGAGGCGGCCGCGGTTTTCCGCAAGCTCGTCGATGCGCCGCAGGTCCAGTCACCGATGCGGCATCATCAGGCGGCGCTTGGACTCGCCGACGCGTTGTTGGCCGCCGGGGACCGGAGCGGCGCGATCACCCATTTGCTCGACTTCATCCGAAACCATCCGGACTCATCCGCCCTGGGCGATCTTTTCGGCCGGCTGCGTGAGGCCATGCCCGCAGCGGTCAGCACATCGGATCCGCTGTTGGAGGCGCTCGCCCAGTGGATCACCCCGCCCGAGCTGGCGGCCACCGGCTTGATCGCGGATGCGGATTCCGGCGCGGTATCGGCCTGGCCATCCGCCGCCATGCATCAGGAACTCACGGCCCACGCACTCTACAGCAAGGCGTTTGCCTTGAACCGCGTCACATCCCCCGAAGCCGCAAACGAAGCCCGCCGCCTGCTCACACGGCTGCGCTTGGAATTTTCAGACCACCCGCTGGCCAGCCGCGCGTTGTTTGATCTCGCGCGCATCGCACATGCCGAAGGCCGGCATCAGGCCGCTTCCGACATGCTCGCGGCACTGCGGGAATCGGCCCCCTCGCCCGCACTGCGTGGCGAGGCCGCGTTTCTGGATGCCATGAATGCCTATCGCGATGGCGATGCGGGCCGTGCCGCCTCACTGTTCGAGGAAGCCGCCGCTTCGCTCGATGAAACCGATGCGGAAACCGCGCGCTTCAACGCGGCAATCCTCCAATTGATTCGAAACGACGGCGAGAGTCCCGCGCCATCCGCCGATGCGGCCGATCCCGCATTGGCCGCCGATCTCGAACTGGAGCGCGCCCTCACGCAGGCGCAGCCTGCGGCCAAACGGGACGCCATCGAGGAATTCCTGCTCAAGCATCCCGACCACCCGCGCGTGGCGGAGGCCCGTCTGGCCGCCGCGGAGGCCGCGCTTGCCGGTCCCGCGCCGGATTTCTCCTTCGCCCGCGCCCAACTCGACACCCTCGCCGCCGATCCGGAAAATCCCGCGGTTGCCAGTGCGCCGCGTGTCGCCTTGCTGCGCCTGCGCGTCGCGGACTTGTCGGGTGACTCCGCCGCCGCGATGACCGCCGCGCGCGGGATACTCGAACAACATCCCGACGACCCGGCCGCAGCGGAAGCCGCACTCGTGCTCGGCCGCCACCTGTTCCAAACCGGCAGCTACAACGAAGCGCGCATGGTGCTTGAAAAGCTCGCCGCATCCGACGGCGATGCCGCCCGCGCGGAAGCCGCATGGTTGCTTGCCGCCCGCTCGGCCGCGCTCATTCCCGCCAGCCAGTCGCAGCAGGAGGCGCTCGTCTTGTTCGACAAGGTCATCGCATCGGGTGGTCCGCTCGCGTCCCTGGCCCGGCTTGAAAAAGCCCGCCTCATGATCGACATGAACCGGCTTGCCGAGGCGGCCGCCTACCTGCGCGAATGGTTCGCCACACTGGATGCCGCCGATCCACTGCGCCTGCCCGCCGGACTTCTGTTAGGAGAGGCGGTCTATGGCCAGGGCGGCACCCATGCCGACTCGCTTGCCGAGGCGCTTGCGGTGTATGACGGGCTGCTGGCCGGCGTCACCCCGGAGAACGTCGTGTTCAACCGCCTGCAATACCTCCGCGGCCGCACGCTCGAACAACTTCCCGATGCGGACGATCCCACCTGCAAGCGTGACAAGGAAGCGTTCGCCGCCTATTACTCGGTGCTCGAAATCGATACCGCTCCAGCCGAATGGCATTACTTCGAACTCTGCGGGTTCCGCGCCCTCGCGCTGTTGGAAAAAGCCGGCCGCTGGCCCGCAGCCGTCGCCTGCGCGCGCAAGATCGCCTCCTTCAAAGGCCCGCGCGCCGGCGAGGCCGAGGCGCGCGCCAGCCAACTCCAGCTCAAGCACATGATCTGGGAGGACTAGGGGGTAAATGCTGAAATGCTGAAAACTGAAAACGGAAAATGATATGTTGAATCTTCTCATCACAGGAAAATCCGGACGCATGGGGCAGGCCCTGCTGCAAGCCGCCGCCGACCGTCCCGAAGTCACCGTCAGCGCCACTCATGATGTCGGCGAGAACCTCGATGCGGCCGTGCGCCAGGCGGCCTGCATCATCGATTTCACCGTGCACTCGTTCACTCCGCAGGTGGTCGATTGCGCGCTCAAATACGGCACGCGGCTCGTCATCGGCACCACCGGCCACAGCGATGCGGAGCGCGACCTGATCCGTCAGGCGGCCAAAACCCTGCCGCTCGTTTTCGCCTCGAACTACTCGGTGGGCGTCAACACCCTGTTCTGGCTCACGCGACAGGCCGCACGCATCCTCAAGCAGGATCGTTTCGACATCGAGGTCACCGAAATGCACCACCGCCACAAGATCGACGCGCCTTCCGGCACCGCGCGCACGCTGCTGGAAATCCTCAACGAGGAAACCGCAACCTCCTGGCAGAATGACGTCACGCACGGCCGCATCGGCAACATCGGCCCGCGCAAGCCCCGCGAGATCGGCATGCACACGCTGCGCGGCGGCGACGTGGTGGGCGACCACACCGTGATCTTCGCCGCGGACGGCGAACGCGTCGAACTCAGCCACAAGGCGTCCTCGCGCATGACTTTCGCCGCCGGCGCCGTCCACGCAGCCGTCTGGCTCCAGGACAAACCCGCGGGTCTCTACGACATGCAGGACGTGCTGGGATTGAAATGACCCGGGAACCCGCCATCCCTGCTGGCGCTGCGGATGGAAGGTGGTCCGGCCCGCGCCCGCGCAAAGTTCCTGAAGTTTGGGGTTTCCGTCCGTCGTTCCGCCGTCTTGCATCTGCCGCATGCGACCGCTCCTCGTCTGCCCGCTTGCCCTGCTGCTGGTTTGCTGCCAGCCGCCGGAATCCCAATCCGCGAAAACCGACATGGCGCCCCAAGAGGCCGAAGTCGCCCAAGTCGCCGAAGCCGCTCCAGCGCACGAATGGGACGTGCGCTCCTCGCTGGTGCGCATCAATTCCACCCAGCAGACATGGAATCTATGGCAACCGTGGGAGAAGAACCCGCCGCAGCGTCGCCGCGCGCTGGCCGCCATCGTCGGGCCGCAACTCGTCGTCACCACCGCCGAACTGGTGGCCGATGCCACCTATCTGGAATTCGAATCACCGGATGGCAGCCGCTTCGCCGCCGCGCGAGTGATCGTCGCCGACTACGAGGCGAATCTCGCCCTGCTCGGACCCGTTTCGGAAAAGGAGGGCGAGCGCTTTTTCGCCGGCACCGTCCCGTTTGAAATCGCCGCGCCGCCCGGGATCGGCAGCACGCTCGAGGTGCTCCAGCTTGAGGACAACGGCCTGCCGATCATCACCTCGGGATCGCTGCAAAGCGTCGATGTCAGCTCCAACCTCATGCCCGGTCATGGTTTCCTGACCTATCTGGTCAAGGCATCCATGCGCAGTGTTTCCAGCAGCTTCACGCTGCCCGTGCTGCATGGCCGCCAGCTCGCCGGCGTGCTGCTCAGCTACAGCGCCAAGGATCAGATCTGTGATGTCGTTAGCACTGATATCCTGACACGTTTCGTTGCGGAGGCCACCAATGGAAAATATGATGGTTTTCCCGGTCTCGGCATCTCGACCGCCCGCACCGAGGACGGCCAGTTCCGCCAGTGGCTGGGGCTGGACGGGGATCAGGGCGGTCTCTACATCCGCAGCGTGCGCAAGGGTGCCGCCGCGGATCGTGCCGGCGTGCGCAAGGGCGACGTCCTGCTGGCCATCGACGGCCAGGCCATCGACCGCCGCGGCTACTACGAACATCCGCAATACGGCAACCTTTCCTGGGGTCACCTGATCCGCGGGTCCAAATCCGGCGGCGACAAGGTCAGCCTCAGCCTGCTGCGCGACGGCAAACCGCTCGAGCTGGAAGCCGTGGCCGAGCGCGAGGAAAACGAGGCGCGGCTCGTTCCCGAACATCTCTTCGACAAGGCGCCCAACTACCTCATCAAGGGCGGCATGGTGTTCATGGAACTCTCACGCCCGGTGCTCGAGAGCTTCGGCGACGACTGGAGTTCGCGGGCTCCGCTCAACCTGCTGGATGCTTTCGAAAACCCGCAAAATTATGAGGAATCCATGGACCGCGTGGTTTTCCTCAGCGGAGCCATTCCCACTCCCGCCACCGTCGGTTACGAGCGACTGCGCAACCTGATCGTGAAGAAGGTCAACGGCGTCGAAATCCGCAACATGAAAAGCCTCAAGGACGCCTTCGAGGGGCATGACCAAGACATC
>JALOUA010000371.1 GCA_025457625.1 Akkermansiaceae bacterium
CGGCGCGGCGTTTCGCGATTGGACATCCGCCTGCCGCTGACACGAAAAAACCAACGGCCCCCGCAAAGGAACCGTTGGTTGTTGGAAAATCTTTTCAGGGGAATCAGTTCACCGCCACCGCGGAGGAACCGGTTTCTCCGGTGCGAATGCGAATCGCCTGCTCCACCGGGGAAAGGAAGACCTTGCCATCGCCAATCTTGCCGGTGTTGGCGCTCTTCACAATCACGCCCGCCACGCTGTCGGCCTGCGCGTCATCCACGACAATCTCGATTTTGACCTTGGGCAGGAAATCCACGGTGTATTCCGAACCACGGTAAATCTCCGTATGTCCTTTCTGGCGGCCGAAACCCTTGACCTCGGTCACGGTCATTCCTTGCACACCCACCTCGGCGAGGGCCTCCTTGACTTCTTCCAGCTTGAACGGTTTGATGATCGCTTCGATTTTTTTCATAATTCGGTGGATTGGTAGTGGAGGTTTCAGCACTGGTTGTGCCAACTTTTGAAAAACATCTGGTTTTTATTCCGGCCGGATACGGGTGATCGCGCTGGAGACTGACGAGCGGAAAAAATATCGGCGCAGGGGGGGCTGGCGAGGTTCATGCATCATTCAAAGGGGTCCACGGGGCGGGCGGCTCAGTTGCGTTGTTTGAGCAAATCCCGGATCTCGGCGAGCAGCCTCTCCTCCGGGCCGGGCTCCGGTGGCGCGGCGGGTGCCGCAGGCTTTTCCGCCAATTTCTTCGCCCTGTTGATCGCCTTGACCACCAGGAACATCACGAAGGCAACGATGATGAAATTGAGGGATATTGTAATGAAATTGCCGTAGGAGAGCACCGCCCCCTGGGCTTTGGCCTCCGCCAGGTTGGTGGCGGTCACTTTGTCGGACAGGGCGATGAACTTGTTGCTGAAATCGATGCCGCCCGAAATCCTGGCGATCAGCGGCATGACGAGATCCTCGATGAACGAGCCGGAAAGCTTGGTGAAGGCCGCGCCCATCACAAAGGCCACCGCCATGTCCACCAAATTGCCTTTGAGTGCGAATTCCCTGAATTCCTTGAACATGATTCCTGAAAACTGGTTAGGCAGCTAGTCAACGCTCGACTCCCCTGTGCGCCAAGCTTTTTTTCCCACGACAAATTGGAAACTTGGAACTTGGCAGGCACGGGGTTTCCGGAAAGCCTCGACGCCATGATCCGGAGGAATTCCATGCGGCGCTTGCTAGACGAAGTCGGCCCGGTCGATGCGGCTGGCATCGAGGAACGCGTGGTGAAATACACCACCCGCAGCATCAAGAAGACATCGAAGCTCTTCGGCCTGAAATTGGCGGTGAGCATGGTGGACCTCACGACCCTCGAGGGCAAGGACACGCCCGGCAAGGTGGCCTCGCTTTGCCAAAAAGCACTGCGCCCGCACAACGCGCCGGACACCCCGCAGGTCGCGGCCGTCTGCGTCTATCCGTCGATGGTCAAACACGCCGCCAAACACGTCAAAGGCACGCCGGTCCGCATCGCCTCGGTCGCCACCGCATTTCCTTCCGGCCAAGCCCCGCTCAAGACCCGCCTTGCGGAAGTCCGCCAGGCGGTGGCCGACGGCGCGGACGAGATCGACATGGTGATCAACCGCGGCGCCTTCCTCGCGGGGGAACTCACGCTCGTGCAGGACGAAATCTCCGCCGTGCGCGATGCCTGCGGCGAGGCCACGCTCAAGGTGATCCTCGAGACCAGCGAGTTGGAAACCTACGACCACATCCGCGCCGCCTCGTTTCTGGCGATGCGCGTGATCCGCCCCGGCGACTTCATCAAGACTTCCACCGGCAAAACCTCCGCCAACGCCACGCTCGGCAACAACCAGGTGATGCTCGATGCCATCCGCGACCACTTCCTCGCCACCGGCGTGGAAATCGCCATGAAACCCGCCGGCGGGATCCGCACCGCGAAACAGGCGCTCCAGTTCCTCATCGCCGTCAAGGAAACGCTTGGCGATGCTTGGCTCAACAATCGCCGCTACCGCTTCGGGGCATCCGCCCTGCTCAACGACCTGCTCCGCCAGCTCGAAACCCAGCGCACCGGGGCTTATCAGGCACCGTGGGGTTTTTCCGAGGACTCGAGCGGATATTAGCGGCGTTTGACGGGAGGCTGCTGAAACTGCCGATGGCACGAACCTGAAGGCGGGATGGAGGTTGAATTGTCACCCTCAAGCCAGCGATGGCTTGAACAGACGGATCTTTCGCCTTAGTTCTCACCGCCTCCCGCATGGACTCCAAACCTTCCAGTCTCGATGCCCTGCGCATCGACCGCCAGCAAGCACCTCCGCGGCGCCGTGGCTTGGGGTGGATCCTGCTCGTCCTGCTCGTCGCGATCGGTGCCGGCATCTGGTGGTGGCTCAAGCGCCCGACGGAAATCACCGTGCAAACCGCGGTCGTTCAAATGCGGAACTCCGGCAGCGCGGGTGGAAAAACCCTGCTCAATGCCTCCGGTTACGTCACCACGCGCCTGGAGGCCACGGTTTCCTCGAAAATCACCGGCAAGGTCGCCGAGATCCTCATCGAGGAAGGCATGAAGGTGGAAAAAGACCAGATCCTCGCCAAGCTCGACGCCTCCAATGTGATGGCCGGTCTCCGCCTCGCGGAAGCAGAGCTCGCATCCATCAGGACTTATCTGGCGGAAACCGAGCCGATGCTCAAATTCGCGAAGACCGAATTGGACCGCCTCACCGAGCTCGTCGCCACCAAGGCCATCAGCAAATCCGACCGCGACAAGGTGGAAGCCGAGTTTGAAACGCTCAAGCGACAAGGTGGAAGCCGAGTTTGAGACACTCAAGGCGAAACTCGAACGCCAGCGCGCGGACATCGTCGTCGCCGAGCGCCAGGTGGATGAGTGGAAACAGCAACTCGACGACACCATCATCCGCGCGCCCTTCGCCGGCGTCGTCACCACCAAGGACTCGCAACCCGGTGAAATGATATCTCCCATGTCGGCGGGCGGCAGTTTCACCCGCACAGGCATTTGTTCGCTGGTGGACATGGCCTCGCTGGAAATCGAAGTGGATGTCGGCGAGAGTTTCATCAACCGCGTGAAGGAAGGCCAGCCGGTGGTCGCCACGCTCGATGCCTATCCGGATTGGAAAATCCCCTGCAAGGTGCTCGCCATCATTCCCACGGCGGACCGCCAGAAAGCCACTGTGAAAGTGCGTGTGGCCTTCGAAAAACTCGACCCCCGCATCCTGCCGCAGATGGGAGTGAAGGTGGCGTTCCAGGATGATGGAGCCGCTTCAACCACTGCCGGAGGCAATCTGCCGGCGGCACCCAAGGAAGCGGTCCGGAAAATCGACAACCGTGATGTCATCTGGGTGTTGCGTGATGGCAAGGCCGAGCGCCGCGCCGTCACCGTGGCGCATTCGGATGCGGATGGGGTATCCATCAGCGCCGGGCTCTCCCAGGGTGAAACCGTCATCCTCAACGCACCCGCCACACTCACCGATGGCGCCGCCGTCACCATAGAAAACTCCCGATGAGCACCACTGCCCGACCTCTCGTCCACATCCAGAACGTCTCCCGGAATTTCAAGCGTGGCTCCGAGGAAATCCACGTTCTATCCGATCTCAACCTTGAGGTGAGGGAAGCCGAGTTTCTCGCCCTGATGGGTCCCTCCGGATCCGGCAAATCCACCCTGCTCAACCTGATCGGCGGACTCGACCGGCCCACCTCCGGCACCGTCCAGATCGGCACGGACCGCGTCGACCAGCTCTCCGACAGCCAGCTCGCCGCATGGCGCGCGCGCCACATCGGCTTTGTCTTCCAATTCTACAACCTGCTGCCTGCCCTGTCAGCCGAGCGCAACATCGAACTGCCGCTGCTGCTCACCCATCTCAACAAGGCCGCGCGCCGCAAGCACGTGGCCGCCGCGCTGGAAGCCGTGGGTCTCACCCATCGCGCGAAACATCATCCGCGCACCCTCTCCGGCGGCGAACAACAACGGGTCGGCATCGCCCGCGCCATCGTCACCGATCCCACCGTGCTGCTCTGCGACGAACCCACCGGCGACCTCGACCGC
>JALOUA010000372.1 GCA_025457625.1 Akkermansiaceae bacterium
CCTAACAAAACCAGCGCGGCGACCACCAGCGCGGCCTCCGGCAACAGTTGCAAGATCATCTCGGAATGATTCACGGCAGGGAAAGGAACGATTGGAACAGCGGCGAGCGTAGACCGTCGTCAATGAGTTGGACCCACGGTTTCGGATAGATGCCGATGGCGATGGAAACGGCGAGCAGCAGGGCGATGGCGGAGATTTCCGGCCAGGTGAGCGGTGGCAGTTCCGGCGGGGGTGCGGCACCGGCATCGCGTTCGGGGAAAAACGCCCGATACAGCGCGCGCAGCGAGAACACCCCGGTGAGGATGATGCCGGCGGCGACGGCGATGGTGAGCCATGGATAAACCTGCCACAGGCCGATGATCACCGAGATTTCCGCAACGAAGCCGCTGAAACCCGGCAAGCCCATCGAGGCGGCGGTGGCGAGTGTGAAACCAAGCGCCGCGCCCGGCAGGGATTTCCAAAGATCGAAGCGGCCGAGTTCCGCCAAGTCGCGGGTATGGGTGCGTTCATACACGACGCGCCCGGCGATGCCGAACAGCAGTCCGGCGATGATGCCGTGCGAGATCATCTGCAACACCGCGCCGCGCAAGCCCCAGTGGTTGGCCGCGGCGAGACCTAACAGGATGAAACCCATGTGGCTCACCGAGGAGTAGCCGATGATGAATTTCAAATCCTTCTGCGAGAGCGCGGTGAGCGCGCCATAGAGAATGCCGACCACCGCCAGCCCGGCGATCAGCGCCTTGTATTGCTCGAATCCCTGCTCGAAAACCGGCATCGCCACGCACAAGGCACCGAAGGCACCGAGTTTCATCACCACACCGGCGAGCAGCATCGAGGCGGCGGTGGGCGCGGCGACATGGCCGGTGGGCGCCCACGTGTGGAAGGGCCAGATGCCCGCCAGCACGGCGAAGCCGAGGAACAGAACGGGAAACGCCCAAGCCTGCATCGCCGGCGGATAGGTGGCCGCCGCGAGATGTGCGATGTCGAAACTCGTCGCCCCCGCAGCCACGTAGGCCGCCACCAGGCCGATCAGGATCAGCGCGCTCGCGCCGATCGAATACATCGTCAGCTTCATCGCGCCGTATTCCTTGTGGGTCGATCCCCAGATGGCGATGAGCATGTATTTCGGCAGGATCACGATTTCATAAAACACGAACAGCAGGAAGGCGTCGCGGCTCAGGAAAACGCCATACACGCCGCCGATGATCGTCAGGAAGAACGCGAAGAACGCGCGCGGGCGTTTTTCGATGTTCCATGAAAACAACACTCCGGCGATGGCGGTGATGCCTGTCAGGAAAAGAAGCGTCAGCGAAAGTCCGTCGGCCGCGAGATGGAAGCGGCTGCCGAGGCTGGGAATCCATTCGCGGTCGAACGACCACGGCGCGGCATCCGGATTTGCCAGCTTGGCAAGGCAGGCGCTGCCCGCGGCCACCGCGCCGATGATGGATGCCACCAGCGCGACCAGCCGCGAAGCCATGGCCGCGCGCGCGGGCAGCAGCAGCACGATCAAGGCTGCGGCGAAGGCGGATGCGATGGTCCAGGCGGGTGTCATGGGAGCGGGCGGAGAAGATCAAGAAGCTCGACGATGGCGGGGTTGGCGAAGTTCAAAAGCACCTGCGGGAACAGGCCGGGCACGATGATGAGCAGGAGCAGGAAACCGAACAGCAGCCGCTCGTTTTTTGACAGATCCGCCCATTTTGCCAGCGACGGTTTGAGCGGGCCCCAGAAGACCTTGCGCATCATGCGCAGCAGGAACACCGCGGTCAGCAGCAGGCCGACAACCGACAGCGCCGCCGCGCCGGGCGTGATGGCGAAGGCTCCGTTGAAGATGAGGAACTCGCCGATGAATCCGCTCAAACCCGGCAGACCGAGCGAAGCGAACACCGCGATGCCGAACATTCCGCAGAACACGGGAGTTTGCGCGCGCAGACCGCCGAAGTCGTTGAGTCCGCGCTGGCCGCGGCTGCGGGTTTCGAGAATGGAGATGCCGGCAAACAAGGCGGAGGCGATGATGCCGTGGTTGAAGGCCTGCAGCACGGTGCCGGAAATCGCCGATGACACGGCGGCGCGGTCGGTTTGCGACGCGGCAACCGCCGCGATGGCCAGCACGCAGTAACCGAGGTGGTTCACCGAGGAGTACGCGAGCATGCGCTTGAGGTCGGTTTGCGCGAGCGCCGCCACCGCACCTAACAGAACGGTCGCCGCCGCCAGCCATGTGAGCAGCGGCGCGAGCGAAGGCAGCACTTCCGGAAACACCGGCAGAAAGATCCGCAGCATGGCATAGACGCCCATTTTCGAGAGCAGGCCGGTGAGCAGCATCGTCACCGGCGTGGGAGCCTCGGCATAGGCCGCGGGAAGCCACGCGTGGAAGGGCACGATGGGAATTTTCACCGCCAGTCCGAGGAACACCGCAAGCGCGACAATCGTCAGCAGCGTGTGGCCGCTCATGCCGGTGAAGGCGAACGCCTTGGCCAAACCGCCCGCAATCGCACCCTGCGACGCCAGATTGCCAAGCGCGTCGAAATCCATCGTGCCGACCGAGAGCTGCAGCGCGAGGAAACCCACGAGCATGAAGGCGCTGCCGCCGAGCGTCATGATGAAGAAGCGCAGCGCGGCTTTGGGTGCGCCGGAGCCGCCCCACAGGCGGATCAGCAACCACGCGGGAATGAGCGTCATTTCCCAGCAGAGGAACCATGGGATGAAATGACGGGCGGTGAAGACCCCGAACAGCGCGGACTGGAGGACAAGGATGAGTGCGAAGTAAGCG
>JALOUA010000373.1 GCA_025457625.1 Akkermansiaceae bacterium
CGCCGCCGGGCAAACCTGAATGCGCTCGGGCATGAGTACATAACTCTCGAACACCGCCCCTCCGATGTCGTTGAAGCGCGTTTGCAGGGCGTCGAGATAGCGGTGCAGGCCCATGGTGAAGGCGTCGTCGGTGATGCCGAAATTGAGCTCCGCGAGCAGGCGGCCCGCCTCGCGCTCCGCGTCGTTGCAGAAGCTGCCGCGCGGCGTGCCGGAGATGCGGTGCAGGCAGACGTCCACCCGCTCGATGCAGAAGAGCACCGAGCGCGGAAAGTTTTTTGAAAACACCAGGAAATCCACCACACCGCGTGCGGTGATGGTGCGCTCGAAGGCACGGAAAGCTCCCAGCGCGCCGCAGGACCGCAGAATGGCCGACAGCGCGCCGCAGGACCGCAGAATGGCCGACCAGTGGAGGGCGGCCGATTGCGCGCTGTCGGCGTCGTCGGGCAGGTAGCTCGCGACGTCAAGGAAACGCGTCGTCTTGTCCGCGCGTTCGAGGTGGCGGCCCAGTTCCATGAAGTCCCAGTGCTCGTCGCGGGCGGTGGTGGACGCGGCGATGCCGAGGAAAGTGACCGCCGAGCGACGGATGTTCTCATAGTAGCGCGGCGTGTCCGAGACGATCAGACGGTTCGCCTCGTCCGAGCGCGTGAAAAGATACAGCGCGTTGAGTTCCTCCCAGAGTTCGTCGGACAACTGGTCGCGCACGGTGCGGGCGTTTTCGCGGGCGAGGCCGATGCACGAGGTGATGCTGTTCGGGTTGCGCGGGTCGTCTGTGAGGAAGCGGATCACCTCGGCGCTGCCGGCCTTGTCGTAAAGCGTGCTGAAGGTTTCCTCATCGCCTGTGCTCAGGATGATCGGCTGCCAGAACGCGCGCAGGCGGTCGCTGTCGAGCCGTTCGGAGTCGAGAAGAAGCTGCTGGTTCACATCGATCAGGCGCGCGAGGTTGTCCGCGCGCTCGACGTAGCGGATCATCCAGTAAAGCGTGTTGGCGACGCGGGATAACATGAGGTTGGTTCAGTGGCGGAGCACCCAGGTGTCCTTGCTGCCGCCGCCTTGTGAGGAATTGACGATCAGCGAGCCCTTGTTGAGTGCCACGCGGGTGAGTCCGCCGGGCACGATTTTGACTTCCTCACCATAAATGATGTAAGGCCGCAGGTCGATGTGGCGTCCCTCCATCGCGCCGTCGCACCAGGTCGGCGCGCGGGAGAGGGAGATCACCGGTTGTGCGATGTAATTGCGGGGCTCCGCGAGGATCAGCTGGCGGAATTTTTCAATCTCCTCCTTGCCGGCCGTAGGGCCCATCAACATGCCGTAACCGCCGGATTCGTTGGCGGCCTTCACCACCAGCTCGGGCAGGTGGCCGAGAATGAACTTCAAATCCTTCTCCTCGCTGGCGAGATAGGTTGGCACGTTCGGCAGGATGGGTTTCTGGCCGAGATAGTATTCGATCATGCGCGGCACGAAGTAATACATCACCTTGTCGTCCGCCACGCCGGTGCCCACCGCATTGGCGAGCGCCACATTGCCGGCGCGATAGGCGTTCATCAACCCCGGCACTCCGAGCACCGAGTCCTTGCGGAAAACCACCGGGTCGATGAAGTCGTCGTCGATGCGGCGGTAGATGACGTCCACCCGCTTGAGTCCGCGGGTGGTACGCATGTAAACCACCTTGTCCACCACCACGAGGTCGCCGCCCTCGACGATGTCGATGCCCATCTCGCGGGCGAGGTAACAGTGCTCGAAATAGGCGCTGTTGAAACAACCCGGGGTGAGCAGCACACAGACCGGGTTCTCATCACGGCGCGGCGAGATGTGGTGCAGCATGTTGAGCAGGTCGCGCGGGTAGGAATCGACGGGCCGAACGCCCATTTCATCGAACAGGTGCGGGAACGCGCGTTTCAGCGCGTTGCGGTTTTCAAGGAGGTAGGAGGCGCCGGACGGACAGCGGCCGTTGTCCTCAAGCACATAATACTGGCCGTCCGCCCCGCGGATCAGGTCGCTGCCACAGATATGGATGTAGATGTCCCCCGGCACGTCCACGCCGCGGAACTCGGGACGGTAGTGGCGCGCCTGCTCGACGTAGAACCGCGGAATGACCTCGTCCTGCAGGATGCGCTGGTCGTGATAGATGTCGTGGAGGAACAGGTTGAGCGCCACGATCCGCTGGGAGAGTCCGGCCTCGAGGTGCTCCCACTCGTTGGCCGCCATCACCCTCGGCACCGGGTCGAAAGGGAAAATGCGCTCGGTGCCGCGGTCGTCGTGATAGACATTGAAGGTGATGCCCTGGCGCAGGAAATACAGTTCCGAGCTGGCCTTGCGCGCGAGGAAATCCTTCTGCTCGATGGAGCCCAGCTTTCGCAGCAAGGGGGCGCAATGCTCACGTACGGAAGCATCCGCGACGAACATCTCGTCGTAGAACCCTCCCGGATCGTAGCCTTCGAACATTGCCATGGGTTTGTTTCACGCTGTCATAGCACGCGGCGGGCCAAGTTTTCCCGCTCAATCCGCCGGGAAGACGACTTCGCTGTTTTTTCCGGAGCCACGGCCGAAGTCGTCGCCGATGTCCTTGCTGGTGACGAAGAGCATGAGCGAAATGAGCATCAGCGCGCAGATCGTCTGGAGAATTTCCAGCGGTTTGGCCCTGACCGGGCGGCCGGTGATTTTCTCAAGCAGTGCGAGCGTGATGTGGCCGCCGTCGAGCACGGGAAACGGCAGCATGTTGAGCACGGCGAGGTTCACGTTGAAAAGCACCATGAAGGCGAGGATGCGACGCCAGCCGTCCTCCATCTGCAGGAGCTTGTATTGCATCTTGGCGATGCCCACCGGCCCGCTGAGGTGATCGACACCGATGTTGGAACTCGGCGTCACCAGGCCCGCGAGCGTGGTCCACATCATCCGCAGGCTTTCGGAAACCTGCGTCAGCGGCCCCGGATGGACGATGCGCTTGTCGTGGAAGGGCGAGGAGAAGAGCGAGACGCCGAGGATCGGATCCGCACCGGCCGGTTTGAGAGGCTTCTGCGCGTGGAGCGTGAGGGTGAGGGTTTTGCCGGAACGATCGATGACCGCCTCGATCCCGCGGCGCTGATACCACTTCGCGGGTTCGGTTTCGAAACTTGAAACAATGCGCAGCGGTTCCGCGACTCCCGGTCGCTCGATGAGAAACTCGATTTGCGGACCGGAGCTCAGCACCACGGATTCAAAAATGCTGTCGAGGGTGCCGGCGAAACCATTCACCGGTTCGCCGTTGATGCTCAAAACCTTGTCACCCGCCCGGATGCCGGCTTTTTCGGCCGGGCTGCCGGGTTTCACCTCACCGACGATCTGGGTGGGCACGAAGTCCTTGGGCTTGCCGACCTGCCAGACGACGAGCGCCGAGGCCAGTGCCAGCAGCATCGAGAACAGCGGCCCGGCGAAGGCGACGATGATCTTGTCCAACGGTGTGATCGGCGGCAGCGGCTTTTCGGGCTTTTCGCCGCCCTCGATCGCCTCCATCGGCGCCATTTGCGGCAGCGCCACGAAACCGCCCGCCGGGATCCAGCCGAGGCCGTATTGCACGCCGTTGATCTCCTTTTTCCACAACGGCTTGCCGAACCAGATCTGGAAACGGTCGATTTGCAGGCCCCGCCACTTGGCCGCCCAGAAGTGGCCGAGTTCGTGCACGAAGATGATGATGTTGAACAAGGTCAACACAACGGCGATCAGCAGGATCACCTGGAGAGTGGTGGCGAGAATGGACATGCGGGCTCGGTGAACTGCGGGAAACTAGCGCCAAAGCGCCGGGCGGCAAGCGCATTAAGGGCACCACCGTCGTGCCAAGCCACCTTTGCCCTTGCCGCACCGCGCGCGGATGGATTGACTCC
>JALOUA010000374.1 GCA_025457625.1 Akkermansiaceae bacterium
GCCGGATTCGTAGTCGAAAACGACATCATGTTCCACGCCACCGATTTTCAGGTGGATCAGCCCTTCGTAGAGATAGCCCGACCTTGCGGCTTCCCTCCCGATGCTGCGGAACTGCTCCCGCAGGTGGTCCACGCCGTCTTCGTCCCCATCGAGCGTTCCATCTGCTGATAAAACTCTTCGGAAGTCATCGCGGGCATCGACGAGAGAGCGGTCCTGACCCGGTTGCGGTAGGCTTGGGTTCTCTGGAGGTTGAATTCGTTCTGAGTCATTTGGCAACACGGGAACCATGCCGGAATTCCTGGTTTTTTCAAGAACGTTCTTTTCCACGATACCCCGGCCTGATCAGACGATGTGCCCGAGTGCCTTGAGGGTGGCGAGAATGCCGGTGATTTGATCGGTGCGCTGTTTGTTTTTGCGGCCGAAGCAGGCGGCGAGGGATTCGGGGTCTTGGCCGATGGTTGGGAGTAGTTTGCGGATTGCGGCGTCTTGGGCTGGAAGTTCGGCGGGCCAGTCGAGGATGACGGGGGCGGCGTTGTCCGGGGTGGTGTCGTCGTCGCCGGACAGGCCGATTTCGGCTTGTAGCGTCGGTCTGTGACCGTCGCTGGATTCCGGGGCTTGGAAATCCGGGGCGGAACCAGCGGATGAGGCCGCGCTTTTCTTCGTCCGCCCGTTCATGGTTGGCCACGGAATGTCGGAGAGACCGGCGGCACTTGGAATCCCGATAATCACCCGATCCGCATCCGCTCAAGAGCCGCATCCACGTCTGCTTTCCGGAACCGCACGGCGCGGCCGATTTTGAAGTATGGGACCATGCCGGCCATGCGCCAGCAGAAGAGGTTGCGTTTGCTGACCTTGAGGTATTCGCACACTTGTTTCTCGGTTAACAGGGAGGTGGCTTGTTCGGTGCGCAGCGAATGAGTTGGCGTATCCATGCCGGTGTTGGCCATGTCAACCCGCCTCGTGGCGACAAATGGTGACAAACAGTTAGCCACCGCGGTAACAGTTAGCATATATCATCAAAAATACTGATGGCCAACAGTGGCCAACTATGGCAAATAAATGTCGTAAGTAGCTGATTATGTATCATTTAAGGCACACTAAGGATCTAGTGGGGTAACCCGTGGAGGTTTGAGTCCTCTTTCGAGCACTTTTCATTGGGAAAGCCCGGGGCCATGAAGCGCGTCCGGATTTCACGATGATGAGTCACGCGGTGAACCCGCGTCCGGGCGAAAGACGGACGCGGAGCGTCCATTCGCGGACCTCACGGGGTGCGAGCCGGGTGATGCGGGATGGCTCGCGGATGTCGGAGAGGCGGTCCACCGGCGCGTTGGTGGGTTCGATGGCCCAGTGGTGGAGGCCTTTCCAGAAGCCGCGGGTGATCCAGATGCCGGCGTAGGGGAAAAGCTCCGCCGGCCACTCGAGCGCGAGGGATGCCCCGCTTTTCGCCAGGATTCCCGCGCGCCCGCTCGTCAGCGGGCCGAGAAAAACCTTGGCGGCGGGCGTCTGGTTTTTGCGGAATGCGGCGCGGGAAAGATCGTTGCCGTCCGGCGTCACCGGCCATGGCAGGCACTGGCCGTCCGGGCTCAGGCAGCCGGACTCCGTGGTCCGGATTTCATCGCCGGGTTTCCAGGTGAACAGGGGGTGCCATGCCCAGAGAAACGGGGTTGGCGCATCCGCTTGATGGGTGAGGCGGTATTGGAAGCGGACATCACCGCCATGGATCGAGATGCGGCGTTCGAAGGCGAGCGGCAGGGATTGCAGCGGCCACTGGCAGAAGAAAACCCCGCTTTGGGCGAGTTCCTCGTCGAAGGCCGGGCGGTGGTTCCAGAGTTCGCCGTGATCGCCGAGACGGGCGCCGCCGACCGTGCAGGGCAGGACGGTGGGCAGGCATTCATCGAGGCCGGCGCCGGGTCCGGTCTCGTAATCCGCGGGATCGGATGGATGCCAGATCCGGCGCTTGGCGGCGGGTGTCCAGCCGTCGAGCCACTCGCGCCCGGATACGAGGTCTTTGAGGGAAACAATGCGTCCGCCGAGTTCCGGCGCGATCGAGATGGACAGGCGGGAATTGGCCAGCGTGTGGATGGCAAAACCGGACAGGCTCTGGAGACGATGGATTGCTCGTTTCACCCGTTGAGTGAAGCCGCAACGCTTCGGAAGTCGATTTCAAAATCCATGCCCGTCCCGCCTATTTGGAGCTTAAGCTTTCTTCGAATTCAACCTCCGCTATTGGGAGGAAATCCAGCCAAGTCATTCGGGAATCCGGTAAATTTCCTTAAAATTTCCACTTGTGGCTTGAGGGATCTGTGTTTTCGCTACCTCTGCTTATTGGCATAGTCGCCATGTCAAAACAAACCCCTCTCCCGCAACACGCCACCAATCTCTTCATGCCTGCCGGATGGCCGCCCGCAATGCCTGAGAAGTTGCATTTCTCCATTTAAACGACCGAGCGCCCCGAAGAAACGCCATACCGCTGTTTTTAGCACCAAACCTGCTTCATCCACAACCCGCCAGCCGATGCCGCCTGGAATCGTTCCCATGAGAAAACCAAACGCCGGAATTTTTTTCCTGCCGCTCGTGCTTGCCGCACCCTGGGCCAACGCGGCCGTGACCATCCCTCATCATGGCGGTGCCAGTGACCCAACCGCCGTATCCCCTCTCTCATCTCCTGCTGGAAAGAACCGTCCGGCATCCTTCAGCACGAAGCTCAACCCCATGGACACGCACATCGACCGAACGGCAGGCATTCGTCCC
>JALOUA010000117.1 GCA_025457625.1 Akkermansiaceae bacterium
CTGCCGAAGGTGAAGCCGGACGAGCACCTCGCACGGGTGCTGGAACTGCTCTGATTGGCGGTTTTACGATCCAAGCGCCCGGTTCACATCGTCCGCCCAGACATCGGCGGCATCGCCTTCGGTCCACATCGTGATCCGCCTGGCCTTGCCGTCCACGATCAGGTCGATGCGTTTCATCGGCTTGCCGTTCACGTGGCCGGTGCCCGTGGCGCGCACCCCGCTCACGGATGACCGGGGGAACGATTGCTCCTTGAGCACCCTGCCATGCTGATAGGTGCGCAGCGCCACTTGTGTCTCGTCGCCCTCCAGCCGCACTTCGCGCTGGCGGCCCGGCCATGTGCTCCGAATGAACAGCACGCCGATCCCGCCGAAAACCAGCCCGACGATGATGGGAATCAGGCTGAAAAGACTGAATAAGGCATCGAACACCACCGCGAACCAATCGACCCCGTCCTTGCCGTGCTTTGGGATGTCCGGCCCGTGGAATACCCCCATCGCGATCGCGCCGAGGCCGATGAGCACGAAGAAAACCCCCATGATCCAATGCCCCTTGGGACCGGGCGGCAGCGGGAATGAAAACGACGACTGCCGCCGCGCCGCGAGCATTGCAGGCGAAGCGGCCGCGCCGGGACTGGCGGGCGCTTCTCCGAAGACCGCGCGTTTGATATCCGCCACCAGCCAGGCTTTTTCCTCCTCCCGCAAGGTGGTGCCGAACCTCAGCTTGCCACCCTGCCCGCGGATCTCCACGCCGTAAACCGGCTGGTAGTTCTGCTGATAGAACTCCACCTGCGCCACGGAGCCGACTTGCGTGGTGACCAGGGATTTCTCCTTCACCCGGCCGAACATCTCGCGGCGCAGCGTGACCAGATCCCGCGTCACGGTGATCCGGTGGCGGGCGTATTTGTTGCGCAGCGCGGCATACAACATCCCAAGCCCGATCGCCCAGAAGATGGCGAAAAACGGATAGAGAAACCATGGCTGGGTCTCCGATCCGCCCTTGTTTCCACCAAACAAAAACGCGCCGCTCGCCGCCGCGGTGATCGCCGTCCAGAACAGGCCGAAGAACAGGAAGAAGCCGAATTTCCCGCTCGCCGGAATGTGCCAGACGCAATCGCCGGGAGCGCTTCCCTCACGGCTGATGCGCGTGCCCGCCGGGATTTCATCGGGATCAGCCACCACCACGCCCGTCGGGTCCGGCTGCCATTCGGCGGGCAGCGCGTCGAAGCCGCATGACCCGCAGCGCAAAAGCGTGTCCACGTCCGCAGGTGCCGTGGCGGGTTTTTGCCCGCACTTGGGACAACGCAGCAAGCCCTTGGCGAAGGCCTTGTCCATCGCCGCCTTCTGCGCCTTCGCCGCGAGTTTCTCGAGAAAGGTCATGGCAGTTCAATCCCAGATCCCGTCTTGATCGTTCTCACCTTGAGACGGCGTGTTGTTCGCGATGATGGCAGCCAATGGATCCGGAGCGGAGAGGATTTCCTCAGGCAGCCGCCATAGACTTGCGAATGCTTTGCGGCGTTTCGCTTGCTCGGCGGTTTCACCTTCCGGTACGGGCTCCGGATTGCGCTCGCGCTCGAGATGCTCGTGCCAGCGCCTCACGTCATTCAAAAATCCGTAATAGCGCCTTTTCCTGCGATTTTCATTCCGCTGCGCTTCGTCGAGCCAACCGATCAGATCGAGCCGGTCCACCGCGGACAGCCGGGCTTCGGCGCGGGCAAAATCCTGCTCCAAGCCTACCAGAATCGAATGCCAGACGACGAGATAAACCGGTGACTCGGCGCTCTTGCCCACTTTGTGGCATGCGGAACACCAGAACCTCTCCTGAACGATTCCAGTGAGCAACGCGCCCCCGACCACCGAACCAATCCGGTAGTTCGCCATCACATCATCAAAGGCGTGGGTCTGATAGGAATGCTCCTGTCCTCCGCAAACAGGGCAGATGAGAGGAGACTTCAAATGAATGGTGTCGAACATGCCCATGGCTGAGAGTGGATTGAAGTCAAACCGCGAGTGGGGAGACCTGTGATTCAATGTCCTTGCCGGATTCGGCGCGTGCTTTCCGCAGATCAAATTCCTGTTGCAGGCCAATCCAGAATTCGGCGCTGGTTCCGAAGTAGCGGCTGAGGCGCAGGGCGGTGTCCGGGGTGATGGCGCGGCGGCCTCGGATGATGGCGGTGACGCGGCTGTGCGGGATCTTGAGATCCATGGCGAGCCGGTATTGGGTGATGCCCATGGGTTCGAGAAACTCCGTTTGAAGAATCTCGCCGGGATGGGGGTAGTGAAGAGGAGTAAGTGATTTGGCCATGGCAGTGGCGATTTTTCGTTAATGATAATCGGTGATTTCGACGTCGTGGGCATCGCCATCCTTCCAGCGGAAGCAGATGCGCCATTGTTGGTTGATCCGGATGCTGAATTGTCCGCTGCGGTTGCCTTTGAGGGCTTCAAGACGATTGGCGGGTGGAATCTTCAGGTCATCCAATCCGGCGGCCCGGCTGATCATGGCGAGCTTGTTCAAGGCCCGCTGCTGGATGTCAAAGGGCAGTCGTTTGGAGTGCTGGAGATTCCAAATCTTCTCGGTTTCCTTGTCGGCGAAACTTTTCAGCACGAGTGGAGCCTATGCTATTTCCGCTTTGCGTCAATAGCGGGGTTTTAGAAATCCGCGAAGAGGTCCATCTGCGGAGCGGCGGGTCTGGGCATGTCTTCCTGCCCCGTGACGCGAATGGAGAGCAATCCGTGCGGGCATTGTGCCGCTTGGGTTTGGCGCGCAATCAAATTACTTCAGCCAGCGGAAAATCATAGAGTTCATGAGGTAGCCAATCAAAACAAACCCGGTCACCACACCAAGGGTGGTCCAAATGTGTTTTCTGGGATTGATGAGATAGCTTTGTTCAGGCTGTTCAATATTGAAAAAGACTTCCACTTGAGCGCCCACCGGATAGCGCCGTAACCGCTTTTTCGTCCCGGATGTGTTTGATGTCTGAACCCGGAGAAAAGAAATGACGTTTCCTTTCATGGACTCACCGGAAACATTGTAGGTGTATTCGACTTTCGGTGAGAACATCCGGAGATTTCTCGACCGTCCACGCCACTCGTCATGCTCTTCTACTTCAGAACGAGTAATCACGCCTCGACAGGTCCCTATTCTTAACCGGCCCAATTTCCATGCCTGCCAGATCCCTGCAATCAAGTTGATCAAAACGATTGAGTTTACAAAAATCAGACATGCGAGTTTCATCAATTTGTGGTTTTGGCGGCAATGTTCGTGGTCAATGGAAATTCTTGTGCATTGATGGATAGGCTTGGTGGATGCAATCCCCGCCACGGTCAAAAATCTGCGAACAGATCCATTTGCGGCGCGGCGGGCCTGGGCATGTCGTCTTGGACGGTATTCTTCGCCTTTGGGCCTTGTTTCTTCGCCTCGGGTTTCACGGAGTGGAGTTCGAGATGGGAGAGGATGGACTTTGCGCGTTCGACGACGGCTTTGGGGAGACCGGCGAGGCGGGCGACCTGGATGCCATAACTCTTGTCGGCGGCGCCGGGGAGGATCTTGTGGAGGAAGATGATCTCCTCGTTCCACTCCCTAACGGCCACGTTGTAGTTGGCGACGGCCTGTTTGGTGTTCGCGAGGTCGGTGAGCTCGTGGTAGTGGGTGGCGAAGAGCGTGCGGCAGCCGATGGTGTCGTGCAGGTGCTCGGCAACGGCCCAGGCGATCGAGAGGCCGTCGAAGGTGGCGGTGCCGCGGCCGATCTCGTCGAGGATGACGAGCGAGCGGTCGGTGGCGTGGTTGAGGATGAGGGCGGTTTCGCTCATCTCGACCATGAAGGTGGATTGGCCGCGCGAGAGGTCGTCGGACGCGCCGACGCGGCAGAAGATGCGGTCCACCAGGCCGAGCCTGGCCGATTCGGCGGGGACATAGGCGCCGATCTGGGCCATCACGGCGATCAGGGCGATCTGGCGGATGTAGGTGGATTTGCCCGCCATGTTCGGGCCTGTTAGAATCTGCAGGCGGGCGGTTTCCGGTTCGAGCTCGGTGTCGTTGGGGACGAACTTGGTGTCGGTGAGGGTTTGTTCGAGCACCGGGTGGCGGCCGTTGCTGACAAAGAAACCGTTGCCATCGTTGAGTATTGGACGGCAATGGCGGTGGAACTGGGCGACTTCCGCGAGCGCGCAGAGCACGTCGATTTCGGCGACGGCGGCGGCGGTTTCCTGCAGCCGGGCGAGGTGGGTGATGACCTGGCTGCGAAGATCGGCGAAGAGTTCGGCTTCGAGTTTCTTGGAGCGCTCCTCCGCACCGAGCACCTTGTTTTCCATCTCCTTGAGCGCGGGGGTGATGTAGCGCTCGGCGTTGGACATGGTTTGCTTGCGCGTGTAGTCGTCCGGCACCTTGGCGAGGTGGGTGGTGGTGATCTCGATGAAGTAGCCGAAGACGTTGTTGAACTTGATTTTCAACGAGTCGATGCCGGTGCGTTTGCGCTCGTCCTGCTGCAGTCGGGCGATCCAGTCCTTGCCGCCGCGCGAGGCGTTGCGCAGTTCGTCGAGCTCCGGCGACCAGCCGTCGCGGATGATGCCGCCGTCGCGGAGGTTGGCGGGTGGTTCGTCGGCGAGGGCGCTGGATAACAGGGTTGTGAGGTCGGTGAAGTCGTGGAGAGAAGTGATCAGTGAGCAGTGATCAGTGAGCAGTGAGGAGAGGTCTTCCTTGAGGGTGGGGATGTGGTTCAAGGAAATGGCGAGGGACTGGAGGTCGCGGGCGTTGCCGGAGTTTTGCGAGAGGCGGGAGGTGGTGCGCTCGATGTCGCGGATGCCTTTGAGCGATTCGCGGCACTTCGAGAGAAGGAACGGCTCGGCGAGAAACGCGGCGATGATGTCCTGGCGGGCGGTGAGTTTGGTGAGGTCGCGCAGCGGGTGGAGGATCCAGTCGCGCAGCAGGCGCGCGCCCATCGGGGTGGCGGTGCGGTCGAGCACTCCTAACAGGGTGTGTGGTTTGCCGGAGCGGGACTCTACGAGATCGAGGTTGCGCTGGGAGGCGGCGTCGATGAGGACGAAGTCGGAATTTTCCCTCACACGGGGCGGGCGGAGGTGGCCGCAGGGGCGGTGCAGCGCGTGGATGAGGTAATGCAGCACGGCCCCGGCCGCGCCGCTGGCGGAGTGGAGATGGGCGCAGCCGAAGCCATCGAGCGAGTGCACGCTGAAGTGGTCCTTGAGCAGTTGCGTGGCGTGTTCGGGCAGGAAGGCGTAGCCGTCGTAGGCCATGCAGTTGGTGATCGCACCGAACTCGGCGGTCTGATGATCCGGGATCAGCAACTCCGACGGCGCGATGCGCGAAATTTCATCGGTGAGCAGGCCGATGTCGGCGAACTCGGCGATGGTGAACTCGCCGGTGGTGTGATCGACGCAGGCGAGACCGGTGGATTTGCCGTGGCGGAACACGGCGGCGAGGTAGTTTGGCCGCTGGTCGTCGAGCAGGGTGAGGTCGTCGATGGAACCGGGCGAAAGGATGCGGGAAATCTCGCGTTCGACGAGTTTGCCGGGTTTGGGGTCGGACGTCTGCTCGGCGATGGCGACACGCTTGCCTGCCTTGAGCAGTCGCGCGATGTAGCCCTGGGCGGCGTGGTAGGGAACGCCGCACATCGGCGTGCCGCCGCGCTTGGTGAGGGCGACATTGAGGATGGGAGCGGCGGTTTTCGCATCCTCGAAGAACATTTCGTAGAAGTCGCCGAGGCGGTAAAACAGGATGATGTCCGCAGGCAGGGATTTCCGCATGGCCAGGTATTGGGCCATCATCGGAGTAGCGGCGGTGGAGGACATGCGGCGGAGCTTGGGCGGTGGAATCAGGGGAATCAAGAAGGCAGGCGGCAAGGTGGCAGGAAATCGCGACATCAAATCATTGATGCGGCCGCACTGGTGATCTGAGATGGATGGAAACGAAAAAGGCCGGACAGGTTTCCCTGTCCGGCTTTTTTGAATCCGAGCGACGGTCATAGACCGACGCTACAGTTGGCGAATTTACATCATGCCGCCCATTCCGCCCATGCCGTGGTCGTGACCGCCACCGCCGGAGGGTTTTTCCTTCTCGGGGATGTCGGTGATGAGGCACTCGGTGGTGAGCAGGAGGCCGGAGATCGAGGCCGCGTTCTGGAGCGCGGTGCGGGTGACCTTGGTGGGGTCCACCACGCCGGACTTGATGAGGTCCTCGAACTTGTCGGTGGCGACGTTGTAGCCCTCGGCGCCTTTGCCCTTCTTGACGTGCTCGACGATCAACGCGGACTCGCGGCCGGCGTTGGCGACAAGCTGGCGAAGCGGGGACTCGACGGCGCGAGCGACGATTTCCGCACCGGTCTTCTCGTCACCGGTGAGGCCGAGGTCGCCGAGGGCGGCCTGGGCGCGGATGAGGGCGGTGCCACCGCCGGCAACGATGCCTTCCTCGACGGCCGCGCGGGTCGCGTGGAGGGCGTCTTCGACGCGGGCTTTCTTCTCCTTCATCTCGGTCTCGGTGGCGGCACCGACGTTGATGACGGCCACGCCGCCGGCGAGCTTGGCGAGGCGCTCCTGGAGCTTCTCGCGGTCGTAGTCGCTGGTGGTCTCCTCGATCTGCTTGCGGATCTGGTTGACGCGGCCGGTGATGGCTTCGGAAGTGCCGCCGCCTTCAACGATGACGGTGTTTTCCTTGCTGATGGTGATGCGCTTGGCCTGGCCGAGGTCGCTGAGTTCGACGGACTCCAGCTTGATGCCGAGGTCTTCGGTGATCACGCGGCCGCCGGTGAGGATGGCGATGTCTTCGAGCATGGCCTTGCGGCGGTCGCCGAAACCGGGAGCCTTGACCGCGGCGATGTTGAGGATGCCGCGCAGCTTGTTGACGACGAGGGTGGCGAGGGCCTCGCCTTCCACGTCCTCGGCGATGATGAGCAGCGGCTTGCCGCTCTTCGCCACCTTCTCAAGCAACGGAAGCATGTCCTTGAGTGAGGAGATCTTCTTTTCGTTGATGAGGATGTAGGCGCTTTCCAGCAGGGTTTCCATGCTCTCGGCATTGGTCACGAAGTAGGGGCTGAGGTAGCCCTTGTCGAACTGCATGCCTTCGACCACTTCGAGGGTGGTTTCGATGCCCTTGGCTTCCTCGACGGTGATCGTGCCGTCCTTGCCGACCTTGTCCATCGCATCGGCGATGATGTTGCCGATTTCCGGGTCGGAGTTCGCGGAGATCGAGGCGACTTGGGCGATTTCCTTGGCGTCGGAAACGGGTTTGGAGAGCTTCTTGAGCTCGGCGACGATGCCTTCGGTGGCCTTGAGGATGCCGCGTTGCAGCGAGATCGCGTTGGCACCGGCGGCGACGTTGCGGAGGCCTTCCTTGTAGATCGCCTCGGCAAGCACGGTGGCGGTGGTGGTGCCGTCGCCGGCGATGTCGGAGGTCTTGCTGGAAACCTCGCGGATCAGCTGGGCGCCCATGTTCTCATAGGGGCACTCGAGCTCGATCTCCTTGGCGACGGAAACGCCGTCCTTGGTGATGGTCGGCGAACCGAACTTCTTGTCGAGGATGACGTTGCGGCCCGCGGGGCCGAGGGTCGCCTTGACGGCGCGGGCGAGTTTTTCCACGCCGCGCAGCAGTGACTGGCGGGCGGCTTCTTCGAATTGCAGTTGTTTGGCCATGGTAATGGATATTTGAGATTTGATATTTGAGGTTTGAGATTGCGGATCAGCCGACGACGCCGAGGATGTCGTTCTGGTTGAGGATGAGGACTTCCTGTCCGTCGAGTTTCACTTCGGTGCCGCCGTATTTGGAGATGAGCACCTTGTCGCCGACCTTGACGTGGAAGACGATGTCGTTGCCGTTGTCGTCCTTGCCGCCGGTGCCGAGCGCGAGCACTTCGGCTTCCTGGGGTTTTTCCTTGGCGGTGTCCGGCAGGACGATGCCGCCGGCGCTGATGGCGTCGGCTTCGAGGCGCTTGACGAGGACACGCTGTCCGAGTGGTTTGATGTTAGCCATGATGTGGTGTTGGTTTGTTTGTTGTTTTGGTGTGAGAAGCCACGCCGCATTCGCGGAGTGGAAAGTTTTCAGTGTTCAGTTTACAGGGGAAGGGGGTTCGAGGGCGGCGAGCCACTCGTCGAGTTCGTGGTCGAGTTGTGTGGTGAGGAAATCGAGCCAGGCCTGGAAATCGCCGGAGTCGGCGGATTCAAGGGCTTCATGGTAAGCCAGGCGCAGGTCGGTGGGAATGGATACGGGAGGGTAGCCGGCCGAGATCAGAACGAAGTTCATTGCAAGGCGTGCGGTGCGGCCGTTGCCATCGGCGAAGGGATGGATGCGGGCAATGCCGTGGTGGAGTTTCGCGGCGCGCCCGACGGGATCGTTGATGTCTTTGAGAGCTGCGAAGAGTTCCTCCATCAGGTCGGGAACTTTCATGGCATTCGGCGGAACATGATGGGAGCCGGCGATGCGAACGGAGCCGCTGCGGTAGCAACCGGCGAAGGAATCATTGACGCGGGTGAGAACGATGCGATGGAGATCCAGCAAATCGCGCTCGGTGAGAACGGCGCCGGGCTTCGCAAGTTCCTTCACGTTTTCCCATGCCTTGGCGAGGTTGACCGCCTCCAGATGATCCTTGAGCGGTTTGCCGGAAACGGTGACGCCTTTGGAGAGCACCAGTTCGGTTTCGCGAAGCGTGAGGCTGTTGCCTTCAATCGCGTTGGACTCATGCACCATCCGCACATCCCACGCCGCCGCAAGGCTGGCGACCGACTCTGGAGAGAGCGGCCGCAGCGCGGCGAGACGTTGGTGCTTGGTGGTGAGGGTGGGCATGAATGCGGGGGCGATCATTGGTCGCCTGGTGTTCTGAGTTGACTCGCGGCGACCGGTGGTTGCCGCCACATCATCTTCAATCGACGACTTCGGCGTCCACGACCTTGCCTTTGGCTTGTTTGGGTTCGGAGGAGGACGATTCCTCGGCGGGTTCGACGTCGGGTTGTGCGGCGGCACCGGCCTGGGCTTGTTGGGCGGCCTGGGCGAGGGCCTGGAGCGAGCTTTCGAGGTCGCTGATGGCGCTGTTGATCTGGTTCACGTCGTCGCTGGCGATCGCGTCCTTGACGGCCTTGATCTTGCCTTCGAGCATCGACTTGAGTTCGGCGGGAGCGTTGTCGCCGAGTTCGGTGAGTTGTTTCTCGACGGAGAAGACGAGGTTTTCGGCCTTGTTCTTGGCATCGACTTTTTCGACGCGTTTCTTGTCTTCCTCGGCGTGGGCTTCGGCGTCGCGCTTGGCTTGTTCGATCTCGTCCTTGGAAAGGCCGGAGGATCCCTGGATCGAGATCTTCTGTTCCTTGCCGGATTGCTTGTCCTTGGCGGAGACGTGGAGGATGCCGTTGGCGTCGATGTCGAAGGTGACCTCGATCTGCGGTTCGCCGCGGCGGGCGGGGCGGTGGAGAAGATCTGCGACTTCTTGGCGGGGATGGTGGTGTTGCGCTCGATCATCGGTGTGGCGCGCGAGCCCTCCGTTTCGATGGAGAGCGTGAGCGGGGTGACGTCGAGCAGGAGCACGTCCTTGACGTCGCCGCGGAGCACGCCGCCCTGGATGGCGGCGCCGATGGCGACGACTTCATCCGGATTGACCCCCTGGTGCGGGGTTTGGCCGGCGAGGATCTTGGCGACTTCGACGACTTTCGGCATGCGGGTCATGCCGCCGACGAGCACGAGTTCGTTGATTTGGGAAGCGGTGACACCGGCTTCCTTGAGGCAGTCGAGCACCGGTTTTTTGGTGCGTTCGAACAAGGAATCGGTGAGTTGTTCGAGTTTGGAGCGGGTGAGGTTGAGTTGGATGTGTTTGGGGCCGGTGGCATCGGCGGTGATGAACGGCAGGCTGATGTCGTAGGACTGCGACGAGGAGAGGGCGATCTTGGCTTTTTCCGCTTCTTCCTTGATGCGCTGGAGGGCGTCGGGCTGGCCGGAAAGGTCGATGCCCTGGTCCCTTTTGAATTCGCCGACGATCCACTGGATGAGGGCGTTGTCCCAGTCGTCGCCGCCGAGTTTGGTGTCGCCGTCGGTGGCGAGCACTTCGAAGACGCCGTCGCCGATTTCGAGCACGGAGATGTCGAAGGTGCCGCCGCCGAGGTCATAGACGGCGATTTTTTCGTCGGACTTCTTGTCGAGGCCGTAGGCGAGGGCGGCGGCGGTGGGCTCGTTGATGATGCGCAGCACTTCGAGGCCGGCGATTTCACCGGCAGCCTTGGTGGCGTTGCGCTGGGAGTCGTTGAAGTAAGCGGGCACGGTGATGACGGCCTGCTTGATGGACTCGCCGAGTTTGGCTTCGGCATCGGCTTTCAACTTGCCGAGGACCATGGCGGCGATTTCCTGAGGCGAGAAAGTTTTGGTTTCGCCGGCGACATCCACCTCGATGTGGGCGTCGCCATTGGCGGCGGCGACGATTTTGTATGGCATGCGTTTGTCGGCCTCGGTGAGTTCGGAGAACTTGCGGCCGATCAGGCGTTTGGCGGAAAAAATCGTGTTTTTCGGATTGGTGACGGCCTGGCGTTTGGCGGCTTGGCCGACGAGGCGCTCGCCGTTTTTGGCGAAGGCCACCACCGAGGGCGTGGTGCGGGCACCTTCCGAGTTTTCCAGCACGATGGGTTCACCGCCTTCCATGACGGACATGCAGGAGTTGGTGGTGCCGAGGTCGATTCCGAGAATTTTGGACATAAAATGGTTTCCTTTCAGTGTTGCCGTGAATGGGCGGTGATTCGATAGCGCTTTCGCAAAGCCTGTGCCAAACCATGCCATGAGGATCGCAAGCTTCAGAGAATGAATGGGATGTAAATTTTTTGAGACGGGCGGATGCGTCTGGCGGCAACGAATTTGGGACAGAATGTCGCGCTTTATGGGAGACATTCTGGCGCGGGGGGCGGAAATGCGCGCTTTTCGTTTCCAATCTTGAACCGGTCCGTCATCCGCCTCTAGGGTCCGCGGCACTTCATGCGAGCCCAGCCCTTCAAGTGGATTCCGCGCGGCGAACCGTTCCAACCTCAGGCAACCGGTTCGAATGGCACGTTTCCGCCGATTTTGGAGCATCTGATCCGCCAACGCGGCCTGCCTCCCGGGATGGATCTGGAGTCGTATTTGCGGCCGAAACTCAAGGATTTGGCCGATCCTTTCCTGATTCCGGACATGCGGGCGGCGGTGGAACGGATCCTGCGGGCGGTGGATGAGAAACAGGAAATCTGCATTTACGGTGACTACGATGTCGACGGCGTGGCCTCGATCACGCTGATGCGGCGGATCCTGCTGTCATACGGCATGCAGCCGCGCCATTTCATCCCGAAGCGCGGGCCCGAGGGCTATGGCCTGAGCCGCGCCGCGCTCGAACGCTGCAAGAGCGAGGGGCCGAAACCGGATTTGCTCATCACCGTGGATTGCGGGACGGTTTCGATCGACGAAGTCGCCTCGCTGCGGGCGGATGGCATCGATGTCCTCATTGTGGATCACCACGAACCGTCGCCGGGCGCGCGTCCCGCTTGCTGCGCGCTGGTCAACCCGAAGTGCGGCTCGGATTTCACTTATCTCTGCGCTGCGGGAGTGGTTTTCAAACTCGGCCATGCCCTGCTCAAGACGCGCCAGACCGCACTTGATCTGAAGGAACTCATCGATCTGGTGGCGGTGGCGACGATATCCGACATCGTGCCGATGGTGGGTGAGAACCGCCTGATGGTGCGGCACGGCTTGCGGCATCTTCCCAACACGTTGAACCCGGGCCTGCGCGCGTTGCAGGACGTCACCGGCATGAATGGCAGCGCCACCTCGATGGACGTCGGATTCCGCATCGGTCCGCGCCTCAATGCCGCCGGGCGCATGGACGTGCCCGAGGACGCGCTCGAGACGCTCACCACCGACTGCCGCAGGCTGGCCCAGGATCTCGCGAAAAAACTCGATGCCTATAACAAGGAGCGGCAGAACCACGAGTCGCTCATCCGGCGTCAGGCGGTGGAGATGATGAATCGCGATTTCGATCCGGTGAATGATCCGGTGATCGTGCTGGGCTCGCGCGAGTGGCATCATGGCGTGGTGGGCATCGTCGCCTCGCGGCTGATGCGCCAGTTTCACAAACCCACCTTCATCATCGCCATTGATGAGGAAGGCATCGGCAAGGGCTCCGGGCGCAGCATCGAAGGTCTCTCGCTTGTCGAGGCGATCCGCGCCTGCGAGGCGGATTTGGTGGCGGGCGGCGGGCACGCCATGGCCGCGGGACTCTCGATCCATGAGTCCATGATCGACGGCTTCCGGAGAAACTTCGCCGACTACGTGCTCAAGCACACCACCGAGGAGCAGCGCCAGCCGAAGCTGACGTATGACGCGGAGATGGGTTTCGACCAGCTCTCCTTGGATTTTCTCGCGAGTTATGATTTGTTGCAACCTTTCGGCAACGGCAACCCTCAACCGGTGTTCATCTCGCGCGGGGTGAGCCTGAGCCGGCCGCCGCTGCACATGAAGAACCACCACCTGCGGTTCATGCTGCGCCAGGGCTATCACGAGCAGGACGCGGTGTTTTTCGGCGGTGGCGAGCATCCGCTGCCGGATCCGCCGTGGGACATCGCCTTCACCATCGACCGCAACACGTTCCGCGGGCGCACGAGCCTGCAGTTGATCATCCAGGACGTGCGCGCGGCGGAGGGTTGAGGCATCACCGCAGGAGCGCCAGCGAGAGCAGGGTGAGCAGGATCGTGAAGATCAGATTGAGGGCGAAACCGTTTTTCATCATCACCCTCTGCGGCACCCGGCCGGTGGCGAAGACGATCGCGTTGGGCGGCGTGGCCACCGGCAGCATGAAGGCGCAGGAGGCGGCCAGTGCCAGTGGAATCACCAGCATCGCGGGGGCGATGCCGAGTTCGCCGCCGACCGCATGAAAGATCGGCACCAATAACGCGGCGGTGGCGGTGTTGCTGGAGATTTCGGTGAGAAAGATCACGAACAACACCACCGCGCCGATCACCAATGGCATCGTCCAGGTGCTGATGGTTTCCGTAAGCAGGCGGGCGAGGAACAGGCTGGCGCCGGTGTCGCGCATCACGCCACTGAGCGCGAGGCCGCCGCCGAAGAGCAGCAGCACGCCCCATTCCGTGCCGCGGTCGATGTCCTGCCAGCGGACGACGCGGAAATATAACAACGCGAGGATCGCGGTGATGGCGACAACCGTGTCGAACGCGCCGCCGACACCGAGCAGAGGTCCGAGTTTGCCGCCGGAAATCCACAAGCCGGCCGTGACCGCGAAGATCAGCACGGTGATGCGGCGCTGCCGGTTGAAGGTGAAATCCTCATCCCGCACGGTGATCCGCAGCCCTTTGTCCGGGCGGCAGATGAGGGCGATCACGCCGGCCATCACCGGTAGCAGGATCAAAACCGCGGGAATGCCGAATTTGAGCCAGTCGGTGAACGAGACGCCGAGTTGGCGCGCGGCGATGCCGTTGGGCGGGCTGCCGATGATCGTTCCCAGTCCGCCTATGCTCGCCGCGTAGGCGAGACCTAACAAAAGAAAACAAGCATTGCCGGCCCGCTTTCCCGCCTCTCCCATGCCGCCCAGGATGCCCATCGCCAGCGGAATCATCATCGCGGTCGTCCCTTCGCAAACCGCACAAGGGACTGTGCGATCCACTGGTCCACTCCCTGACATGACATTGCCGCAGCCAGCGCGAAACCACCGAGGAAGAGGAAAATCAGCGGATCGGCGAATGGCGCGAGCGAGTCTTTCATGTCGCTGATGCCGAGCAGGGTGGCCAGCAGGGGCACCAGTAGCGCGGTGGCGGCGAGCGGCAGCGCCTCGGAGAGCCAGAGGAACGCGACGCACAGCAGGATGCCCAGCCCCAGCCTCACGGCAGCCGGGTCGAGTCCCTGCATGGCGGATGCGTGCCAACCCAGCGGCATCAAGCGGGCCGTCATGCCTAACAGAAAAAACGCAGCAATGACCCGCCACGTGCTCCGCTGCCTGACAAACGAACCGGCTTTATCATGCGGCGCTTGGTTTCCCTCACTCATCGCTTCACGTGAACCTGTCCCGGCTCAGGATTTGAGGAAATTCTCCAGCAGCTTCCTGCCGTCCTGTGTGAGGATGGATTCCGGGTG
>JALOUA010000118.1 GCA_025457625.1 Akkermansiaceae bacterium
GAAAGTCGCACAAGGTCGACCGCGATGGCCTTTGGCTTTCCCCGAAGAGTCGGCTTGGGCATGCACCACCGCCTCCCCGGCCTTTTGGTCGGTTTGGCGGCATCGTTGCGGTCGATGCCGACCGCCTTGTGTGCGAGGTTTTCTTACTTCCCCATCCACCGAAGTGGACATGAAAAGAAAATCAGTCTGAGGCAGCAGGAGCAAGGGGAAATTCTCCAACCCTGAATACGATCTGTCTCACAAGCCCGTGATGATTTCGCAATCGGGCAGTTTCTCTTTGAGAGCGCTCACACCGGCCGCATCCACCTTGCTTTGCCAGAGGTAGAGTTTTTTCAGGCCGGTGAGGGCGGCGAGTTGCTGGATGCCGTCGTTGGTGACCTGCGTTCCGTAGAGGTTGAGCGATTCGAGTTGAGGGAAATTGACAAGCAGCGGCAGCGAGGCATCGGTGATTTCGGTTTTGGCGAGTCGCAGGGATTTCAGCGCGGTGGCGCTGGCAAGGAGCCGCACACCGGAATCGGTGACACGGGTGTGCGAGAGATCCATTGAGACCATGGCAGGCAGCACGGGGCCGAGTTTGGCGAGTTCGGCATCGCCGAACTTGTCGCGCAGGCCTGCGGCGGTGAAGACGACGTTGTTCGAGTTCTGCGCCTCGAACTGGATTGCCGCGGGAAACTCCCTGCCAAGCCGGACGACGAGTTCCTTGAGCGAGTCGTCCACCTTGACCACCGGTTTTTCCACAGGCATTTCCGCGCTCGCGGGAACGATTTTCGCGAGCGCGGTTTTCACCGCCTCATCCGCCGGAAGATCCTTCAACATGGCATCCTTGGACGCGCCGTTGTCGATCCACCATTTGAGAAGTGTCAATTCGTGATCCTCAAGGTCCTTCTTGCCCTCGGGCGGCATGTGCTCTTCATCGTCCTCGGGCAGTTCGGCGCGGACGATGATGTTGCTCTCCGCGGAGTTTCCGGGAATCAAGCCCTCGCCCTCCTTGCCGCCGGCGAGCAAGAGGTCGTATTCATCCATGCGGAACCTGCCTTTCTGCTTCTCGGCATTGTGGCAGGCGTAACATTTGCTTTCGAGGATCGGAACGATGACGCCGGCATAGACGGGTTGTTCTTCGGTTTGCGCGTCCGGCCTGGCCGGCTTGCGCGGCTCCATGCCAAGAAGCCTGCGCAACGGTTCGGGAGCATGATCGGTTAGATAGCCCCTGCCGTGGGTGAGCGAGGCGCCGTCATGGCTGGTGAACCCCATGATGCCGGCGCTTGCCAACAACACGCAGCGGTAGAACGCCGCGCCGGAGCCCGCCCTGGAATCCACCCACACCTTGATGACGAAGGCGGCGACGGCGCTGCAGGCAAATGCCAGCCCGCCGAAAAGATGGCGCTCCGCAAGCTCGCGGTCATAATCCGGCATGCTGTGATAGAGGATGAATCCCAGCAGCGCCGCCACCACCGCCGAGGCGGCGGCAAATCCCATCGCCGCGCGCGATGAGTGCGCGTTGCCGCGTTTTGAAAAAACATTGAGCATTTCCATGACGACCACCCATACCAGCATGCCAATCGGCAAATGCAGGATGACGGGGTGGAAACGACCGATGAATTTCGCCAGATCCGGCAGTCCGTCCTCACGCGGCGGCCCGGCAAGGAACGGCAGGCTGGCCAGCACGGCAATCAAGATGACGCCCGACAAGGTGATCAATACGGGCGCGATGATGGAGCGACGGGGATTCGTTGTGTCGGTCATGGAAGGCGTGTGGCGGGCAAGGATACGGTGGACGCGCCCGTATCTATCGGGTGAAAACGGGCGGAATCAACCGGCGATTTCCACCTTGCGAAAGACCGGGGGGTAAACCAACGTAGGCTCGCCTCGATGCGCCTGTCATGATTTCACGCCATTTTGCCCTGTTTTTCGTGTTTTTCACGGTCGCCGCGTGCGAACGGCCGGTGACGCGGCCAGCCGCCGCAGCCGGGGGGCTGCCGCAGGCGGAGGCCGTCGCCGCAGAGCTGCCGGAAACGGTTTCGTTCAACCAGCACATCCAGCCGGTTCTCTCCGAGTATTGTTATCATTGCCACGGGCCGGACTCGGGCACCCGTGAACCGAAGGACAATCCCTTGCGCCTCGACCGCCCCGAGGATGCCTTCGCGCTGCGCGACAACGGCTTGCCGGTCATCCTCAAAGGCAAGGCGGCCGAATCCGAAATCGTCAGGCGCATGCGCCTGGCCGATCCGGAATTCATCATGCCTCCGCCGAAGAGCCACAAGACGATGAAGCCGGAGGACATCGCCCTCATCGAGCGTTGGATCGAACAAGGCGCGGAGTATGAACCGCACTGGGCATTCGCACCCGTCGTCAGACCCGGGCCTCCCGCCGCGGGCGATGGCTGGGCCGCCAATCCCATCGACCGCTTTATCGCGGAAAAACTCGATGCCCACGGCCTGAGACCGAACCCGCAGGAGGACGCGCGGCGTTTCTACCGGCGGCTGCACCTCGATCTAACAGGGCTGCCGCCGGCGCCGCGGGACGTGGAGGCGTTTGTCACGGCCAGCTCGTCGGATTTCCAAGCCGCCGTGGAAAGGGCCGCCGACGGGTTGCTCGCCACCACCGCCAGCGCCGAGCACTTCGCCCGCCACTGGCTCGACGCGGCACGCTATGCGGACACCCATGGCATCCACATCGACAACTACCGCGCCATCTGGCCCTACCGCGACTGGGTGATCCGCGCCTTCAAGGACAACATGCCGTGGGACCGCTTCACCACCGAGCAAATCGCCGGCGACATGCTGCCTGACAGGACTCTCGACCAGCTCGTGGCCACCGGCTTCTCGCGCTGCCTCGCCACCACCGGCGAGGGCGGGGCGATCGCCGAGGAATACGACGCGATCTATGCCAAGGACCGCGTGGAAACCGTTTCCGCCATCTGGCTCGGACTCACCACCGGCTGTGCCGCCTGCCATGATCACAAGTTCGATCCCGTCTCGACCAGGGAGTTCTATCAACTCACCGCCTTTTTCCGCAATACGCCGATGACCGCACTCGACGGCAACCGGGCGGACCATCCGCCCAATGTCTTCGTGCCGCTGCCGCCGGATCGCGAGCGCTGGACCGCCCTTGCGGCGGAGATATCCGATGTCGGAAAACTCATGGCGGCTCGTGCGGAATCCAGCGGGCCGGACTTCGATGCCTGGCTTGCCAATGCCGCCATCGGGCCCGACCGCGGTGTGGATTCCACACTCCACCTCCACCTGCCGATGGCGGAGTCCGATGGCCCGCTGCGCGGCTTCGTCGATGGCCGGCCGCGCGAGTGGCCGTTCGAGTCCGAGCGCATCGACGCGCCATTCGGCAAAGCGCCCGTCATCAGCAGGACGCCGGTTGAGCTTGGCGACCTCGCCGGGTTTTCCCGCAGCGAGCAGGTCACCTTCGGCGGCTTCATCCGTGTCGAGGGCAGGCCGTCCGGCGCGGTGATCGCCCGCATGAACCCCGGCGAGTCTTACCGCGGGTGGGATCTTCACCTGTTCAAAGGCCGGCCCGCCAGTCATGTCATCGATTCATGGGACAAGGCCGCCAACATGGTGGTTGCCTCAAAACCCCTCAAGCCGGGCGAGTGGCACCATGTCATGGTCACCTTCAACGGTGCGCTTTCCGGCCACCAGGCCAGCGCCATCTTTGTCGATGGCAAGCGTAGTTCATATTTGGTCGATCCCAACACGGTCGGCGGCAACATCGAAACGCAAGTGCCGCTGCGCCTCGGATCGCGCCACGGCGGCGACTCCGCGCTCAACGGCAAGGTCGCCATGCAGGATTTCCGGTTCTACCGCCGCCTGCTCGATGAAAAGGAAATCGCCACGATTTCCGCCAACAGCATGCTCCAACACATCGTCGCGCTGCCGCCGCAACAGCGCACTGCGGAACAGCTGAAATCCCTTCAACAATACTTTCTCGCCAACATCGACGCGCCGTCGCGCGAAATCCGCGCCAGGCTCGACACCCTCAAGACCGAACAGCGCGAACTGCAAGCCCGCGGCTCGATCTCGCTCGTCATGGAGGAGAAGAAAGAGCAACCGTACGCCCACGTTCTCAACCGCGGCGTCTATACCGACAAGGGCGAGAGGGTCACGCCGGACACGCCCGCCGTGCTGCCGCCGATGCCCGCCGATTCTCCGAAGAACCGCCTCGGCCTCGCGCGCTGGCTCAACGACCCCGCCAATCCGCTGCCCGCGCGCGTCACCATGAACCGCACATGGTATTACTTCTTCGGCACCGGCATCGTGGAATCGAACTCCGACTTCGGCATCATGGGCTCGCGTCCCAGCCATCCCAAACTGCTCGACTGGCTGGCCGCGGAGTTTGTGGATTCGAAGTGGAACTACCGTCACATGATCAAACTGATGGTCACCTCGTCGGCCTATCGCCAGTCCGGCAGGGTCACGCCGGAAAAACTGGAGAAGGATCCGTTCAACCATCTGCTCGCCCGCGGCCCGCGCGTGCGCCTTGATGCCGAGCCGATCCGCGATCTCGCGCTCGCCGCCGCCGGCCTGCTCTCGCCGAAAACCGGCGGCCCGCCCGTCAAGCCCTACCAGCCGGAAGGCATCTGGGAAGCCGTCGCCATGCCGCAGTCCAACACCCGCCACTACAAGCAGGACAGCGGTGAGGCGCTATACCGGCGCTCGCTTTACACGATGTGGAAACGCACCGCCGCCCCCGCCACGATGGAGATTTTCAACGCACCCACCCGCGAAGGTTTCTGCGTCCGGCGGGACCGCACCAACACCCCGCTGCAGGCGCTCGCGCTGATGAATGACCCGCAGTTTGTCGAGGCCGCGCGCGAACTCGCCGCCCACGCCATCAGGTCGTCCGCCGATCCCGATGCCCGCATCGACCACATCACGCTGCGTCTGCTCGCGCGCGTGCTCGATGAGGATGAACGCAAGATCGCGCGCGACTCGCTCGCCGCCATGCTCGAAACCTACCGCGCCAAACCCGAGGATGCCGGCAAACTCATCACCACCGGTGCCAAGCCGCCACCGCAGGACATCGATCCCGCGGAACTCGCCGCATGGACGCTGGTTGCAAGCCAGCTTCTCAACCTCGACGAAACCATCACCCGTTAGATGGTGAAAGCTGCAATGCCGAAATCCCCGCTCCGGCCATGAATCCCCTGATCGACCATCACAACACCGCATACAGCCGCCGCCAGTTCTTCCGCAAATCCGGCGCGGGCCTCGGCATGGCCGCGCTCGGTTCCTTATTGGGAAAAACCGGCCTTGCCTCCATCGCGTCCAATCCGCTGCCGCAGATCGCGCCCAAGGCGAAACGCGCCATCTACATCTCGCTCATCGGCGCGCCCTCGCAGATGGATTTGTTCGACTACAAGCCGCACCTATCCACGCGCTTCAAGGAGGACCTCAACGGCTGGCTCAAGCAGCAGGGCGAACGCCTCACCGGCATGACCTCCGGCCAGTCCGCCTTCCCGCTCGCGCCCTCCATCTTCAAGTTCGCCCAACACGGCCAGTCCGGCGCATGGGTCAGCGAGCTGCTGCCATGGCACGCCAAAATGGTCGATGACCTCTGCATCATCAAATCGATGCACACCGACGCCATCAACCACGAACCCGCCAACCAGCTCATCTGCACCGGCTCGATGCAGAACGGCAAGGCGTCCCTCGGCTCATGGCTGTCCTACGGCCTCGGCTCGATGAACGAGGAACTGCCATCCTTCGTCGTGCTCCACGCCACCCACACCTCGCCCTACTCCAACGTCCAGGCCATCTCCAACCGCCTGTGGGGCTCCGGCTACCTGCCCGGAAAATTCTCCGGCGTCTCGCTGCGCTCGCTCGGTGATCCCGTTCTGTTCCTCGAAGACACGCCCGGCATCACGCGCGAAACCCGCCGCAGGATGATCGACGGCCTCAACTCGCTCAACCAACGCTCGTTCTCCGCCATCGGCGATCCCGAGATTGAGCTCCGCATGCAGCAATACGAGATGGCCTTCCGCATGCAGGCCTCGGTGCCGGAACTCACCGATCTGTCCGGCGAACAGGAATCCACCTATCAACTCTACGGCGAGGATTCCAAAAAACGCGGCACCTTCGCCAACTCCGCGATGATGGCACGCCGCTTGTTGGAGCGCGGCGTGCGCTTCGTGCAGATCTTCCACCGCGGCTGGGACCAGCACGGCAACCTCCCGCGCGACCTCGCCTCACAGTGCAAGGACGTCGACCAGGGCTGCTTCGGCCTGATCCAGGATCTGAAACAACGCGGCATGCTCGAGGACACGCTCGTCATCTGGGGCGGCGAGTTCGGCCGCACCGTCTATTGCCAGGGCAAGCTCACCGAGACCGACTACGGCCGCGACCACCACCCGCGCTGCTTCACCATCTGGATGGCCGGCGGCGGCATCCAGGGCGGCCGGGTTTACGGCGAGACCGACGAGATGTCCTACAACATCGTCAAGGACCCCGTCCACATCCGCGACCTTCACGCCACCATCCTGCACGCCCTCGGCCTCGAACACGAGCGCCTCAGCTACAAGTTCCAAGGCCTCGACCAGCGCCTCACCGGTGTCGAACCCGCCAAGGTGATCAAGGACTGGTTCGGGTGAAACGTGCGCCGGGCTTTTGTGATTGCGGCATCCGCAGCGGATGGCGGCGGTGCGGGTGTCGATGCGACCGTGGCCGGCTTCACCGCTTTCGGCAAAATGGGGTGCCTTGCAGGGCCTTGACCGCCGCCTTTCTCGGCGATGACGCGCACGGTGGCTTGTTTGTCATGTGGTGGATCGGCGGAATCGAGCGCAGCGAGATCGACGGGAGCGAACACGACGTGCGCCGAAGGAGGACCGCCGGGCGGCGGGAGCAAATGCGCGCGTTTTCGAGTCTGACCCGGGGGCTTGTCTAACCCGGAAAGGAAAATAGAAACCACGAATGACCCGAAAGTTCACGAAAATCAAAGAGCTGAAAATCTAACCACTCTCACTTTCCAGGTGTGGATGGGGTTGCCTTCAAGTGGTTGACCTTTCGTGCCATTTCTTGGTTATGATTTCGGAATTCAGGTTCAACGGGCTGCGCACTCCACCGCGGCCACTTCGGTGGAGGCGCAATCCTCCGGCAACTGCGTCGCGCACATCAGGACCCAAGCGTTGGGAGCAAGCGGCTTGAGCCAGAGTTTTTCCGGCCTTTGGTCAGGGAGGCAATAATCGGCGTGGTCCTGTGAGAAGCCATTGGTGTCGCCCGCGCAAGTCCGGTTGGCGGCCTTGCAAACGGTGCCCGCATGGCTTTCGGGATCACTAAAACTCTCGACGGGCAAGGGTCGGTAACCGGGTTCGCGCAGGGCCGATCCGAGGCATTGGCAGGCGGGGTTGGGGTGGCGGCGGACCACACCAGTACGGCCGCCGGTTGGCCATCCTCCAGGACAAGCTGGCACAAGCGATCACCTGCCTCCCGACCCGCGCCGAGCAAATGCCATGGCGGGTAATTTGTGGTGTGAAATTTGAGGTTGCCAAACCACAGTCGCTCCCTCAATCTGCGGCTGTTGGAACGACCGGGCGGTGTTTCGCGGAGAAATCCGAAACCGGCTCCAAGTCAGACGTCTTCCTGGCCTACCGGGCCTCACTTGCCCCAGTCGGGCATCCGTATCCGGTTGTCGCCCAGGGCTGCTGTTTCCACTCCGTCCCGCGGCTGTGCGAGTGAACCCACTCAACCATCACCGCGTTTCCCCTTCACCCGATTCCCCATTCCATTCAGTATCCATGGCTGGTCACAACAAGTGGTCCAAGGTCAAGCACATCAAGGCCAGAGTCGATGCCATCAAAGGCCGGGTCTTCAGCAAATGCGCCCATGAAATCGCGCTTGCAGCCCGTGCCGGCGGCGGTGATCCGGCCGCGAACGCCCGCCTCCGCACCGCCATCGACAATGCCAAAGCCGTCTCCATGCCCAAGGAAAACATCGAGCGCGCCATCAAGAAGGGCACCGGCGAACTCGGCGGTGACGCCATCCAGGAGGTCACCTACGAAGGCTACGGCCCGGCGGGCATCGCCTTCATCGTTGAAATGGCCACCGACAACCTCAACCGCGCCGCCGCGGACATGCGCTCGATTTTCACCAAGAACAACGGCAGCGTCGCGACCCAGGGCAGCGTGTCCTATCAGTTCGACCGCAAGGGCGAGATCCGCATACCCGCAGCCGCCATCAATGAGGACGCCCTCATGGAATCCGCCATCGAATGCGGGGCCGCCGACGTTCAATCCGATGACGAGGAGCACATCGTTTTCACCGCTCCCAACGAGCTCGGCACCGTCGCCAACGCGCTGCGTGCCGCAGGGCTGCCGGTTGCCTCCGAAAAACTCGTTTCCATTTCCCAAAACCCGTCGGTGGTCGCCGATTCCGTGATCGCCCGGCAGATTCTCAAACTCCACGACCAGTTGGATGACTACCCCGATACCGTGAATGTCTTCACCAACTTTGAAGTAGCCGATGACATTCTCGAACAGCTCGGTGACTGAGACCTTCTATCAAAATTTTTCCCAAGACCCCGGATGAGCAAGCCAAACAACGAGGAAATCCCGCCAGAAGCCGCGGAAAACGGCGATCCAGCAGCACCAGCCACCCGCAAGCGCGCCGCGAAGAAAACCGCCGCCAAAAAGGCCGCCAAGAAGGCCGCCGCGAAAAAATCCGTGCGCAAGCAAGAAGCCTCAACCGGGGAATCCGCAATACAAGTTGAGGCGGTGGAGGCCGCCGCGCCTGTTGAGGCGGTGGAAGCCAGCCAGCCAGCCGCGGAAAACGCCGCCGCGGGCGATGAGGGCAGGCGATTCGGCCGCGTGCCGGGTGGCGGCCCGCGCGTGCCTCGTGCCGCCAACGACGAGTCCGCCGCCGCGCCCGCAACCCATGAAACCGCCGCCCCGGCCCAGCCGCAACAACCGCCGCCGAACCGCGACGGCCAGCCGCGCGAAAGCCGCAGCAAGCGCAGGCGCGAGAAACGCAAGCGCCGTGGCAACGAGCGACAAGGCCAGCAACCACCGCAGGGTGGGGGACATCGCCAGGATCAACGCACCGAGCAACCGGCCGACCAGGGAGCCGAGCGCCCGCAGCCCCTCTCCGGACCCAAGCTGGAATGCGATGGCATGTTGGAACTCGCACCCAAAGGCTTCGGTTTCCTGCGCGTGCCATCCAAGAACTTCGAGCAGGTGCGCGATGATGTCTTCATCAGCCCGGAAACCATCCGCAAATTCCACCTGCGCATCGGCCAGTGGATCCACGGTCTCTATCAGACCGGCCCGCGCGGCCCGCAGCTCGTCGAGGTGTCGTCCATCAACGGCATGCCTCCCGCGGAGGCTTCCAAGCTGCCGCACTTCGATGAACTCAAGGCGGTCAACCCGGCCAAGCGCATCAGTTTCGATCACCACCCGCGTGGTGGACATCATGGCGCCCGTCGGCCGCGGCCAGCGCGGGCTCATCGTTTCACCGCCGCGCTCCGGGAAAACCACGCTGCTGCTGCACATGGCGGAGGCGATCCGCGAGAAATACGACGAAGCCATCCACCTGATGGTTCTGTTAGTGGACGAGCGGCCGGAGGAAGTCACCGAGTTCCGCCGCGCGCTGCCCGG
>JALOUA010000375.1 GCA_025457625.1 Akkermansiaceae bacterium
TTTTCCGAACCCGCGCGTCACGAAATCAAAGCCCGGCTCGGTGACGCGGTAGATCCAGCCATGCGGCGCATGGCCGGTCTTCGGATCGTATCCCTTGAGCAGCAGCGAGCACAGCATCGGCGTGACGGTGAGAGAAACGACGGATGACACGAGCACCGACACCGCGAGCGTGACGCCGAACTCGTAGAACAAGCGGCCGGTGGAGCCGGATTGGAACGCCACGGGAAGGAACACCGCGGCCAGCGTGAGCGTGGAGGCGATGATGGCGAAAACCACCTGCCGCGAGCCGAGCACGGATGCCTGGATCCGCGTTTCCCCGAGCTCGATGCGGCGGTAGATGTTTTCCAACATCACGATCGCGTCATCGACCACCAGGCCGATGGCCAGCACGAGCGCGAGCAGCGTGAGGATGTTGATCGAGAAACCCAGAGCCGCCAGCACGGCGAAGGTGCCGACGATCGAGATCGGAATCGCCGTCACCGGAATGACCACCGCGCGCCAGTCGCGCAGGAAAATGAAAATCACCGCGATGACGATGAGGAACGCGATGAAGAAGGTTTGAAACACCTCGTCCACCGAGCGCTGGACGAACACCGAGCTGTCATAGCCGATGCGCACATCGGTGCCTTCCGGCAGATCCGCCTGGATCACGGGGATGAGGGCTTTCACGCCATTGGCGACTTCCAGCAAATTCGATTTCGACTGGCGCACCACGCCGAGGCCGACGGTGGGCTTGCCATTGAAGAAGGTGCGGGTGCGGTAGTCCTCGGAGCCGAGTTCGGCGCGTCCCACGTCCTTGAGCCGGATCTGGCTGTTGCCGCGGGTGGCGATGATGAGTTCCTCGAAGGCCGCGGCATCGGCCAGTTCGCCCTGGGTGCGCACGGTGAACTCGCGGGCGAACGATTCGATGCGGCCGCCGGGCACGTCCACATTCTGCGCGCGCAGGGCATCCTCCACATCGGCGGCGGTGAGTTGATAGGAAGCGAGCTTGTCGGGGTCCAGCCACAGACGCATGGCATAACGGCGCTCGCCGCCGATGAAGATGGTGCCCACGCCCGGCACCGTCTGGATGCGCTGCTTGGCGATGCGGTCCACCAGATCGGTCAGTTCGGTGCGGGAAAACCGCTCGGAAGTGAAGGTCATCCACAACACCGGTTGCGCGTCGGCCTCCTCCTTGGCGATGATCGGCTCGTCCACCTCGTCGGGCAGCCGGTCGCGCGCGCGGCTCACGCGGTCGCGCACGTCGTTGGCGGCCTCGTCCGGGTTGCGATCCAGCACGAACTCGATAGTGATGGTGGAAACCTGCTCGCGTGAGGACGATCTCATCACGCGGATGCCGTCAATGGCCGAAAGCTGTTCCTCGAGTGTCTCGGTGACGCGGCTTTCCACCACCTCGGCGGACGCGCCGCGATAGATCGTGGTGACGGATACCGTGGGCACATCGGTGTCCGGATACTCGCGCACCGGCAGCCGCCCGAAGGAAAGCACGCCTAACAAAATCACGATCAGCGCGCCCACGATGGTGAGCACGGGCCGCTTGATGGAGGTGTCGGAGACGATCATGGAATCAAATGTGGCGGCATTCGTTGCTGCGACGGATGTGGCGGCGCTCTATGAGCGTCGATGCGGAAGAGGTGAGGGATGATTGGCACATGGACTTTGCATTTGCGGTCCGCCCTCGCGGGTAGTGAGCGACGGTCGCAGACCGCCGCTACAGGTCGCGGTCGGTTTCGGTTGGCTTCTCCGGCGTGACGACGGGGTCCACGGGCTTGAGTTTCATGCCGGGGAAAAGGATCAGCCCGCCGACACCGGCGGAGACGATCTTGTCGCCCGCCTTGACGGGCGGGCCGACGGGCGTGACCTGCACGTATCCGGGGATGCGGATGCCGGTTTTCACGGGGACGAATTCGGCGACGGTGGTGCCGTCTTTTTCCTTCGGCATGACGAGCACGGTGCCGCGCGGGGTGCTGAGGATGGCGGTTTCCGGCACGACGAGCGCGTCCTCCACCGTGCGCAGCACCAGCGTGATGTTGGCGAACATGCCGGGCTTCAAGTAAGGCGGCGGGTTGTTGATGTGGCCCTTCACCAGTGTGGACCGCGTGCTTTCATCGATGCGCGAGGAGACGAAATAGACCTCGCCGGCGACCTCTCCGCCGGCTTCGGAAGTGGCGGTGCGCAATGTGAAAGTGCCGCCGGGTTTGAGGTTCGGCAGATATCTTTCCGGAACCTCCATCTCCACCTTGAGGCGGCTGATGTCATCGATCGTCGTGATCACCGACTGCGAGGTCACGAAATCACCCGCCGAGAGCGAGCGGCCACCGGCCACGCCATCGAAGGGCGCGGTGATGGACGATTTGGCGAGCCTCACCTCCAGCAGGTCGATGGCGGCCTTGAGGCGTGAGTGTTCGGCCACGGCGGCGTCCACTTCGAGTTTGGAAACGGCGTCGTCCTCCAGCAACAGGCGGTTGCGCTGCAGGTTTTGTTCGGCGAGCAGGAAGCCGGCGCGTGTCTCCGCGAGCTGGGCCTCCAGTTCGCGGGTGTCGAGTTTGACCAACACCTCCCCCTGTTTGACGGCCGCGCCCTCATCGAAACGGATCGAGGTGATCAGACCGGGAATTTCCGGCCGGAGTTCGGCGCTTTCATTGGCGGCGATGCTGCCGACAAGGCCGACGGTTTCACTCAGGCTGCGCACGGTGATTTCCATCACCTCCACCGCTTGCTCGCGGTCCATCGGGTTTGGCGCTTGCGTCTTGTGTCTTGAAGTCTTGCGTCTTCCTACCACTCCCCCCCCACCGCCTTGGCGAGGGAGACGGCAATGGAGAGGCGTTCGGCGCGGATCGCGTTGGCGGCGCGTTCGGCATCGAGGCGGGTGCGCTCGGCATCCACCACATCGAGGAAACTGACGAGGCCCTGGTTGAAACGTTTCACCGAGAGATCGAA
>JALOUA010000119.1 GCA_025457625.1 Akkermansiaceae bacterium
GAATACAAACCACTACCAACGACTAACAACTCCGGCCGTAGCTTAACTCAAAGCCATCTTTCGGACATTCACGAAAAACCGGGACAATTTTCACTTCATTGGCTTTCGTCGGTCATAGGCCGACGCTACATACTTTTCATTGGCTTCGACGGTCATAGACCGACGCTACAAACATCCCATGCTCGCCAAACGCATCATCCCCTGTCTCGACGTCACCGACGGCCGCGTGGTCAAGGGTGTCAACTTCGTCGATCTGATCGATGCGGGTGATCCGGTGGAATGCGCCTTGGCCTACAACGCGCAGGAAGCGGACGAACTGGTGTTTCTCGACATCACCGCCTCCTCGGACAACCGCGCGACGATGGTGGATGTGGTCAGGCGCACGGCCGAGCATTGTTTCATCCCGCTGACCGTCGGCGGCGGCATCCGCACCGTGGAAAACATGCGCGAAATGCTGCTGGCCGGCGCCGACAAGGTGGGCATCAACACCTCGGCAGTGAAGGATCCCTCGCTCATCGATGCCGGTGCCAAAGCCTTCGGCAGCCAGTGCGTCGTGGTGGCCATCGACGCCAAGCGCGAGGGTCCCGGCAAATGGGGAGTTTACACCCACGGCGGCCGCACTCCGGTGGGGCTGGATGCCATCGCGTGGGCGCGCGAGGCATGGAACCGCGGCGCGGGCGAGATCCTGCTCACCAGCATGGATGCCGATGGCACCCAGGCCGGTTATGACATCGAACTCACCGCCGCCGTCTCCACCGCCGTCGGCATCCCGGTGATCGCCAGCGGCGGCGCGGGCAATCTCGATCACATGGTGGACGTGCTCGACCGCGGCAAGGCGGATGCCGTGCTGGCCGCCAGCATCTTCCACTTCGGCATGCACACCGTGGGCGAGGCCAAGCGCCACTTCGCCAGCCGCGGCATTCCCGTGCGCCCGCCGGTGAAAGGCGGCTGAGCCGCATTCTCACGAAACGCGCCCGGATGGCATTGCCACGGGGCGGGAAATTCCTACCATCCGCCCGCCATGAGCCTGCTTGAAACCTCCCTCACCGCCGCCGTCGCAGACGGAAAACTCCTCGAATCCGCCAAATCCAACATCCTCCTGCTGCTCGCGGGCAGCACCAGCGAGGTGGCTGCGCAAAGCATCGCGGAACTCGTGGACAACGGCGCGTGGGACGAACTCAACGACCGGTTTTTCAAAACCCTCGCCTTCGGCACCGGCGGCCTGCGCGGACGCACCATCGGACGGATCGTGACGAGCGCGGAGCAGGGAACCGGCGGCCCCAACGGGCGCCCCGAGCATCCCTGCACCGGCACCGCCGCCATGAATTTCTACAACCTCGGCCGAGCCGTGCGGGGACTCATCGCCTATACAAAGCGTTTTGTCGGCGATGCTCACAGGCCGAAACTGGTCTTCGCCCACGACACCCGGCATTTCTCCAGGGATTTCGCGCAGCACTGCGCGAAAGTCTGCGCCGATCTCGGTTGCGACGCCTATCTCTTCGAAGGTCCGCGCTCGACACCGCAACTCTCGTTCGCCATCCGCGAGTTGCGCGCCGACGCCGGCGTGGTTCTAACAGCCAGCCACAACCCGCCGCATGACAACGGCTTCAAGGCCTACTTCAACGACGGCGCGCAAATCGTCGATGCCCATGCCGACGGCATCATCGCGGAAGTCAACGCCATCACCCGCGAGCATTACGATGCCCTCCCCTCCGATCAACGCGGCGGCATCACCCTGCTCGGCGCGGAGATGGATGCGGCCTACACCGAACGCCTCAAGACGCTGCTGCTGAAACCGTCGCTTCTGGAAGGAGTCTCCACCAAGGTCGTCTTCACCAACCTGCACGGCACCGGCGGCCACATCAACGTGCCGATGCTGCGCTCGTTCGGCTTCGACGTGCTGACCGTGCCCGAACAGGACGTCCAGGACGGGCGCTTCCCGACCGTCGATTCGCCGAATCCGGAGAACGCGCCCGCGCTCAAGATGGCGATCGATCTGGCGATCCGGGAAAACGCCGCAATCGTCATCGGCACCGACCCCGACGCCGACCGCATGGGCGTGGCCGTCCGCGGTTCCAACGGCGAAATGGTTCTTCTAACCGGCAACCAGATCGGCTCGCTGATGGCTTGGTACCGCCTCAAGACCTGCTTCGAACTCGGCTGGCTCACCGACGCCAACCGCAGCCGCGCGGTGCTCGTCAAAACCTTCGTCACCACCGAACTGCAGAAAGCCATCGCCGACGGATTCGGCGTCGGCATCGTCGATACCCTCACCGGCTTCAAATACATCGCCGGCAAACTGCGCAAATACGAGAACGCCATCCCCGCCGACAAGAAGGGCGACTACCGCTCGCTGAGCGAGGAACAGACACGCCTGCTGCGGCTGGAATACTCGCGCTTCTTCGTCTTCGGCGGCGAGGAGAGTTATGGCTATCTCGGCTCCGATTCCGTGCGCGACAAGGACGCCAACGGCGCGACACTCATGTTCGCCGAAGTGGCGGCCTACGCGAAATCCGAGGGCAAAACCGTGCCCGAACTGCTCGACGACATTTACTCCGAATTCGGCTACCATCTGGAAATCGGCAAGTCGCTGGTGATGGAAGGTGCCGACGGGGCCGCGAAAATCCAGGCACTCGCCAACTCCTACGCCGACAGCCCGCCAACCGAGGCCGATGGCTCCGCCGTCGTCCGCGTCCGCGACTTCGCCAGGCAGGAACTCTTCGACCAGGAAGGCGATCTTCTGCCGAAGGAAAAAATGCTCTTCGTCGATCTCGCCGACGGACGCTCCTTCGCCGTGCGTCCCTCCGGCACCGAACCGAAGATCAAGTACTACCTCTTCGGCAAGGCCGCCCCCGGCGGCGATCTCAGTGCGACCAAAACCGCCGTGCGGGCGGGACTCGACGGCCTCTGGTCATGGATCGAGGCCGATGCGGCGAAGCGCTGAACCCGCGTCCCCGCGACTGTCCCGGGCTGGTGCCTCAGCGGACGATTGGCATGTCACCACATGGCAAAGCGGTAGCCGAAGCCCAGGCTGTTCACTCCGCCTTTGTCGAAAATCCTGCCGCCGCTCTGGTGGGCAACGAACAACTGGAACTGGTGTTGCGGACGAGACGGGTGGGCGAAGGTCAGTTGGATGGGCCAGTTGAACTTCCATTTCGAACGGTCGTCGTCCGGATGGCGCTGGACATCCATCGCATAGACCTCGGCCGCCCAACTCAGGCCGATGCCCATCGAAAACGAGGTTCGGATGCGATCTTTCCACGGAAAATCGCGCCAGCGCACATTGAAGGAGGCGCTGTAGCTGGCAAATGGCGACCGTCCGTTCTCATCGATGATACCCAGCGTGAATGGCAGTTCGAGCGCCGGACGATAGACATTTCCCCACAAACACCACTCCGGCTCGGCCAGTAGATAAGAGGCGGTGAATTGATGGATCTCTCCACCGGCGGGCCCGTCGTCGAAATCCACCTCGCCGCCTAACAGCTCCTCGATATTCTGAGAGGTGATGAACGCCATCCCGTATTCGAAGGCCCAGCGTTTGAGGAAATCCGGCTCCCCGGGCACCACCCCGGCAGACTTTTCTCCGGCCGAAACCATGGCCGGAAACGCCAGTGCAAGGCAATGGATCAAAAATTTCATGCGATGCACGCAGACGATGGCAGCATGCGGGTTCTTGTCCAATCCTCACTTGCGCCATCAGCAAAAAAAACCGGGGAATCCGGGGCCGCACAGCGTTTTTTGCAAGGCTGCAATGGTTGCCTCCGGGCGGCTTGAAGCCGGGTCGTGACGCATCATGGGAGCGGCTGCACATCCGGCACGGCGGGGCCGGTGGCTTGGGCGAAGCATGTCTTGGAGCGTGACATGAGCGTGCCGAGGCAGAAGTCCGCGAGCGGCAGCACGACGTTGAAGTTCTTGTGCATGTAGCGGTGGTGCAGCAGGTGGTGGCCGTTCAAGCGGCGGAACCACCAGGGTTTTTCCACGCGGCGCGCCTTGGGCAGGTGCATGCACCAGTGGATGTATTCGTAAACCCCGTAATACGCGCTGAACGCAACAAGCGCCCCCGCAAGGATGCCCCAATGGCCGGTGGCCCAACTCAGGAGCGCGCAGGGAATCGAGGCCAGAAGGATGAGCACCGGTCCGTTCCACCAGGCCATGGGTATGGTGTCCTTGTCGTGTTCGTGGAGCAGGTGGTAGGTGTGATCCGCCTTGAAGACCTTGTGGTGGACCACCGCGTGGGCTTGGAACGCATAGCGGAAGGACCCCAGCGGGCGGTGCATCACATACTTGTGCAGCAGCCACTCGCAAAAGGACGCGAACACCACATTGCCGAGAAAACCCAGACCAAGCCAAAGAAGAAAATCGTTCATAAAAAACAACCGGGCAATCAAGCATCGTGCAAGCGCCCGGATGGCGGAAGCTCCGCTATTTTCCGGCATTGTCGAGCGAACAAACCCGAAATCGCGTTTTTCAACGAGTTTGCCGCCTGTCAGCATCCGGGATGACACCGCTCAAGGCATCGCGCAAGGCCGCATGGTAATCACGGCGGGGCATTTCATATCCACCGAACTGCCTCAAATGCGGGGTCATCCACTGGGTATCGAGCAGTTTGAAGCCGCGTTCGCGCAGGTCCGCGACCAATGCGACGAGTGCGATTTTGGACGCATCCGTCTTGCGGGAGAACATGCTCTCGCCGAAGAACACGCCGGGCAGCGCGACGCCGTATAGCCCGCCCTGCAGGCCCTCATCGTCCCAGCATTCGACCGAGTGGGCGAAGCCGAGCGCGTGCAGATGGCAGTAGCTCTCGAGGATCACCTCGTCGATCCAGGTGTCCTCGCGGCAGGCGCAGGCGAGCATGACTTCGCGGAAGGCGCTGTCCCGGCGGACTTCGAAGGGTTTCCTCCTCAATGCGCGCATCAGGCCGTGGGGGATGTGAAAGCGTTCATCCAGCGGGATCAGGCCGCGCCGCTCGGGGGAGAACCAGAGGATTTCGCCATCGTTGGCCATCGGGAAGATGCCGCGCGCGTAGGCATCCAACAGAACCTGCGGTGGTATGATCTTCGCCACAGGCTTCGTTCATGTGGCATCGGCCGCCTTGCCCGATATCACGGCAAAGGCGTTGTGGTCGTGGATGCTCTCCTGGTTGACGGCCTTGACGGTGAACGAGGCCACCCGGCGGTCGGCTAACAGAAGCGCGGCGGCGTTTCTAACCACATCCTCGACGAAGACCGGGTTGTCATAAGCCTGCATGGTCACGTGGCGCTCGTCGGTGCGCTTCAACAGCGCGTAAACCGGCGCGGAGCCGGATTTCTCGGCGATTTCGATCAGTTCCTCGATGAGGATGAGCTCGCAGGCGTTGCCCTTGGGCTTGGGCCGGACTTCGAGCGTGACGTATCCGCGCTGGTTGTGGGCGCCGTATTCGCTGATCTCCTTGCTGCACGGGCAGAGGGTGGTGACGGGCACCGTCACGCGCAGCACCAGGTCGTCGCGGGTGCCGTTGGAGGTGCCCATGAACACGCAGTCGCAGCCGACCTTCGCCGCCGCGCCGGAAACCGGCGCTTTCTTGCTCACGAAATAAGTGAAGGCCACCTCGATGTGCGCCTCCTCGGCATGCAAGCGCTCGCGCAGGTCATGGAGGATGTTGGGCAGGGTGCGGGAGGTCACCTCGCCCTCGTGTTTGCTGAGCACTTCGAGAAAACGGCTCATGTGCGTGCCCTTGAACTGATGCGGCAGGTGCACCGACATCGAGATGGTGGCCACGGTCGGGAACGGACGACCGTCCTGGTCGGTCACCTGGATCGGGTAGCGCAATTCCGAGACGCCGACCTGGTCGATGGCGATGCCGCGCGTGTCCGGAGTGGCCTGGATGTCGGGAAGGGATTTGTCGGGCATGATTCAATGGCTGGGTTCGTATTCCGCCCATGAGGAGGTGGTTTCCCACACCCGCACGCGCGTGAGCCGCACGCCGGCAGCGAGACGGTAGCGCGTGTCACTGCGGGCGGCATAGGCCGCGAGCGCGGCGGCGGCGTGGTCGTGGATGACGCGTGCCATCACCTCGGTGGTGGGATCCTGGTTTTCAAAGCCGATGACACGTTCGCCATAGCGCTGTTTGAATTCCTGATAGGCGGGATCGGAGGTATTCATGCACATCGCGTGATCGAGCGTGTCCAGCCAATCGCCGACGGCGTCCTTGATGATCTTGAAGTCGCAGACCATCTCGTTTTCATCGAGCCCCTCGGCCTCTAACATGAACTCGACGCGGCGTGTGTGACCATGCGGAAACCGGCACTTGTCGGGATGCTTGGAAAGCATGTGGCCGTTTTCGATTTCGAGGGATTTGCAGATTCGATACATTAAAATGAAATTATTTTTAACCGCGAATGGACACGAATGTAGGCGAATTGGACAAGAAAATCAGGTGATCGATTGATGAAAACTTCTTCATTGGCGTCAATTCGCGTCCATTCGCGGTTTAACAAATTCAGGCAGCGCGGGAGTTTGCTCGTAAAGCGTGGGATCGGGCAAGCCGGCGAGTTGGAACGCCTCGCGGCGCTCGACGCAGGTGCCGCAGGTGCCGCAGTGGAGGTCGCCGCCTTTGTAGCAGGACCATGTCTCGGAGAAGTCGATTCCGAGTTCCACGCCTCGGCGGGCGATGGCGGCCTTGTCCATCGCGATGAAGGGGCGGATGAGTTGAATGTTGGCGTAGGTCCCCTGCCCGATCGCGGCGGCCATGGCCTGCATGAAGGGCTCGCGGCAGTCGGGATAGATCGCGTGGTCGCCTGAATGCGCGGCGATGACCACGGCCTCCGCGCCTGTGCTTTCGGCGAAACCGGCGGCGATGGACAACATGATGCCGTTGCGGAACGGGACGACGGTTTGTTTCATGGATTCCTCGGCGTAGTGCCCGTCCGGGATCGCGCCGCCGGAGCGCAGCAAATCGGATTTGAACAAGCGGTTCATGAAATCCAGCGGGATGACATGATGGGCGACTCCATGGCGCACCGCATGCAGTTTCGCGAAGGGGATTTCGCGGGCGTTGTGCTTGGCGCCATAGTCGAAGGACAGGCAGGCGAGCACATCGTGTGATGAAAGCGCGTCGTAAAGCACCGTCACCGAATCCATGCCACCGCTGAGGAGCACGCAGACTTTCATGCCGTTGGCTCGGGATAAGTGGCCTCGGTGGTGAGTTGGATGCCGCCGCGCGGGGCGAACTCGCCGCGCACGATGAGCTCCTGCGGCTTGAGCGCGGCGACCAGGTCGTCGAGGATGCGGTTGACGATTTCCTCGTTGAAGGCCGGCATGTTGCGGAACGAGGCAAGATAGAACTTGAGGCTTTTGGTTTCCACAATCGTCTCGCCCGGCACGTAGCGGATCACCACGCGGGCACTGTCCGGCTGGCCGGTCACCGGGCAGAGCGAGGAGAATTCCGGGCAGTTGAGCGTGATCCAGTAGCGGCGGCCGGGGCGCTGGTTGGGGAAAACCTCCAACCGCGCCTCCCCGGGCGAAGCGGGCAGACGGGTATCCGGTTTTCCGAGCAGGGATAGGTTCTTGAGGTCCTCGCGTGCGGCCATGCCGGGATAGTGGGATAACAGGCGGCAACGTCGATTCGAAAAAAGCCGCCCTGCGGGAACCCATTCGTCATTCGCCGGGTGTTTTCTCCCGGATTTCCGCCACTGCCTGATCCCCCGTCACCCAGCCCACCGCCTGCAAACCAACCGGCATCAGCGCCACGCCCGCTCGCCAAAGCCACAATGAACCCAAAGACAAGCGACCACCTCCGCCCCATGCGGCTTCCGGATCCGATGGATCCCACCAGGGCCCGCTCGCCGTCTCCCGGTTCGACATTCAGGATCGGCAAGGCCTGCCCCGCGATAGAGGCCCGTTTCAATCCCCAGCCCCAACGGAGTTGTGCGGTGCGGGTGAGCGGTGTCCAACGCGACACAATCCTTTTGGGGTGGGTGCTGTTGCGGACTCCAAACCCTGGGTAGCCCCGCTTGCAGGACAGCCATGGGTTGACATGCGCAATCCCGATGGGATCCCAAAACGCCACCTGCGTGGTGATGCGTTTTCCATGCTTGGCAGCCGCGGGATTTCACTCAAGACTCCCGCCATGCAGACCGCATCCTTCCTCAAAGACCTCTTCGACCTCTCTGGAAAAACCGCCGTCGTGATCGGCGGCACCGGTGAACTCTGCGGCACCATGGCCGTGGGACTGGCACGCGCCGGGGCCGAGGTCGTGCTCGGCGGCCGCATCCCGGAAAAGGCCGAAAAACGCCTGGCCGAAATCGAATCCTACGGCGGCAAGGGATACTTTGTTCCCGTCGATGTGACATCGCGCGATTCCCTGCATCACCTGTTGGATGAAGTGCTCAAGCGCTCCGGCCAGGTGGACATCCTCATCAACGGCGCGGGCACCAACTCCCCTACCCCGTTCCTCGACATTCCCGAAGAGGAATACCAGCGCATCATCGACACCAATCTCACCGCCGTCTTCCGCGCCTGCCAGGTCTTCGGCCAATACTTTGTCGACGAATCGCGCGCCGCCTCCATCATCAACCTCGGCTCGATCTCCGGCCTCAATCCGCTCTCGCGCGTCTTCACCTACTCGCTCTCGAAAGCCGCCGTCCACAACCTCACCCGCAACCTCGCCCGCGAATGGGCCGACAAGGACATCCGCGTCAACACGCTGGTGCCGGGTTTCTTCCCCGCCGAGCAGAACCGCAAGGTGCTCGATGAATCACGCGTGCTCGACATCCTGCGCCAGACGCCCGCCTCGCGCTTCGGCAATGCCGAGGAACTCATCGGTGCCACCCTGCTGCTGGCCTCTCCCGTCGCCGGCTCCTTCATCACCGGCATCGAGATGATTGTCGATGGCGGCTTCAACGCGATGCGAATCTGATGCGGCGGGCCAAGGTTGATCCCTGACTTCCACGAAACATCAAAATTCCCCCGCCTGCCGCAGGGTCCGACTCCAATCATCCCGCCTTGCGGGATCGCAGGTTCAAATCCAAGGATTGCAGCCCTTCCCCGACCACTTTGGACACCCGGCATCGCCTGAAACATCAAAATTTCCCTTGCCTACCGTAGCGCCCGCCCCTAATCATTCCGCCCCGCGCCAAAAGGCGCATGGTTCCAATCGCGGGATGGAGCAGCCAGGTAGCTCGTCAGGCTCATAATCCCGCCCTGCGGGATCGCAGGTTCAAATCCGCAGTGGTGACAGGCCCACCCGTTTGATTCCGGAACGGGGACAAAAAGCAAAATTTCCCTTGCCTGTCGTAGCGCCCGCCCCTAATCATCCCGCCCCGCGCCAAAAGGCGCATGGTTCCAATCGCGGGATGGAGCAGCCAGGTAGCTCGTCAGGCTCATAACCTGAAGG
>JALOUA010000376.1 GCA_025457625.1 Akkermansiaceae bacterium
GGGGCATCGATGGCGTGGCCGCCGCCTGCCACTTCACCTGGTTCGGCGGCATCTATCAGGATCCGAAGAATTTCTTCTCCACCATGCCGACCGAGCCCGAGGTCTTCCTCGACATGTTCCCGGAGTTCATCCTGGATGATTCGGAAAAACAGGCATGGCTCGCCACCCGCACCGGCTGCATCGTCGGGCGCGCCACCGCGGATCGTTTCAATTGGAAGATCGGCGACCGCATTCCGCTGCAATCGCCCATCTGGGGCCTGCCCGCGGGGGCCACACAGTGGGAGTTTGAAATCGTCGGCATTTTCGAAGGCGCGAAGAAGGGCACGGACACCACCGGCATGTATTTCCGCTATGATTACTTCGAGGAAGCGCGCCAGGCAGACAAGGGCCAGGTCGGCTGGTTCACCATCCGCATCGCGGACCCCGACAAGGCGGCGCAGATCGCGGCAAAGATCGACGGGGAATTCGCCAACTCTCCCTACGAAACCAAAACCGAACCCGAAGGCGCCTTCGCCGCGGGCTTCGCCCAGCAGGTCGGCGACATCGCCACCATCGTCATGGCGGTCGTCGGCGCGGTGTTCTTCACGATCCTGTTAGTGGCCGGAAACACCATGGGGCAGTCCGTCCGGGAACGCACCGAGGAACTCGGCGTGCTCAAGGCAATCGGCTTCACCAATCTCCGGGTGCTGGTTCTCGTGCTGCTGGAATCCTGCCTGATCGCGATGATCGGCGGCTTCGGCGGGCTGGGAGTTGCATGGCTGGTCATTGCCGCCGGAAACCCGGTACCCACCCTGCTGCCGGTTTTTTACCTGCCAACCGGAACTCTCGTCACCGGAGCCCTGCTTGCCATCGCGCTGGGTGTCATCGCCGGGGCGATCCCCGCATTCCAGGCAATGCGACTGCGCATCGCCGAAGCCCTCCGCCGCGGCGGTTGAAAATCCTGAATTCCCCTCCATGTCCTATCTCACCCAGATTTTCTCCATTGCCTTCTTCAACCTGCGCTCGCTGCCTGAGCGCAAGGGCGCCGCTCTAACGGCCGCGATCGGCATTGCCGGAGTGGTCGGCGTGCTGGTGGGCGTGCTGGCCATCGCCGAGGGATTCCGCCGGGCGATGACGGTTTCCGGCTCGCCGGAGGTGGCCATCGTGCTGCGCAGCGGAGCCGACAGCGAGATGACCAGCGGCCTCGACCGCGAAGCCATCCGCACCATCAGCGATGCGCCGGGCGTCGCCCGCGGCGCCGGCGGACCGCTCAGCTCCGCCGAGCTTTTTGTCATCATCAATCTGCCGAAGCGCTCGACGGGCACCGATGCCAACGTGCCCTTGCGCGGCGTGGAACAAAGCGGCTTCGATGTCCGTGGCAACATCGTGATGATCGAAGGCCGGCGATTCGAAACCGGTAAAAACGAAGTCATCGTCGGTGCCGGGGCCGCGCGCGCGTTTGCCGGACTCGATGTCGGCAAGCAGATCAAAGTCGGCCAGAACGTCTGGGATGTCGTGGGCATCTTCACGGCCGGGGGCGGCATCGCCGAATCGGAAATCTGGACCGATACCGCGGTGCTGCAACCCGCCTACAACCGCCTCAACAACTTCCAGGCGGTGTATGCCAGGTTGTCCTCCGCCGCGGCGTTTCAGGAGTTCAAGGATGCCCTGACCACCAATCCGCAACTCAGCGTCAAGGTGCAGCGCCAGACGGAATTCTACGAGGAACAATCGACCGCGGTCACCCGCTTCATCACCACCATCGGGGTTTTCATCGCCAGCCTGATGGCGCTCGGAGCCTTGTTCGGCGCGCTCAACACGATGTACAGCGCGGTGGCGGGGCGAACCCGGGAAATCTCCACCCTGCGGGCCCTCGGCTTCGGCGCGACACCGGTGGTGTTCTCCGTCCTGACGGAATCCGTGCTGCTTTCCATCATCGGCGGCCTCATCGGCGCGGGCGCCGCATGGCTGCTGTTTGACGGCTACCGCGCCTCCACCATCAACTGGCAGACCTTCAGCCAGGTGACCTTCGCGTTCCGGGTCTCGCCCGTGCTGTTAGGCCAGGCGATCCTCTTCGCCACCGCCATCGGGATTCTCGGCGGCCTGTTTCCCGCGATCCGCGCCGCACGGCTGCCGATCGCCGCCGGCCTGCGCGAGTCGTAGGGCAAAGCGGAGGAAATGGGGTTGCCGGAAGACCTGCCTCAATCCCATTGCGGACGTGACGCGCCGGTCCATGCCGCGATGAGCGCCACGAAAATGTGCGCGGCCAAAACGTACAGGCAGACTTCCCGCGAGCTCAGCCCGGTGTCGATGACGGATTTCACCGCGGCATGCACCTGCGTCTGCAGGGCCTCGACGGATCCGGACCACGCCCAGTAGGCGGAAATGAACGGACGCGTGAAGGCCTCGATTTTTTCCGGCAGCGCAAGCACCGCGCCGGACAGCGGGAGTTGGAAACCGACCAGATAGATCGACAACAGCGACGCCTGCTCGGCGGTGCGCATCCATGCGGAAATGGCCAGGCAGATGCTGGTCATCGCCGCGTTCACCAACAGCAGGAAGACCGCATGCTGGACGAAATCACCGCGGAACTGGCCGAAGAAATTGACGAAAAACGCCATCCACAACGACTGCGCCACGACCAGCAGCGAGAGAAACACCACTTTGGACGCGAGATAGGCGGACGGCCGCAGACCGCCGAATTTCTCCTTTTCATAAATCGGCCGCTCGCCGGCAATCTCGCGGGC
>JALOUA010000377.1 GCA_025457625.1 Akkermansiaceae bacterium
CCAGGACGTGCGGGTGGTCGCCTTCCAACAACCGGAAACCGAAGCCAACGACCTCGATATGGCCAACGTGAAGGCCACTTCGCCCACCCTCAAGTCGCTCGCCGCGCTGCTGGACGATTCCGTGAACACCTCAGTGAAGATCGGCACGAATGCGGCGGTGATAGACTTTGTGCTCGACGGCGCGGAACCGGTTCAGAGCCTGCGCCTCGATCCGCTCGACCATCTCTACACGCTCACGTGCGTGGTTGCCGCCTCGGACGACGGCCAGAATTTCCGCGAACTGACCCGGCACGTTGAGGAACGCGGCCATCAGGGGCCACGGAATAAGGATCCCATTCTCATCCCGTTTCCCGCCACGCAGGCACCGCATCTCCGCGTCAGACTTTCGGCCACCAAACCAGTGTCGTTTTCCGGACTGGCGTTGAGCCGCCGGGCGGTGCTCGCCCATCATGTGCGCAAGCAACTGGGTGAGACCAGTCCGTCGGTGCGTCCGCCGTGGAATGCCTACGTCTGGGGGGCGCAGCCCACGCTGGCTGCAGGCAGTGCGGTGGACTCCGCTGCCGTGCTGGATCTTACCACCAAGATGGACGCCAACGGACGGCTCACTTGGGACGCCCCGCCGGGCCGCTGGGTGGTGCTGCGCAGCGGCATGATCCCGATTGGTGCGCAATGCGCTCCCGCCAGCCCGCAAAGCCGCGGCCTGGAAGTGGACAAGATGAGCAAAGAGCACATCCGCAGTTTGTTCGACGGCATGGTTGGCGAATTCCTGCGCCGCACGCCACCGGCCGACCGCAAGGCCCTCAAGTATGTCATCGCCGACAGCTATGAAACCGGCCCGCAGAACTGGACCGACGGGCTGGTGGAAAAATTTCAGCGCCGCTTCGGCTATTTGCCCGTGCGGTTCCTGCCGTGCCTCAGCGGCCGGGTGGTGGACAGCCCCGAGGTTTCGACGCGCTTCCTGTGGGACTGGCGCCGGCTCATTGCCGAATCCATCGCGACCGAATACGTGGGCGGACTGCGCGAGGTGGCGAACGAGAACAATCTGACCCTCTGGCTGGAGAACTACGGCCATTGGGGCTTCCCCTCGGAGTTTCTCCTCTACGGTTCAATGAGCGACCAGGTCGGCGGTGAGTTTTGGGAAAATGGCGACCCGCTGGACGAAGTCGAGTGCCGCGCTGCGGCAAGCTGCTCGCACATCTACGGCCGCCGGGACGTCTATGCCGAGGCCTTCACCTCGAACCGCAGCTTCATCCAAAGCCCGGCCTCGTTCAAAAACTGGTGTGACTGGGTTTATGGCGCCGGCATCAACCACCTGATCCTGCACGTCTATATTCACCAGCCCGACGAGCGGAAGCCCGGCATCACCGCCTGGTTCGGCACGCAATTCAACCGCCACAACACCTGGTTCGAGCAGTCGCAGGCATTCATTGATTACACCCGCCGCAGTTCGGTGCTCCTCAAGGCCGGGCGGCCGGTCATTGATGTCGCCTACTACATCGGCGAAAACGCGCCGGCCATGCGGGGCCCGCGCGATCCGGCCCTGCCGGACGGTTATGACTTCGACTACATCAACTCCGACGTCCTGATTCACCGCGCCAAGGTGGTGGATGGACGCATCACCGTCCCGGACGGCCCAGCCTACGCGGTGCTGGTGTTGCCGAAGCAATCCACCATGCGCCCCGAAGTCGCCGAAGCCATTCGCCGGCTCATCCGCGACGGCGCCAGCGTGATCGGCCCCAAACCCGCAGCCAGCCCGTCGCTCGCCGGTTACCCAGCATGCGACACCAAGGTGTCCGCCCTGGCCGACGAAGTTTGGGGCCCGGTCAATGGCGCTGAAATCAAATCGCACAAAGCCGGCCGGGGCGCGGTCCATGACGGGGTGGAACTCGGCCGGGTGCTGGCCGATCTCGGGGTGCATCCGGATGTGATGGTGACTTCCGCTGTCACCAATCCGCTGCTTTGCGCCGCCGCCGGGGCGGGAAAAATCGGACTCGGCAAGCAAGGCGGGATCATTTTCAAGCACCGCACCGCACCGGGCCAGGAAATTTATTTCCTCGCGAACACCAGCGGCGACCCCGTCGCGTTCACTGCCTCGCTGCGGGCGGCCGGGTGTCAGCCTGAACTGTGGAACGCCGACACTGCCACCACTGCCAAAGCGGCCGCTTTCACCCAACGCGACGGGCGCACGCTGGTCCCGCTGCGTCTGGCCCCCTCGGAAAGCATCTTCCTCGTCTTTGGCGATCCGGTCTCCCCGGATGCCGCCGGAACCGCCACGGCCAACACGCCGGAGTTTGAAACCATTGCCACCCTGAACGGCCCGTGGACCGTGCGATTCGCGGGGCCCGGCGCGCCGGCGGAAACCGTTTTCGAGACGCTCACTGACTGGGCGAAGCACCCTGACGATGCCATCCGGCACCACTCCGGCACGGCGGTGTATGAAACAAGCGTCACACTCGCGGAACCCGCCAAGGGCAGGCGGACCGTCCTTGAACTCGGCGAGGTTGGCGTGATCGCCACCGTCGTGGTGAATGGCCGGGAGGCGGGCACGGCCTGGACCACGCCGTGGCAGATGGACATTAGTGATTTTGTGGCCGCCGGAAAAAATTCGGTTCAGATCCGCGTGGCCAACACTTGGAACAACCGTCTCGTCGGGGACGCCGCCCGGCCGGTGGAGCAGCGCCTCAGTTATGCTTCCCAGCCCTACCGTTTCCCGGCCAAGAATC
>JALOUA010000378.1 GCA_025457625.1 Akkermansiaceae bacterium
GCACTCCGGGCGCGGGGGCCGCCGGGGGTTTGGGCTTCGGGCTCATGCGCTTCGCCGGGGCGCGGTTGGAGTCCGGCTTCGGCCTGCTCGCCTCGCTCACAGGATTGGAGGAACGTGTCGCGGCGGCCGATCTGGTGGTCACTGGCGAGGGGTCGCTGGATGCGCAAAGTCTCTCCGGCAAGGGTCCGGTCGCCATCGCACGCATGGCGCGCCGCCATGGCAGGCCCGTGATCGCATTCTGCGGCAGGACCGATGCCGCGGCGCGCGGATGCGGGCTCTTTGATTCCATCACCGAACTCGCCGCCAGCGGCCTGCCGGCGGACCAACTCATGTCGCGGACGGCGGAGTTGCTGGAGGGCGCGGCGCTCAGGGGTTGACGACGTTGACCGGCTTTCCTGTTAGAAACGCGGCGATGTTGCCGGCGGTGCTGTCCATCAGCCTGCGGCGCGCCTCCAGCGCGGCCCATGCGATGTGGGGCGTGAGGGTGAGGTTCCTGGCGTGCGGCAGCGGGTTGTCCGCGCGGATCGGTTCGGCGGAAACCACGTCGCAGGCGGCACCGGCGATGGTTCCGGCGTTGAGCGCGTCGCAGAGGTCCTGTTCGACGACGAGCGGGCCGCGGGCGGTGTTGACGAGGAACGCGCCGGGTTTCATGCGGGCGAGGCGCTCCTTGTTGACCAGTCCCCGGGTTTCATCGCTGAGCGGGCAATGCAGCGAAACGATGTCGGCGCGCGCGAAGAGGTCGTCGGTTTCCGCCCATTCGAACGGGTAGGGGACATCCGCCCGGCGCGAACGGCTGCTGGCCAGCACCTTCATCCGGAAGGCGGTGGCGAGTTCGCCCAGGCGTTGGCCGATCGCTCCAAAGCCGACAATGCCGATGGTTTTTCCGGCGAGCTCGCTGAAATGCGGGTTCTGCCAGAAACAGAAATCCGGGCAGCGCTGCCATTCTCCCTGATGGACGAGATCGCTATGGAAACGCGCCTGTTTGAAAAAATCGAGGATGAGCGCCATGACGAATTCCGCCACCGAGTTGGTGCTGTATCCCGGCACGTTGCAGACGGGGATGCCGCGGGCGCGGGCAGCGGCGACATCGACGACGTTGTAGCCGGTGGCCAGCACGGAAATCATCCGCAGCTTCGGCAGCCGGGCGAGTGTTTCCGCGGAGAGCGGCGTTTTGTTGGTCAGCAGGATATCGGCATCCGCGGCGCGGGTGATGATCAGTTCCTCCGGCGTGCGGTCGTGCACGGTGAGGCTGCCCAAGGCCTCGAGCGGGGTCCACGGATTGTCACCGGGGTTGAGCGTGTATCCATCGAGAACGACGATCTTCATAGGCATTGTCAGACCATGCCGCCGCTGATGACACGAATGCCATAAACCTGGGCGCGTCGGAGACCGTTGGTGGCGAGAATCTCGACGCGCAGACGCCGGACTCCGGCGATGGCCGCGCGGTGACGCCGGTTGCGCTGGTAATTGCCGCCGACCTCGGCGACGACCGTGGTGCTGCCGTCCGCATGTTCGGCGATAACGCGGTAGTCCCGCACGAGCGTGGGGATGCTGCGCAGTTGATAACCCTGCCAGCTTTGCCAGAAGTGGAATTGCAGCGACGAATCAAAGAGCAACTGGACTTCCGTGATGTCCTGCGGTTTTTCCCAGCTCAGGGAAAGCCATTCCGGTTCGGCAAACGAACTCGCCGCCGACACCCAGAGGTTGGGCGTGCGGGTCGGGCGGCTGTGGCCGTTGACCACCATCGCAGGCTGATAGACGTCCTGCGCGGGGGTGGTCCGGCAGCAGTGGGCGAAATTGTAAAACAGGCTCTCGCCCTTGAAATTCCGCGCGTGATCGTTCCAGTCCGGTGCCACCACTCCCGCGCCGTCGGCATCCACGGCGCGCTTCATGCCGATCATCAGCGTGCGCGATGTCCAGTTGGTGAAATAATTCATCCGGATCGGATCATGCGGTCGCGGGTAAAACCAGAGCTTGCCGGGCGGGGTTTCCGTCATGTGGACCGCCAGATCGGGATTGGCTTCGAAGATGAGGAAATGCCAGCCGGGGCGGCCGATGGCGCTGTTGACCGGCAACTCCACCCATTGCAATACGCCTGCCGGGATGAGGATCGCGCCATCGGCCAACTTGTCTTCGGGGAAGGTCGATCCGTTCGCAGGGCCCTGGTGGAACGCGTAGCGCAGCTCGGTCTCGCAGTCCGCATCGACCAGAAGGGAAACGGTTTCCAGTCGCGCGCTGGTCACCGGCAGTTGCAGCATCCGCCGGTCGCGCAGCCGGTCGATTCCCCAGCTTGTTGCGGAATCACTCTCGGAAAAGACGCTTGATGCGGTGACATCCGCCTCGGGCGCGATGTCGTTGTCGATCGGCAGCTCAAGCGCATGGATGTGGTGGTCTGCCAGAAACAGGTCCCGCTGGATCGCGCGGATGGCGTCGCCGGTGACGAGCAAACGCGGATCGCGCCGTGATCGCACGGCGTGGCTCGCCGCCATGCCGGCCGCTTCGCCGAGTTGGGCGCAGGTGAGCATGACGCGCGTTGAGGACAGCGCATAGTGGGTGGCGCTGATGTTGCGCCCGGCAAAGAAAAGGTTGGCGATGTTGCGCGAATAGAGCGAACGCAGCGGCACGTTGTGCGGCCCGCGCAGATACTGGTGGGTGCTCGGGTTCACCTTGTCGTGGAATCCACCGGGCGGGTGGTGGTCGAATCCCCAGCCGCCGTAGGCCA
>JALOUA010000005.1 GCA_025457625.1 Akkermansiaceae bacterium
CCCCAGAAAACGGCGGTGAATTCGTCGCTGACAAGGCGGTCGATCGTGCAGGCGGAAAACGCGATGACCAGCGCGGCCAGCGCATGGAACCAGGGCATTACGGAAGCGGAGGTGATTTTCAGCCCGAGGACGCGGCGCACGCCGGCCGCCATGATCATTCCGTTGGCGGCGATGCCGGCGGATGTCAGCAGCAGGCTCGTCAACGTGGCAACCACGGGCCCGGGTGAGCGGCTGTCCGCTAGCATCAGCGCGGCCGCCATGCAGAACGCAAGGGTCAGCGGCCCAAGGCCGAAATGGCCGATGCGCGCGATCGCCCGCCAGCGCCACAACGCGGCGCAGAGCAGCGCGATTCCTGTGAGAGCCGCGGCCTGCCACGGGTCCTCCGCAGCAGCGAGCGTGACCAGCGTCCACGCGATCACCGCGATGCATGCGATGACGTCCATGATGAGCTCCGGAATTCCGGATGAGCCGCCACTCCGCGAGTGATGGGCGGCCATGAGATGGGCGAGCACCAGCACACCCGCCGCCATAAACCAGACTTCTCCATGAGCCGCTCCCTGCCAGTTTTTCGCCAGGACACCCGAGACACAGGCCAGCGCGACGGGCAGCCATGAGACGGCGGCGAGAGAGCGGAAGGGAAAGCGCCGGCTCGTCGCGAAGAGCGTCACGCCCAGCACCGCCGCAGCAAGGAAATCAGGACCTTCCCCAAGATGCTTCTGGAAGAACAGGTGAATCGAGAAAACCCCGAGACCATGAAGCATGGCATCGCCCCATAATGTCGCCATTCGCAAACCGGGATTCGTGATTCTTTTCCATAGAACCACCGCGATACTCACGGATATCAGCAGCAGAACCGCGAGATTGATCGAATCATGCGGCATCTCTCCGGGGCGCGCCTGGCTCAGCCTCCCCCACAACCCGGTATCCTGATCATGCGCGCCCTTCATTTGGCGGCACACGATCGCGGCACAGGCGACTGCGGGAAAAAGCGCGAAGAGCGCGATCCCCGCATGGCCCGTGAGTGAAAACATTCCGCCAAGCGCCCTGGTCAGCGGCAGCAGCGTGGCAAGCCCCGCCAGCAGGGCCGCCTCACGGAGCCACGACCCGCCCATGATCGTCACCGGCCAATAGCGGCGGATCGCCTCGCACACGCCGAACGCCGCCAGCACGAGCGTCGCACCTAACAATAGCGCCGCGGTGCTCTGGCTTGCGGCCGGCGGCAGGACCGCGTAGGCAATGTAACAGGAAACCAGCGGCAGTGCCGCCGCCATGCAGGGAACCCCGCTGCGCAGAAGCGGACTCAGCAGCCCGATCAAACCCGCAAGCAGGAGCAGAAACCACACGGGATCACTGCGGCCGGGAAACGACGGGGCGAACGCCAGTGCCAGCACCGAGAACCCGATGACAAGCGAGCCGGTCAAACGGAAGCCGCGCGCCTGGTTTTGATGGGGTTCTCCGGTGCCGCCGATCCCACCCGGAAACCAGCGCGAGTGGAGGGCGAGTTGGACTGTTAGAAAAACCAGATAGAGGCTTCCGGCGAGGCGGAACGGTTCCTGCCAGCGCCATGCCGCGGGCGGATCGAGCACCAGGTCCCGCCAGAACCAGCCGACGGAGGCGGCCAGCACCAGCACGAATCCCGCGGCGATCCACCGCGAACCGCTGCGCCGCGACGTCCACAACAGGGAGAAGGCCTGGAACGCGATGGCCAGCCAGCGGACCGGCCCGCTGAACGCCGCCGCAAAGCCGAGACACAGCAGGGCGCTGCTTTTGAGAAAAAACGATTCCGTCACCACCCGGTCCGTCGTCCGCAAATGGTGAATCACCGTGAAGGTGAAAAACAGCGCGGCCATGATGAAATAAAAGTCCTTCAACTGATCCGGATGCACCATGCGCACCACGCTGTAGCCGATCAGCGCCGCCGCCGTGGTGTTGCCGAGCAGCAGCCAGCGCCGCAAACGATCGTCCCGAAGGTGCAGACCGCGCGCCGCGCAAACCAAGCCGCCCGCCTCGAACAGGACGGTTAGAACCACCAGCGCGCCCATCAGGTGGGCGAACGGCGGCGCGTCCGCACGCAGCCAGTCGAGCTCCGCGAAAATGGCGAAACCGGCCCATGATCCGACGAGCGCCGTGAGGAAGGGCGTGAGCCAGCCGCGCGTCGCAAACAGGAAGGCCCCCGTGGCGGCCAGCAGCACCAGACCCAGCGTGGCGAAGCGGTCCAGATCATGGGAATGGGAAAACCCGCAGGACACGAATCCCAGGAACAGGGTGAGCGTCGCGACCATTTGATCCTTTTTCCACAAGGACCACAGGATGGCGGCGATGAGCGCCGCAAACTGGGCCAGCACGCCCGCCGCAGGAGCATCGATGATCTTGGTGGCGGGAAGCGCGAAGGCGGCGAACGCGGTGAAATACAACAAGGCGAAACCGCCGCCGATGATCGCGCGTCCGAATCCCTCCAGCTTGCCCCGCATCCGCGCGCCGAGCCCGATGGTCGCCACCGACACCAGGCACAAGGTCACCACGCGCAACCACGGCGGCGTGTGCTGGCTGACATGGATGCCGAAAAACACCGCCGCGATGATCAGCAGCACCAGCCCGATCCGGATCACCCACCACGCGGCGAGCTGGCTCTCCGCCGTCCCGTCCGCATCGGATTTCGCGGGTGGCAGCAGGTGCATGCGCTTCAGGATGTCGTGCCATGGGATCGTGCTGAAAAACGACGGGGCCGCCACTGCTGGAATGTCGATTGGCCCGGGGTCCGTCCACTCCGGCGGCCTTGGTTGCACCACCTGCGGCCCGGCGGCCATTTTATCGCAGAGCGCGCCCAGATAATCCGGCAGAGGCGGTGGAATGGCCGGTTCGTCCGGGACCACCCGGTAAAGCGGCCTCTCTTCCATCTCGGGCTCCGGCTCGGGCTTACCGGAGGGCTGGCTTTTCGCATCGCCCGCGTCGATGCGTGCCTCGATGCGTTTCAACTCGGCGAGCAAGTCGCGATTCGCCTCGCGCAGTTTGACATGACTCAGGCGCTGGGCCGCGATCTGATCCTCCAGCGCCTTGATGTGCCTCCGCAATCTGCGGTAAGCAAGATACATGACAAAGCCCAGCAGGATGGCGGTGAGGATGAAATCTTGCATGAAACTCCTTCAACCCTGCCACGGTCTCACCTCCGGCCGTATCGCGACAAGCCATTTTCCGCAAAAGCCCCGGCATCCATCGCCTGCAACACCATCGATGGGGAGGCAAAGACGCAGCCGCATCCGATCCATCCACGCACCTTGCTATGGCATTTCGAATCTCCGGCCAATGGCTGCGGCATGGGATTCCACTCGGCGAATTTCCTCTGCCGGGAAGTCATGGGGTGCCAATTTCCCAACCCCGAGGATGCCCAGGACTTTCGTGCGGTCGGCATTGAAAACCGGCACGGCCAGAGAGCCGGATACACCGGTCTGGCGGGCGTTTGCTCTGGCCACGCCGCCGAGGTCTTGCTGAAGGTTGCAGAGCATCACAGGCTCCCGTCTCTCGGCCGCCACTCCCGCGATTCCCTTGCCGATGGGGATCCGGGTGATTTTTTCGACGAGGCCCTCGGGCACTCCGATTTGGCACACCAGCCCGAGGTGCGTCCCGCTCGCCTCCATTTGATGGATCGTGCCGGTTTGGCAGTCGTGCTCGTTGAGGATGACTGCCAAAAGTGACTTCCAATCGATTTCGTCCTTCATGTCCGCAAATTTCCAATAACCGGTTTTCGGAAGCCGCGCACGCGTGAATTTTCCGATTCTTTCGCCATGCGGCGGTTGCGCGGGATGAGGTCCGGGCTGTGCTTGCACACGAATCCATCAGACGGATGAACGCAATACCATTCCCGCCGCTTGTTGGTTCGAGCCTGTTGCGGAAACTACGGCCTGGGTGAAGACTCCGGATTTCAAAGCCTCCACGGCGGCGACCACCTGCAAGGCGCAGGCCGCGCCCATGCTGTCGCCCAACACACGTTTGGGCGACCATCGCGGCCCGGACCAGGCACGCCACGCCAGCGTCTCGGCCCGGTCGGATCGCCACACGCCCGCGCGGCTGTCCACCAGCACGGTCTGGCCGTCATCGTCCGCAGGGAGGGCTTGGCGGATGTCACGTGCCGCGGCGATGCGGCCGCGGAATGGATACGGAACCGGATCCGGCAGATGATGGATGCGCACCGGCCACGCGCCGGGCTCCAGATAGATCGCGCCCGCGCCCTCGGAAGGAACATGATCCTTTGAGTAAAGGCACAACGCCTCAGCACTCAGCCAGTCCGTTTCCTCCGCGCCGATCACCAGACAGCCATCGACGTCGCCACGCGCGATCCATTCGGCCGCCAGATCGATACCTGTTAGATAGGCCGATTCATCGCCGAGCATCGTGTCATTCGGCGAGCCGCTGCCGATCATCGCGGAGATATGGCTCGATGGCGCGTTGAAAACCGTCTCGGGAAACAGGATCGGGCTGGCCAGCGCCGGATCGGCGAGCACTTCGCCGAAGAAACGGTTCGAGTAGTTCACACAACCGTTGGTGAGCGTGAAAATCACCCCCACCCGCAGACGGCCCGCGAGGGATTCGGCCGCCCGCTCCGCGCCGAGCGCCTCCATCGCCGCCGCCGCGGCGAACCTGCTGATGGGACTGACACGCCGCAGCCGCGCGGACTTCGGTGTGTTCGCGGCTGCCAGCGGAACGCGCCGCACCGGCGTTTGGACGACCGAATCACCGAGCGCGCGTTCCAACAGGGAAACCGGGATCACCGCAGCGGAATCCAGCGCCTCCATCATCGCCGCCACACCCCAGCCTGCCGAGGTGACCGCTCCGGTGCCGGTGATCGCAAGGCCCGCACTCATGCCATGCCCTCCTTTTCAAAAATCAAGGTCGCGTTGGCTCCGCCGAAACCGAACGAATTCGTCAAAACGCGCCGCACCACCGCCGCGCGCGGCTCGCGGACGAGGTCGAACACACACACCTCATCCGGCTCGCGCACATGCAGGCTGGCGGGCAGCCACTGGCCTTCCAGCGCCATCAGGCAGATGACGGACTCCACCGCGCCCGCGCCGCCTAACAGATGGCCGGTCGCCGACTTGGTGGAGCTGACCTTGATGCGCGAAACCGCTTCCCCGGCCCAGCGGCGGATCGCGTTGCCCTCCGCCACGTCATTGAGCGGCGTGCCGGTGCCGTGCGAGTTGATATAATCGATCTCCTCCGGCGGAACACCGGCCATCGCACAGGCGGCGCGCATCGTGACCAGCGCCGCATCACCCCCGGGGTGGGGCTGCGTGAGATGGTGCACATCGGTGGCCGCGCCATAGCCGGTGATTTCCGCGATCACGCGCGCACCGCGGCTTTTCGCCGATTCGGCGGACTCGATCACGACGAAACCCGCGCCCTCGCCCAGCGCCAGTCCGTCGCGCGCGGCATCGAACGGCCGCGGAATGCCGGACGGGCTGAGCGCCTGCAAGGCGTCGAAACCCGCGAAAACCAGTTGGCACAATGCGTCGTATCCGCCGGCAAGAACACGCTCCGCGCGACCGCTTCTCACCAGATGAAACCCCTGGCCGATCGCGTTGGCACCCGAGGCGCAGGCGTTGGAAACGATGCGGATGCGGCCATCGACATCCAACTGCCGCGCCATCTCCGCCATCTGCCGCTGCACCTGATAGATTTCCACCCGGTGCAGTTGTGCGCGGCGGCTTGTTCCCACGAGATGCGCCGCGCGATAGTAATCCTCGCCAATCGGCATCGCGGCGGCGGACGTGCCCACCATCATCGGCATGCGTCCTCCGCTCAGCCCGGCATCGGCGAGCGCCTCGCGCGCGGCAAGCCATGCCATGCGCGTGCCGCGGTCCATGCGCCCGGGAAACCCTTTATCCGGCAAATCCACCTGCCCGGCGGATCCCACCCGCTGGCGCGAGACATCAAACAAGGTCACCGGCGAGAAAGCCGCGCGACCGGCACGGAAACCCGCCGCGTTTTCCGCAAAGCCCGTGCCCATCGGCGATACGATGCCCGCCCCGGTCACCACCACGCGGCGGACATCGGATGCGGGGGAATCAATGTGCGACCAGGCCAAGGAATGAAACGAGTTAAGGCTCGTCAGGGAGCTTGCAGGTAGCTAGGCAGGCGCATCCGTCTTGTCAAATGCTCTATCTCCGCTGGTTGGAAACCTCACGGCGTTTCGCCCATCGCGCCGCCATTCTGGATGGCGATGGCGTGACGACCTTCGGCGGATTGGCGGCTGCCGTGGAATCCGCGCCGAAAGCCCTCGCGCCGGTCGTCGCACGCAGCGGAGACCCGCGCTTTTTCGTCGATATCCTGCGGGCATGGCGCGATGGCATGGCGGTGATCCCCGTCGAGCGCGATGCGCCCGATCCTGTCTTGCGGCGCCCGCCGCCCGCCGCGACGCGGCTCATCAAGCACACTCCGGGCGCCAGTGGCATTCCACGCGCGATTTTTCTCAACGACATGCAGGTCATCGCGGATGCGGACCGCATCACGGCCGCGATGGGTCTCAGCCCCGATGTGCCGAATCTGGCGGTCGTCTCGCTGGCGCATTCCTACGGCTTCTGCAATGTCGTGCTGCCGCTGCTGCTGCATGGGGTGCCCGCAAGGCTGCTGCCGCTGCCGTTTCCGCGTTTGGTCGAAAACGCCTTCCGCCAACATGAGGCGGTGGTGCTGCCCGCCGTGCCATCGATGTGGCGCGCCTGGCAGCGGGCCGGCGTTCTAACAGACTCGCCGCTGCGCCTCGCCATCTCCGCGGGTGCGCCGCTCGCGCTCGATCTGGAGCAGCGGGTGTTCGAGGAAACCGGGCTCAAGATCCACAATTTCTACGGTGCCAGCGAATGCGGCGGCATCGCCTTTGATCCCACCGATACTCCGCGCGAATCCGCCTCCATCGTCGGCATTCCCCTGCCCGGCGTGACGGTCGATACCGGACGCGACGGACGCCTGCGGGTGACCAGCGACGCGGTCGCCACGGGCTACGACGCGCCCCGTGGCGATGACTTGTTGGAAAACGGGGTTTATCTCACGCGCGATCTGGGTTTCACCGATGCAGGCGGCTTCGTTCATCTCACAGGCACCACCGGCGGCGCGATCAACGTGGCGGGCCGCAAGATCAGCCCGGCCAAAGTCGAGGCGGCGATCATGGCCACCGGACAGGTTTTGCGCGTCAAGGTGCTCGGCATCCCCAGTGCGGACCCCGAGCGCTTCGAGGAAATCGCCGCACTCGCCGAACTCGCGGACGGAGTTTCACCCGCCGTGTTGAAATCCGCACTCACCGAGCGCCTGCCCCTGTGGGAAATCCCGCGCCAATGGCGGTTCGGCACGCAGGAATGGAAATTGGATGCGGCGGAACTGCGGCAGATGTTTCTAACCAGAAAGGAAAATGGAAACCACGAAAGAGACGAAAGTTCACGAAAATCAAAGAGTTGAAAACCGAACCGCTCTCACTTTCCAGGTGTGGGTGGGGTTGCCTTCAAGGGGTTGACCTCTCGTGCCATTTCGAGGGTTTCGTGGTGATCATTTCGGAATTAAGGATCAAAAGACCCCATGCGCGTGTGCAACTTTCCAGCACTCGATGAATCCCGATGAAAAATCCTCCGGCCGGGCCGCGAGCCAGGCATCGATCTCGGCTGGCGGAAACCAAAGCGCCGCGGCAACCTCCGCCGCCGGAAACCTAACAGATCCGTGATGCTCCATGCGGTACAGGCGCACGTGCTCCCAGCCGGTCGCCTCACAGGGAGCGATGCGCGCGATCTCCTGCGGCGGAGTTTCCACGCGGATGCCCATTTCCTCATCCAGCTCGCGCACGGCCGCCGCTTCGTAATCCTCGCCCGCATCGAGGTGACCCGAGACGCTCGATCCCCACGCGCCCGGATGCACGTCCTTGTGCATCGAACGCCGCTGCATGAGCACGTCGCCGCGTTTGTTGAAGACCAGCACATGCACCGCCCGGTGCAGCAGGCCGCGCGCATGCACCTCGCCGCGCGGGGCATGCCCGGTGATCACATCGTTGTCATCCACCACATCGAACATCTCGCCGGACTTCTGCGGCAGATCCTTGAGCGGATGCGGATCACAGGCGCGCGTGAGTTCCACCCATTGTTCGAGAGTCAGCTCCTCCGCACGAGCCGTGACGGCGACACCCAGCATGGCGGCGATTTGCGGCCAGGGAGTGCCCGCAGGCAACTGCTTGCCGAGCTGCTTGCGGCGCTGCGCGAAACCCCGGCGGATCAACTCGTCTAACAGACGACGGTCGGATGGCGGCAGTCCCGAAACCCGCGGACGCAGGATCGCCACAGCCGAATCAATCGACGGCCGCGGGTGAAACGCCTCCGGCGGCACCGTGCGCTGCGGCTCCACGATCCAGTCCGCCTGCGTGCGCAACGACAGGATTCCATAATCCTTGGTGCCCGGCGTGGCCGCCAGCCGCCCGATCACCTCCTTCTGCAACATGACCACCGCGCGCTCGAAGGGATGCGGTTGCGACAAGAGGTTTTTCAAAATCGCGCCACCGGACGAATAGGGCAGGTTTCCCAGAAATTTGACCGGCCGGTGCTTGAAGAGCGTGCGGCCGTCGAATTTCGCGCCATCGGCATGATGCACTTCCACTCCCGGCTCGCCGCGGAAACGTTCCGCCAGTGCCGCGGCCAGGCGCGCGTCGAACTCGATGAGGATCAAGCGCCGCACTTTGCCCGCCAGATGTTCGCTCAGAGATCCCGTGCCGGGCCCCACCTCGACCACCGCATCCCCGGGTTGCGCCTCCAACTGCGCGACTATCCAGCGCGCCATGTTCGGATCGATCAGGAAATTCTGCCCCAGCTGTTTGCTCGGCAGCACCCCCGCGCGATCCAGCGCCTCCTTGATTTCCCTGCCCGTCATGGCCGCCCTTCATGCCCCATCCCCGCCCGGCGCGCAACCCCCGCGCGCATCCGCCCGCCAAAAATGAATTGCCAAGCCCCCGGGCGCTTCCTAGCGTTCCGCTCCGCCCAAGGACAGGTGTCAGAGTGGTCTAATGAGCACGCTTGGAAAGCGTGTGTGGCGGTAACGTCACCGAGGGTTCGAATCCCTCCCTGTCCGCCACTTAAACCCCTTAAAAACAGGGGTTTGCAGGGAAAAGCCTAGCAGACATGCATTTACAACGATGCGCCAAATTGCCCGTAAAAGCTGCTTCGGGGTGTAAGCAATCTGTAAGCAGCTTCTCGGTGGGCAGGTTCTCTGAACCGTAGGTGCCAACCAATGGCATTGGCCATGCCAACCCATCTGAAAATTGAAATCGAAACAGCTTCTCGACGATTGAACACTTCATCTCTCGGCCCGACCTGCCAGCTTCGAGCGAATCGCGCTTTCACACCTGATTCGTTCTCTACTGGCAACCCCTGGCCTGATTTTGGAAGCAAAGACCGCCTACAGCTGACTGAAGATTTCAACGCCTTGCCCGCCTCGGAGCGCTGTCCCGTTTCACCCTCCGCATTACCCCCGGCGCGTGTGCTGGGTGGGCTACGAATCGACTTCGGTGAGAAGTGCGACTGTTTCGATGATGTCGTGGGCGTTCAAAAAATTCCAACTCTGATCCATGTCAAAGAAAGCAAACCGCTTCGAACGCTCCAGCGGCTGGACCAGCCGTCCCGGAGGCGGAGCGGAGAAACAGGCCACCGCTCGTCCGCAGCGGCGCGATCTGAGCGAGGGAGCACGCCGCATGGCCGAAGGCGGCAACGAACCGCAAGCCGGGAAAATCCTCGCGAAGGAACACCGCCGCCAGCAGCTACGACTGGCGCGAGCGCACGAAGATGCCGCCCGCAAGGCCAAGAAGATGCAATTGCTGCGGAAGTTCCGTCAGTGACGCGATCAAGGCGAACTGGCTTCGGCGGTGCGGTTCCCGATATGCCGGAAAATCATCTCCAAAGTGGAATTCGAGCGACACGTCAAACGAGCCCATTGAACGCCACAAAGCGAAGGGATTTCCGACAAGATCCCAATACGGAATGCGACTCGATCCATACGACTCGCGAAACCGGGGCCAATCCATCGAACTGACAAGCCCGGCCAAATCCCGGAATCCCGCGTGCTTTGTCGCAAATACACAAAAAAGCGAATTCCGGCTTTCCTTGTTCGCGTTTCGGTGTATTTTTATCGGCGTGATCAGGAGCTTCGCGGACACGGCAACCGAAAAAATCTTCCTTGGTGAGGCACTGAGCCGGAAAGAAAGCAAGAAATTTGGAACCCTCAATACCACCAAAGCCTTCGAGCGGCTGGCCATCCTCAATGAGGCCGATGAAAAATCCCTCCTGCTCATCCCCGCACTCCACTACCACAAGCTCAAGGGAACCTCGAAATACTCCATCGACGCGGAATCAAGGAATTCACCTTGGCGCATCACCTTCCAATGGGAAAACGCGGAAATGAAAAACGTCGAACTCGTCAGAATCGAAGACACCCACTGAATCCAACCGGAAATGAAAACGAAAACAACCGCCATACCTCGGGATCCACTCAAAATTCCGAAACCTGTTTCAAACCCCGCCGCCGCCCTCATCCGGGACACCCTCAATCATCACAAAATCACCCAGATCGAGGCGGCGCAAGCCATGAACATCAGCAAAGCCCAGCTCAGCGACGTGATCCGCCAGAAAAAAGGGGTCAGCGCAGGAATGGCACTGCGGTTCCATTTCTGTTTCGGGGTGCCCGGCGATTTGCTCATCCGGCTGCAAGGTCAATTCGATTTCCAAAAAGCCTATCACGGAAAAAGCGGGATCTTGCGGAGGGAAGTCAGAGCCATCGCATGAAATGAATGGTGTCCATGGTCAGCCAATGGCCGGCGGATTTCGTTTTCATCCGCCTAACAACGGTCTTCCATTCGATGGGCAATCGGATCCTGATTGGCCACGCCGATCTGGCAGACGTGTGAGGGATGGAAGAGAAGCTGACAGTCATACCTGCTACCCGGATTTCCGGGAGAGCGGCGGCGCCTGGCACGGGTTCAAATTCATCCGCGCAAGCCGGGACAGAATGGCGGTTTTTCCGACGGATTTGACGGCAGGAATCTGAACAGCGTGGCCGTCCATCTCCGGCTGCGCCTCCGGTTCTGACAAACTTCTGTGCCGATACCTGTCATTCTGGCCAACCCGGAAAATCCACTGGCCCAGAGAATCCCATGAAATCACAAGAAGACCCACCAAGTCAGGGCCTCCCTCCCGTTCCGCCATCGTGTGGCAAGTGAAACCACCTGCCAAGCAACAGCGGAGGCCATGGGCTGATTCATTCACCATTCATTGGCAGGAGCGTTGCGGAAAACGGTCCCTGCCTTTGGCTGTTTTCCAAACGGCATTTCAATGATCGAGCTTGAGCTTCTTGAGCTTGGGTTCGATCACGAATTTGCAATACGGGTTCTTTGACTTGTTCTGGAAGTAATAGTCCTGGTGGTATTGCGGCGCGGGATAGAACTCGCTGGCGGCGGTGATTTCGGTGACGATCGGGTCCTTGAAGTTCTCCGCGGCGGCGGCTTTCGACGCCTCGGCGGTTTTTTTCTGGGCCTCCGTGTGAAAGAAGATCGCGGAGCGGTATTGGGTGCCGACGTCGTTGCCCTGGCGGTTGAGGGTGGTGGGGTCGTGCAGGTCCCAGAACCAGGCGAGGATTTTCTCATAAGTGATTTTTTGCGGATCGAACACGACCTGCACCACTTCGGCATGGCCGCTGTCGCCGGAGCAGACCTGCTCGTAAGTCGGGTTTTTCACTTTGCCGCCCATGAAGCCGGAGGTGACGGAAAACACGCCGTCGAGCTGGCGGTAGGCGGCTTCGATGCACCAGTAGCAACCGGCCCCGAGGGTGGCGGTTTCGGCTCCGGCGGGGACTACGGGCATGGCGGCGGGTTTTTCGGACATGGCTTTGTTTGCAGGTTCGCAGGACGCGAGCATGGGCAGGATGGTGAGAATGGCGAGGGCAAGTTGTTTCATGTGGATGGGAGGTGCGGAGGGATGGTTTTGTTTCAAATGTTTTCCGGCTACCACTCGATGCCGGCGCCTTCCTCGGGGATCAGGATCTGGTCGCTGATGCCGAGGCGGTCGGCTTCGGCCAGCAGGCGCTCGACCGGTTCGTCATGCGGTTCGTTGCCTAACGGAAAGGTCCCGTAGTGCATGGGGATGAGCAGTTTCGCGCCGAGGTCGGCGAAGGCGCGCACCGCTTCCTCCGGGTTCATGTGGACGTCGCGCCCGCTCGGCGCCTCATAAGCACCGATGGGCATCAGCGCGATGTCGATGGCATGCTTCCGCCCGATTTCGGTGAAGCCGGGGAAGTAGGCGCTGTCGCCGCAGTGGAAGACGCTCTTGCCGCCGGCGCGCACGATGTAGCCGCCGTAGTCGCGGTGGGTGTCGTGCAGGAAACGCGCGCCCCAGTGGTGGGACGGCGTGTGGATGATTTCCAGGAGGTCGAACTTCAGCTCGTCCCAGACACGCATCTCATGGGTCGCGGGAAAGCCGAGTTTTCTAACCAGTGAGCCGCTGCCCTTGGGCACGACGATGCCCTCGCGCGCCTGGAGGATCTTGAGGCTCGGCTTGTGGAGGTGGTCGAAATGCGCGTGGGTGACAAGCACCAGATCGACTTCCGGCAGCCCGTGCAGGTCGAGGCCGGGCTGGCGGCTTCGTTTCACCGGGCCGTGCCATTTCGCCCAGTTGGGATCGACGATCACCGAATGGCCGGCGAATTGCAGGAAGAACGACGCGTGGCCGATCCAGGTGACGCGCACCTTGTCCATGTCCGGCGGGGCGAGCACGGGTTCGAGCACGTTGCCGGCGCGGCGGCGGAACATGCCGGGGACGACGCGGTGGCGCAGGAATCGCAGGTTGCGCGCCGGCCAGCCGCGTTGCGGCAGGATGCCGGAGTAGCGCCCGGTGTGCAGAGCGGGCGTTTCGGGATGTTCGGGCGGCGGTTGGTTCGGCATGATCCGTGACGCGTCCATGCCTTGCACCGGAAACGCCGCCGCGCAAGCGAATCCACGGCCGTCCCGTCACCAATGGATGCGCGGCGTGAGATCCACCGGCAGCGGATTTCCCGGCGGCGGGATGCCATGCTGAAGTTCCAGGCGCACGCGGCTGGGCGAACGCCCGAACGCGGAGGAAAAACATCGTGAGAAGTAGAGGGCATCGGAGAACCCGCATTGGGTGGCGATTTCCTTCACCGCCAGACTGGAGCGGACGAGCAGCGCCACTGCCAGTTGCAGCCGCAGCAGGCGCAGGGTGACCATCGGGGAGTGGCCGATCGAATGCCGGAAGACGCGGCAGAGGTGTTTCGATGAGACGCCGGCCTGGCGGGCGAGTTCATCCAGCGATACCGTGGCATGCGGGTTTTCCTCGAGTGTGTGGCGCATCCACTTGAGCGCGCGGGCGACAGGCTGCGGGCGTTCGCCGTCCTCAGGGATCGAAGCACCGGTGCGAGGTTCGAGCAGCAGCTCCATCAGCAGTTCGACCATGCGGGTGTCGAGCGGCGGCGGTTGGCTGGCCGGCTGTCCGCCGGGGCGGTGACTGCGCCGGAGAATCGAATGAAACAGGCTTTCGACCGCCCGGTCCGGCTGGCGGTGGATGACCGGCCAGAGATCCGGCGCGGGCCATGGGTGTGGTATCGACTCGATCGAAAAATGGAAATACGAATGGCGGGTGAACTGGCGGCCGTCCCATGTGTAGCGCTCACGAAAACCCGGGCGCGCCAGCACCAGATCGCCGGCTGTGATTTCATGCGCTGCCTCGCCGCTTTGGTAAATCGCGCTGCCTTCGGTCAGCAACACCATCTCGTAGTCGGCCAAATCGCGGGGGCCCAGCGCTTCTCCCGGTTGGTAGCGCACACTGCCGCCGTAAAGATAGCCGAGGCGGAGCCGGGCGGAGCGTGGAATCATCATGGCGCGAATATCGTCCATATCTTCGGCACTTGCGTCCATTCCCAAAGTCGGTTCCCAAAGCATAAGTTTCGGCATGAAACTGGACCGGGTGGGGAGGAGGAAGCTGTGATGACTTCACGTGAGCGCCTTGCCGCAACGCTCGACCATCGGCAGCCCGACCGCGTCTGCCTCGATCTTGGTGCGACCTGGGTGACGGGCATCGCCGCGGGTGCCTATGCGCGCTTGCGGGCGGGCTTGGGACTGCCCGCCGAACCGCCCAAGGTTCACGAGCCCTACCAACTGCTCGGCTTTGTTGATGAGGATGTGCGCCGGGCGCTGGGGGTGGATGTGGTCGGCTTGTGGGGGCGCTCGACGATTTTCGGCTTCAAGAACGATGGCTGGAAACCGTGGCGGCTGCAGGACGGCACCGAGGTGGCAATCTCGAAGCAGTTTGAATACACCGAGGATGTCAACGGCGACATCCTGGTCTATCCCAAGGGTGACCGCAGCGCGAAGCCTTCGGGCAGGCTGCCGAAGGGCGGTTATTATTTCGATGCCATCGTGCGCCAGCAACCCTTGGACGAGGACCATCTCGACCCGAACGACTGGGCGGAATCGTTCGGCCAATTCGACGACGAGGACCTGGCCCACTTCGAACGCGAGGCGGAGCGGATCCACAAGGAGACCGACTACGGCCTGGTGATGAATTTCGGCCAGGGCGGGCTCGGCGATGTCGCATTCGTGCCTGGCGAGGATTTGTTGGAACCCAAAGGACTGCGCGACCCGAATCTCTGGTATGAATACCTGCTGATGGAGCCGGACTACATCCGCGGCATCTACGAACTGCAAACCGCCGCGGCGATCCGCAACATGGAACTGCTGCACCAGGCGGTCGGCAACAAGCTTGACGTCATCATCATCAGCGGCACCGACTTCGGAGGACAGGAAGGCCTGCTCGTATCACCCCAGCTTTTCCGCACCTTGTGGAAACCCTTTTACAAGCGGATGAACGACTGGGTGCACGAACACACGACATGGAAAACCTTTTTCCACACCGATGGCTCGATCGGCCCGATCATCGAGGACTTCATCGAGATCGGAGTGGATATCCTCAATCCCGTGCAGTGCTCGGCGGCGGGCATGGAGGCGCGGTCCTTCAAGGAGAAATACGGCAGCCGTCTGACCGTGTGGGGCGGCGGGGTGGATACCCAGAAGACACTGCCCTTCGGCACACCACAGCAGGTTTATGACGAGGTCGGCGAACGGATCCGCATCTTCAACCAGGGCGGCGGCTTCGTCTTCAACAACATCCACAACATCCAGGCGCCGACACCCACCGAAAACATGCTGGCCATGTATCGGGCGGTGAGGGACAGTTACACCTCATGAAACTCACAACCCTCATTCTCTCCACCCTGGTAGCGGCCTCCGGCGCGCTGCCCGCCCGCGAAATCCATGTCGCAAAAACCGGCGATGATTCCGCCGATGGCAGCGCCGCCAATCCCTTGCGCACGATCCAGGCGGCGGCGCAATTGGCGATGCCCGGCGACGTGATCACCGTGCGCGAGGGCGTCTACCGCGAGCGCATCGATCCGCCGCGCGGTGGGGAGTCCGATCAAAAACGCATCATCTATCAGGCCGCGCCGGGCGCCAAGGTCGCGATCAAGGGATCCGAAGTCGTCAAGGGCTGGGAAAAGTCGGGGCCCGACATCTGGAAGGTGGTTTTGCCGAACGCCTTTTTCGGCGGTTTCAATCCCTACGCCGACGAGATCAGGGGCGATTGGTTCATCCCGAAGGACCGCAAGCACCACACCGGAGCGGTCTATCTCGACGGCCACTGGCTGGTCGAGGCGGCGACGCTGGAGGAAGTGTTGAAATCCGCCGGCGGAGAGCCGCTGTGGTTCGCCACCGTCGATCGGGAAAACACGACCATCACCGCCCGGTTTCCGGGCACCGACCCGAACAAGGACGGCATCGAGATCAACGTCAGGCAGGCGGTTTTTTATCCGGCTCAAACCGGGCGCGACTTCATCACCGTGCGCGGGTTCACACTGGAACACGCCGCCACCAATTGGGCGCCGCCGACCGCCGAACAGGTCGGCCTCATCGGCACCCACTGGAGCAAGGGCTGGTTGATCGAAAACAACATCATCCGCTACTCGGTGTGCAGCGGGGTGACGCTGGGCAAGCACGGCGACGAGTTTGACAACCAATCGCAAAACTCCGCCACGGGCTATGTCGAAACCATCAGGCGCGGGCTGGCCGCCGGGTGGTCGAAGGAAAACATCGGCCACCATGTGGTGCGCGGCAACCACATCTCGCACTGTGAGCAGACGGGCATCTGCGGCAGCCTCGGTCCGGCATTCAGCCTGATCGAGGGCAACCTGATCCACGACATCCATGTGCGCCAGTTGTTCACCGGCGCGGAAATGGCAGCCATCAAGTTCCATGGAGCCATCGACACGCTGATCCGCGACAACCACATTCATCGTGCCAATCGCGGGATCTGGCTCGACTGGATGACGCAGGGCACGCGCGTCACCCGCAACCTGGTCCATGGCGTCGCGCCGCGCGAGGACCTGTTCGTCGAGGTCAACCACGGACCGTTCCTGATCGATCACAACCTGTTTCTCTCCGCCGTCGCGCTCAACGATGTTTCCCAAGGCGGAACCTATGCGCACAACCTGTTCGCGGGACGCGTCAGGAACAAACCCGAGCCGAAACGCGAAACGCCGTGGATGGAGGAACACGGCACCGGGATCGCCGGGCTTTCCAATATCAAGGGTGGCGACAACCGCTTCTTCAACAACCTCTTCATCGCCCCGGCCGGACTCGCCGGCTACGACAACACCGCGCTGCCGAACCGCATGGCCGGCAATGTGTTTCTCAAGCGCGCCAAGCCGTCCAGCCACGAGCCGTCGCCGCTCGTCCTGCCCCGCTTCGACCCGGCCCTGAAACTGCGCGAGGAGTCGGGCGGGTGGTTTTTGGAAATGAATGCGAATTGGCCCGGAGAACCCTCCGGGCCCATGGTGACTTCCGAGTTGTTAGGCAGGGCCGCCATCCCGAACCTGCCCTATGTGCGGCCCGATGGCTCGCCCTATCAGCTCGACCGCGACTTCTTCGGCAAGCCTCACCACAAGGATCATCCCCGGCCCGGCCCCTTCGCGGAACCGGCGGCCGCCGGCCGGGCGCTCCAGCTATGGCCGGTTTCACGCCCGCAATGAATCGGAAGAGGGCGGGGGATCAAGGCCAGTCGCGCCAGCTGGCGTCGGCCTTGACGGTGGTGTTCCGTCCGCCGGAAACCACACGGGCCTCGGCTTGCCCGGGATGGCTGAGGCGGTAGGACCGCACCTTGCCATGTTCCCATTTCAGATCCACGGTGAACCCGCCGCGCGCGCGCAGGCCCATGACCGAACCGGACGGCCATGCCTTCGGCAGCGCGGGAAGCAGATCGATGAGGAATCCGCCCGCCGAGTCGCGGCGGTGGCTTTGGACAAGCATTTCGCAAACCCCGGCGGTGAAGCCGAAGTTGCCGTCGATCTGGAACGGCGGGTGGCTGTTGAAGAGATTGGGCATCGTGCTGCGGCGCAGCAGTTCGTCGCAATGAATGGCGGCGCTGTCGCCATCCCGCAGACGGGCGAAGAAACTGATCGTCCACGCGCGGCTCCATCCGGTGCCGGCCCCGCCTTTGGCGAGCCGGGTGTCGATCGTCTTGCGCGCGGCGGCGAAGAGTTCCGGAGTCTCCGGGGTGATCAGGTCGAAGGGATGCAGCCCGATGAGGTGCGACACATGACGGTGGCCGGGCTCCGCCTCGCGATACGGTTCGGCCCATTCGAGGATGCGGCCGTCGGGGCCGATTCTGATAGGTGGCAGCTTGGCTGTGGCGGCATCAATGCGTTCGACCAATTCCGCGTCGCGGCCGAGAAGCGACGCGGAACGCCGGGTGGCGTCGAAGATCGCACGCACAATGCTCATGTGATAGGTCGATCCCGCGGTGATCCGCAGTTCATCGCCGCTCTCGGGATCGATGTATTGGTTCTCCGGCGAGGTGGAGGGAACGATGCGCGATTTCCCGTCGGCGCACTCGACGAGCATGTCGAGCACGAACTCACTCGCGCCGGCGAGCAGCGGATGGAGAACCTCAAGGGCCTTCGGGTCGCCATCGAACTGCCATGCATCGAACAACTGTGCCGCAAGCCATGCGCCGCAGAGCGGATCGAGCACGCCGTTGAGGAATTGCGACATCGGATTCGAGGCGCTCGGAGTGCTGCGGCCGAACGGGTTGGTGGCGAGAAAAAGAACCCAGCCGTCCGCGCCGTACAGGCGCTCGGCGCTGGTTTTCCCCCGCTCCGCAGCGGGGCGCAACCAACCGGCCAGCGGATCGAGCGTCTCCATCAGGCCGGTGACCGGCGCCGGCCAATAGTTCATCTGCAGGTTGATGTTGAGGTGGTAGTCGGCCTCCCACGGCGCCCACTTCCGGTCGCTCCAGATCCCTTGCAGGTTCGCCGGCAGGCGGCCGGGCGCACGCGAGCTGGCGATCAACAGGTATCGCCCGTATTGCGTGAGAAGCTCCACCAGTCCGGCGTCCGTGCCTCCTTTCCTCACCGCGTCAAGCCGGGCGTCGGTCGGCTGGTCCGCCATAAACGCGGTTTCACCTGTTAGATCGATCGCGAAGCGGTCGAAGAGTTCGCGATGTGATGTCACATGCGCCTCGCGCAACTGCTGCCAGGAAAGGCCGGCCGCGGCGGCGAGAATGCGCTCCGCGGCGGCGGCGGGATCGATCGCGCGGTTGAAGTTGAGTTTTTCCCGATCGTAGTCGGTGGCGGCGGTGAAGAGGATCAGCGCGCTGTCCGCGCCGGAAACCCGCAGCGAGTTGTCCGCTCCGGCGGTGACCGCGCCGCCCTCGCTGCGGACGAGCAGCCGGCCGGCGAAACGCATGTGCCGGCCACCCGGACCCGAGCCGCCCGCGTTGTCATCGTAGCCGCCGTCCTCCCTGGCGATGTCAACGATTTGGCCATCCATGTGAAGGCGGCCGTTGTCACCATCGACGGTGATTTCCGCATCCTTGTGGCGGGACAGCCGGACCGTGAACGAGAGCGCGCCGGGTTGACCGGATGACACGCGCACCGCAAGAACATCCGCCGGTGCGGAAACCAGCGCCTCGCGGGTGATGGTGGCTTCCCCCGTGCGGTAAACCGTGCGGGCGATGGCGTCTCCCAGGCAAAGCTCGCGCCGGTAGCCGGTGATTGCCGCTGTCCCGCCGAAGTCGAGAAACATGTCGCCGAGCGGTTCGTAGGAGCGGAACGAGGTGGGGCTTGCTGTTAGATTTTCCAGACCGTATTGATGCGCCTCCAGGCGCTTTCCGGCGAGCATCAGCCGCCGCACTTCCTCGTGATGTTTCCTGTAATCCGGCGCGATGGCCTCGGTCTGGCTTCCCGCCCACAGGCTTTCCTCGTTGAGCTGGATCCGCTCGCTGCCGGTGCCGCCGAAGACCATCGCGCCGAGCCGGCCGTTGCCAAGCGGCAGCGCGTCGGTCCATTTCGCGGCGGGCTTCGAATACCACAGCGTGGCATCGCCGGCCCATGCCTGGACGGTCAGCAGAAGGGTGGCGAGTGCCGCTAGGATCGTTTTCATGTGTCGCATCGGGATGGCGGGATTGGAAACGCGCCCAATGCCCGCGTTTTTTCAGCGATTTTTTTACCGCCCATGGGGAAGAAAACTTGCTGCCGCCCTTCGTGCGCAATATTCAAAAAGCGTCGCCAACCCATTCCGGAAAACCCATGCAAGCCAACGATGAAGCCGACCGCGGTTCCACCTCATACCTGGTCCTCACCTGTCTGGTCGCCACGCTCGGCGGGCTGCTCTTCGGCTATGACACCGCCGTCATCAGCGGGGCGATCGGTTACCTCCAGCAGCACTTCGAGCTCGACGCGGCAATGAAAGGCTGGGCGGCGTCCAGCGCGCTGGTCGGCTGCTTCGTCGGGGTGGCCTTCGCGGGTGAAATCAACGACCGCCTCGGCCGGAAAACCGCACTGCTGATCGCGGCGGTGTTGTTTCTCATCTCGGCGATCGGCACCGCGCTGCCGCGGACGCTCACCGAGTTCATCATCTATCGCGCGATCGGCGGGCTCGGCGTGGGCATCGCCTCGATGACCAGTCCCATGTACATCGCCGAGATCAGTCCGGCTCATATCCGCGGGCGGATGGTCTCGCTCAACCAGTTCGCGATCATCTTCGGCATGCTGGTGGTGTATTTCGTCAACTACTTCATCTCCGGCCAGGGGGATGAGGCATGGAACGTGGCGACCGGATGGCGCTGGATGTTCGGATCGGAGGCGATTCCGGCGCTGCTTCTGTTAGGACTGATGTTCTTCGTCCCGGAGAGTCCGCGGTTTCTGTTCAAGAAAGGACGGGCCGACGAGGCGCGGCGGGTGCTCGGGCGGGTGGCCGGACCCGCCCATGCGGAACGCGAGATCGCCGGCATCCGCGCTGCGCTGGCCGAGGAAAGCGGATCGATGAAACAACTCATGCAGCCTGGCATGCGGCTCATCCTGGTGATCGGCGTGCTGCTGGCGGTGTTGCAACAGGTCACCGGCATCAACGTCTTCCTCTACTACGCGCCGGAAATCCTCAAGACCGTGGCCGGGGCGGAAACCGATGTCGCGCTGCTGCAAACCGTGCTCGTTGGCGGCGTCAACCTGCTCTTCACCGTGCTCGCGATCTGGATCGTGGACCGCGTCGGACGCAAGCCGCTCATGATCATCGGCGCGGCGGGCATGGGACTGTGCCTGGCGGCGATCGGCCTGGCGGCCTATGCCGAAGTGATCGGCGCGTGGCTGTTGATCTTCATGCTCGGCTACATCGCCTGCTTCGCAATGTCGGTGGGGCCGGTGACGTGGGTGATTCTATCAGAAATTTTCCCCACCAAGATCCGCGGCCGCGCGCTGGCCATCGCCGCCTTCAGCCTGTGGGTCGCCAATTTCATCGTCTCGCAGACCTTTCCCATGATGGACGAAAACCCGTGGCTGGTGAAGCACTTCAATCACGGGTTCCCGTTCTGGATCTATGCCGGCTTCTGTGTGGTTTTGGTGATCGTGATGGTCCGCCTTGTGCCGGAGACCAAGGGCCGCACTCTCGAGGAGCTTGAACGCATTTGGAAAAGGTAAATCATGTGCCATCAATAATCATGGATCCCGATCACGCACACGGACCCGTGGCGGCAATGCGGCCGCCGGACATTCTGGATTACAGCCTCACCGGTGTGAACGCGCACCGCGCGGTGGAGATGGGTTTGGCCGAGGCGGATTGGTATCAAACTCCGGTGCCCCGCGCCACCATGCGCAAGCTGCTGGAGCGCCGCGACGGCCCGGCCATCCGCGACACGCTGCTCTGGTTCGGCATCCTCGCGCTCACCGGAGGCGCCACCGCCTATTGGTGGGGCACCTGGTGGGCCGTGATTCCCTATCTCGTTTATGCCGTGTTTTACGGCACCGCTTCGGACTCCCGCTGGCACGAGTGCGGACATGGCACCGCCTTCCGCACCGACTGGTTGAACTCCGTGCTCTATGAAATCGCCTCGTTCATGGTGATGCGTGAGTCCGTCGTCTGGCGCTGGAGCCACACCCGCCACCACAGCGATACGATCGTCGTCGGCCGCGATCCCGAAATCCAGGTGCCGCGCCCGCCCGACATGACCGGACTTTTCCTCAGCCTGTGGGCCGTCGGCGGTTACCGCACCTACTTCCCGAAGTTGCTCATGCACGCCACGGGCCGCGTCTCCGCGGACGAGCGGACCTTCATCCCCGAATCCGAATTTCCGCGGGTTTTCCGCAACGCCCGGATTTGCCTCGCCCTCTATCTGGCGGTGGTCGTCGCCGCGGTGATGTTCCGCAGTTGGCTGCCGGTCTTCCTGTTCATCCTGCCGCAGTTTTTCGGCACCTGGCTGATGATCATCCAGAACACCCCGCAACACGCCGGCCTCGCCGAAAACGTTTTGGACCACCGCCTCAACTGCCGCACCGTCTACATGAATCCGGTCAGCCGGTTCATCTATTGGAACATGAACTATCATGTGGAACACCACATGTTCCCGCTGGTGCCGTATCACCGGCTGCCTGAGTTGCACGAGGTCATCAAGGACGACTGCCCGCCTCCCTACCCGTCGATCCCCGCCGCCTGGCGGGAAATCCTGCCGACCCTGCTGCGACAGGTCAAGGATCCCGCCCACCATGTGAAACGGAAGCTGCCGGAACCGAAGGCAAGGCATCGGGAAGGCCCGCGCCACTCGGACGCCGCGCCCGACGCCGAAGGATGGATCGAGGTCTGCGCCGCTGCGGATCTCGGGATCGAGGATGTGATCCGCTTCGATCATGGCCGCAAAACCTTCGCCCTTTGCCGCGACGACGAGGGTGCGCTTTTCGCCACCGACGGCATCTGCACGCACGGCAACACCCACCTTGCCGAGGGTTTGGTGAAGGGGAAAATCGTCGAGTGCCCGAAACACAACGGCCGGTTCAACCTGAAAGACGGATCGCCCGCGCGCGCGCCGGTCTGCCGCGGGCTGGCAACCTGGCCCATCGAGGAGCGTGCCGGCCGGATCTGGCTGAATGTCGCCAAAGCCGGCGGCGACGGCGCCCGCGAACCGCGCACCGTGACCCTGCGTGTGCTTTCCAGCCGCAGCGTTTCCACCTTCATCCGCGAGTTGGTCTTCGAACCGGCCACTGCGGCGGACGCCGTGGATTTCGAACCCGGCGACTACCTTCAGTTCGACATCCCGCCCTACGGGCGGATTCGTTTCCGCGACTTCGACATCCCGCAGCCGTATGCCGCAGTCTGGGAACGCCAGCACGTATTCGACCTCGAAGCAAGCCATCAGGAAAAAGGCCGGCGCAACAACTACTCGATCGCCGGCCGCGATGGCACCGCCGACCGCCTGGTCATCAATGTCCGCATCGCCACGCCGCCGCCGGGACAGGACTGCCCGCCGGGCGCCGGATCGAGTTACATGTTTCATCTCAAACCCGGCGATGCCGTCACGGCGATCGGGCCCTTCGGCGACTTCCACATCAAGCCGACGCGAAAGGAAATGGTTTACATCGGCGGCGGCGCGGGCATGGCCCCGCTGCGCGCGCACCTCACCCGGCTGCTGGAACACGACAAGAGCCCGCGCCGGATCAGTTATTGGTATGGCGCGCGCTCGCGGCAGGAAATCTACTATGCCGATTACTTCGAACGGCTCGCCGCGGAACATGACAACTTCCATTTCCACCTCGCGCTCTCCGAACCGCTCGACGAGGACGAATGGACGGGTCCGGTCGGCTTCATCCACGAGGTGGCCCGCGAGGAGTATCTCGCGTCCCATCCGAACCCCGGCTCGATCGAGTTCTATCTCTGCGGCCCGCCGATGATGATCAAGGCCTGCACCAAAATGCTCGAAAAACTCGGCGTGCAAAGCCACCAGATCGCTTACGACGAATTCTGAAACCAACCACCATGCGCAAAAAACCGACTGTCAAGGACCTGTTCGACCTCAAGGGCAAACGCCAGCTCACCCAGGTGTTTGTGGAAAACACCGGCGAGGCCCTTGCCAGCGAGGAGGCGGGCATCGACATGATCGTGGCCATGGGCGACATCACCAAGGCCTGCCGCGCGGTGGCGCCGACAACCTTCATCACCGGTGCGATCTCCTATGGCGAGTGCGCCTCGCCCACCGAGGCGATCCGCCGCGGCTTTGAAATCTGGGAAGCGGGTGCCGACGCGATCTATGCCTGCATGCCGCCCGACTGGGTGCGCGAAATGGCGCACCAGGGGCTTCCGGTCGTTGGTCACGTCGGCCTGGTGCCGCAGAAACGCACCTGGCTCGGCGGCTTCAAGGCGCAGGGCAAGACGGCCGCATCCGCGATGAGGATCTATCGCGACACCCTCGCCTTCCAGGATGCCGGAGCGATCGGCGTGGAAATGGAAGTGGTGCCCGAGCGGGTGGCCAGTGAGATCGCCAAACGCGTGGACATCCTCGTCATATCCATGGGTGCCGGGCCGCAGGACGTGCAGTATCTGTTTGCCAGCGACATCCTCGGCACCCACACCGGCCACTACCCGCGCCATGCGAAAAAATACTGCGACCTTCATGCCGAACGCGCGCGCCTGCACCGGATGTCGGTCGATGCCCTGAGGAGTTATGGCGAGGATGTGGCTTCCGGCGGACTTTTCCAACCCGAACGCATCGTCCCGATACAGGATGAAGAGTTCGAAAAATTCATGGACTGCGTGGACCGGCCGTGAACCTCCGCATTCAATCCGCCAGTCCGCGGGCATAGGCGTCATCGCCGGTGAAAACGATCACCATCGGCCGGCAGCAGACCTCGCAATCGTAATCGACCTCCGCCGGTGTCTCGTCCGGATGCGGCATGGCCACTTCGAAGGTTTCGAAACAGGTCGGGCAGGTCACTTCGGCAAAGTCCATAAAGTTAACGGATATTGGGGAAATCGGCGACCTGTTCGAGTTTCACGCCATAAAGTGCGGCGATCTCCGGGGCGTCGGACTCATGATAGATGTCGCGGTAATAGATCTCCCTGATGCCATAGGCGCAGAGCGTCTGCATGCAGGCGGTGCAGGGCATGGTGGTGGTGGCGACGAGGCGCGCCTCGCCGCGGCGGAACAGGCTGCACAGGTTCACCTCGGCATGCAGCATGAATTTCTGGCGCGCGGTGCGGTCGTCCCAGAAGCCGGGCGGCGGATCGAAGCCCGGCGCAAGGCCGTTGTAGGCGGTGCCGATCACGCGGTTGTCGTGATCGAGCGCGGCGGCCCCGACCTTGCGGTAGGGATCTTCCGAGCGCAGGCTCGCGACGTGGGCGAGGGCCATGGCATACTTGGGGATCGACAGGCGTTCGGGCGACATGGGTGGAGGATGAATGCGTGATGGAAAAGGCAAACCCTGAAATGCGCGGAATCATTCGAGATGGCAGCGCGTGACGCGCGGCGTGATGCCGGTGAAGATTTCCCAGGCGATGGTGCCGGCTTTTTGTGCGACTTCGCTGGCCGGGATGTTCGCGCCCATCACCTCCACCTCGTCGCCTTCCGCAGCATCCGGGATGGCGGAGACATCCACCATGATCTGGTCCATGGTCACGCGGCCGAGCACCGGGCAGCGGCGGCCGCGGATCCAGACGTCCGCGCCTTGTCCTGATAGATGGCGCGGATAACCATCGCCGTAGCCGATTCCCACGGTGGCCACGCGCGTCGGTTTCGTGGTCACGAATTGCCGGCCGTAGGAAACCCCGTGTCCGGCGGGCAGCGTGCGCAACAGGGTGATGCGCGACTTGAGGGTCATCACGTTGGACAAGCGGCCTTGGAATTCCGGCAGCGGCGAGATGCCATAGAGCATGAGTCCCGGCCGCGCGAGATTGCAGGCGCCGCGGTCGTAGCCGAGCAGGCCCGCGCTGTTGAGAAGATGCCGCCATTTGAAGCGCGGGGCACCGCCGAGCGATTCCAGGATTTCATGAAACTTCGCGATCTGCGTGCGGGTGAAATCCGGGTCCTCGTCGGCCGATGGCAGGTGCGAACCGATGCCCTCGATTTCCAAATGCGCCAGCGAGTCCAGCGCACCCATCAGGCCCGGCACCTGATCCATGGGAAACCCGCCACGGCCCATGCCGGTGTCCACAGCGAGGTGCGTCTTGAGGCGTTTGCCTGCGGCTGCGGCCAGGCGGTTGAAATGCCGCGCCTCTTCCAGCGATGAAAGGCAGGCCGTCCACTCGCGGGCGACGATTTCCTCGCGCTCGGCGGCCCATGTGGGGCCTAGCAGATAGATCGGCGTTTCCACCCCCGCGTTGCGGATGCGGCGGGCCTCGCCGACATTGGCCACGCCGAAAAAAGCGATGTTCTGCCCGGCCAGCGCCTTCGCCATCTCTTCCAACCCGTGACCATAGGCACCGGCCTTCACCACCACCATGAGCTCCGCGCCGCCGGCGAGTCTCGCGACCTCGAGGTTTTTTTTCAGGGCGGCAAGGTCGATCTCCGCCCAGGCGCGCGGCGGGGAAACAGGAAAGGAATCGTTCACGGCGGCAAGGTGGGGGATTCCTCGGCCGATGACAAGTACCCGGCAGGGCTGGGAACGGCTGCCGCATGTTCTATGCAACGGCACGTGTCAGTGCCGCCAAATGACCATACGCGGCAACATCCAATTCGGATTCCGTCGCTGACTGCCGCCGGGGGCGGAGTCGCGGCTTCACAAACCGGAGATCCGGTGCATGCTGAACGTCATGCTCCGAACCACACTCCAGCGGATTGCCGGTATGACCGTGCTCATTGCCCTCACGCCGACGGTTCACTCCGTGCCGGTCTTCATCGGCACCGGGGGTGGCAAAGACAGCGCAGCGAAGGGCATCTACCGTGCCGACTTCGATCCGGAAAGCGGCGCAATCACCACGCCGGAACTCGCGGCGGAATACACCAATCCGGGTTTCCTCGCCCTGCACCCCGCCAAGCCGGTCCTGCTGTCCATTGGCGCGCCGAAGCAGCCTTTCGCGGACGGCGGCAGCTCGGTGGCCGCCTTCGCCATCGGCAAGGACCACGGTTTGACGTTCCTCGGCGAAGCCCCCGCCGGTGGCCGGGGAGCCTGCCATCTGGCGATCGACTCCACCGGCAACACCGTGGCCGTTGCCAATTACGGCGATGGGAAAATCACCACCATCCGCCTTGATGAAAGAGGCGTGCCCGGGCAAACCGCCAGCGTCATCACCAACCGCGGCACCGGCCCTAACAAATCCCGCCAGGATGGCCCGCACGCCCACGGCGTTTATTTCGACCGGGCGAACCAGCATCTTTTCGTGCCCGATCTCGGGCTCGACAAGGTGCTCGTTTATTCCTTCGACGCCTCAACCTCAAAGCTCGGCGAGCCGCTGCCGCCCCTCGCCACCGCCCCCGGTGCCGGCCCGCGGCACATGGCTTTTTCACCGGATGAAAAGCATGCGTATATCCTCAATGAACTCGACTGCTCGATCCTCGGTGCATCACACGAAGCAGGCCGTTTGAAAGCCATCGGCACGGTTCCGCTGCTGATCGACCCACCGGCCTCCCACACCGCTGCGGAGATTGAAGTCAGCGCGGATGGCAAATTTGTCTATGCCTCCATCCGCGCGAGACCGGACCCGATGACGATCATTACCAAGGACAAGGATGGCCGGGAAATCCGCCGCGATCACGACGCAGGGGAATTCGGCAACAAAATTTTCATCTTCAGGAGAGATCCGGAGAATGGCAAACTGGCTTATGTGGATGACATCTTCTGCGGCGGCCGGATTCCCCGCCATTTCAAGATCTCACCCTGTGGCAAGTGGCTGCTTTGCGGACATCAGGACTCCAACACGATCAGCGTGCTGCCCCGCGATCCGGCCACCGGCAAACTCGGCAAGCCCGTTCACACCGTCGCCTGTCCCGGCCCGATCTGCATCCTCTTCGCCCGCTGAGCCGGTTCGGAACCATAATGACAGGCACCCGACCGGTTTCATCCCGAAAACCGGAATTGAACCACAGATTATACAGATATACACCGATGATGAAGAGCTTGCGCAATCCGGCTTCGACGCTGTTTTGAAATTCTTAATCTGTGGTTAGAATCCACAGTGACACTCTCGCAATTTCGGAATCCGGTTCGATTTCACTTCGCCAGGGACTCCAGTCGCCCCGCGGCATAGGCCTCGAAGACCAGTCGGATCCGGTCGCGGGCGCGGCGGAACGCCTCCATCCGCTCCTCGTCCGTGCCCTGCGCGTGCACCGGGTCGTCGAAGCCCCAGTGATGCCGGTTGAGCTGGCCGGGAAACACCGGACATGCCTGGTCGGCGTTGCCGCAGACGGTGATCACGGTCTCCACCTGATCGGTTAGAAATTCATCGAGGTGTTTGGAGCGGTGGCCGCTGATGTCGATGCCGATCTCCGCCATCACGCGGATGGCCAGCGGCTGCACGATGCCGGATGGGTTCGAGCCCGCGCTTTCGACGCGGAAACCGCCGCCGAGCGCGCGGCGCAGGATGCCTTCGGCCATTTGGGAGCGGCAACTGTTGCCGGTGCAGAGGATGAGGATGCAGGGTGGTTTCATGAAGGATAGAGTTTGCGTTTGAGATAGAAGGAAACATGGACGAGCCCGATGAGCGCGGGCACTTCGATCAAGGGGCCGACGACGGCCGCGAAGGCCACGCCGGAGTCCAGCCCGAAGACCGCGATGGCCACGGCGATGGCGAGTTCGAAGTTGTTGCCCGCCGAGGTGAAGGCGATGCTCGCGGTGCGCGGATAGTCGGAGCCGAGCTTCGCGGCCATCACGAAGCTGATGAGGAACATCGCCGCGAAGTAGATCACGAGCGGAATGGCGATGCGCAGCACGTCCAGCGGCAGTTTCACGATGGCGTCGCCCTTGTAGGTGAACATCACGACGATGGTGAAGAGCAGCGCGATCAGGGTGAGCGGCGAGATTTTCGGGATGAAGGATTGTTCATACCATTCATCCCCCCTGAGTTTCACCAGCACGATGCGGCTCAACACGCCCATGGCGAACGGGATGCCCAGATAAATGAGCACGCTGTGGAAGATGTCCGCCATCGAGACCGGGACGATCACTCCCTTGAGGCCGATGTATGGAGGCAGCACGGTGATGAAGAACCACGCGTAGGCGCTGTAAAACAGGATCTGCGCGATGCTGTTGAGCGCCACCAGGCCGGCGGCGTATTCCGTGCTGCCCCTGGCGAGCTGGTTCCACACCAGCACCATGGCAATGCAGCGCGCGATGCCGACGAGGATCAGCCCGACCATGTAATCCGGCTGGTCGCGGAGGAAAACCACCGCCAGCAACCACATCAGCACCGGCCCGATGATCCAGTTCTGCAGGAGCGACAAGCCGAGGATGCGCGTGTTGGCGAACACTTTCGGCATTTCCGCGTAACGCACCTTCGCCAGCGGCGGATACATCATGACGATCAGGCCGATGGCCAGCGGGATGTTGGTCGTGCCCGCGGTCATCGGCGCGAAGAACGCCGCCGGATCGGTGATGACGAGGTTTCCTAACAAAACGCCGGCGCCCATCGCGGCGAATATCCAGACCGTCAGGTAACGGTCGATGAACGACATGTTTTTGGCGACGGTTTCGGACATGGGGTGGGGGATTTGCGCTTGGGAAACGCGTTCTCACGAACGCGCCCACGTGTTTCTAACAGCATCCCGCCGGTCCGCAGCACGGCGGCTTGCCGCCGATGGCGGGGAGGCGGAGGTCCGGCATTTGCAGGCCGCAGAGTTCGGGTGCGAGGCATTCGGTGTGCTTGTGGGCGAGTTTGAGAATCACGGAATCCGCGGTGATTTCGTGATCCGGGATCGTGTATTGGGAAATCACGCGGTCTTCGTATTCGATTTCCACCGGCACCGATTCATCGGGCAGCAGGGATTGCCCTTTCGCGAGGATGCCGGCCATCCTGCCGGTTTCGATGCGGTGATCGAAGTCCTCACCCACCCAGACTTGCAGTTGGCAGGTGGTGGTTTCGCGCGGCGTGCCGCCGCAATCGAGGAAGGTTTTGTGCACGCGTCCCACCTCGGTGATGTGGAAGGAAACGGGGACCGCCGCGCCATCCGGCAGGAGCAGGCGGAAGGCGAGTTGCGGGTGCGCCGCAAGCAGGGATTTGAGTTCGGAGAGGATCATGATTTCACGAGAGTCGGGATTTGCGCGGCTTGGCGAGCTTGACCGGACCGGTGCAGCAGCTCGTCGCCCGCCGGGCGAGCAGGATCTCGCGTTTGGCCACATCACCCCGCGCTTGCGCGGTGTCCGGGAACTTGCGCAGCAGGGCGTGCAGGAAGGCGTGCTGCTCCTTCGCGATGCGGAAATAGGTCCACTTGCCGCAGGTCTCGCTCTCCAGCATGCCTGCCTTGCGGATGATCTGCACGTGGCTGGATGCCGACGACTGCGGCATGCCAAGGATTTCCGCCAACTCGCAGACACACAGCGCCTGATCGATCACCAGCCGGACGATCCGCCAGCGGGTCTCATCGGCAAGGGCCCGGAAAAATGCAACGGCTTCGCTCATGACGGAAAATATCGTGACGAGAAATTCCGGCATGTCAAAGCCGGAATTCGGGAATCCGCCTGTCCGATAACCGAAAAGATACGAGTCGCCCGACCGGCAGGACCTCAGCGGCAGCATCGGGTTCGATGCCAACGCCGGGTTGTTGGAGGAACTGGCGAAACACGACGAATCCCACGCCCGTGTCGCCCGCCTGCGTGGCAAGGCGATTCTCCAAGACGCCGTGAAACAACTCGCCGGTCACGAGGTGAAAACCACCCAGCGCCACGGCTCGGTGGTGGAAACGCTCGATGAGTTCGAAAAAGGCGCGGAACTGGTCGTCATCGGCAAACGCGGCGAACACGCGGATTTCGCCAAGGGCCATCTCGGCAGCAATCTGGAACGCGTGATCCGCAGTGCGAGGATCCCGGTGCTGGTGGCCGCCCGTGAGTGCAAGCCAATCCGGAGTTTCCTCCTCGCCTTCGATGGTGGACGCGAACTTTCGCTCGGACACGCCGCCACCGGCCTGCGCGGCGCGGGTTTTACCGTCAAGGCGGACCTGTCACCCGGCGATCCCGACGAAGTCATCACCGCCGAGGTTGGGAAACGTGACATCGGCCTGCTCGTGATGGGTGCCTACGGCCATTCGCGCGTCCGGCAGTTGATATTGGGCAGCACCACCACCCATCTCATCCGCACCTGCCACGTGCCGGTGATGTTGTTCCGTTAGCTGCCCGCCCGGCCCGTCCCCCGGATTCAGGCGGAGAGAAGGAAATCCCTTCCCTCCACCCGGCCCTTGTTTGTCAGATCGGCGGCGATCAGGTCCCTCGCACCGCGGTTGCCGACACCGACGATCACAAACGCCCGGTCGCGCTCAGGCAGCGCATTGCCCATCACCACGCGGCGGCCGTCGCGGTGGAGGCCGGCTTTTCTCTGATCCACATCGATGAATCCCTCGAAAGGGAAACCGTGCGATTCGAGGGCATCGAAGCGCCGCCGGGTGATCCGGCCCGCGCCCCACAGCCAGAGCTTGCGCACGGGATCGACGTTCGATCGCAACCAGCGGGCGAGGTAGGCGCACTTTACCTGATAGAAACGTTCCGCCGCGTAGCGCGGATCGGTGCGTGAAAGCCGCGCGGGGGGATCGTTCCAAACCA
>JALOUA010000379.1 GCA_025457625.1 Akkermansiaceae bacterium
GCGGAACTCACGGACTTTGAACGCCTTGGCGAAGTTCTGGTAGTTGTCCAGCGTCTTGGCTCCGCGGGCCTCCATATCGATCAGTTTTGGGTAGAACCGCTCGGCGCCGCCGAGTTTGTCCCAATGCGGTTTCGGAATGCCCTGCGGCACGAGGCACCGATTGGCCGTTTCGACGGCGAACGCGATCAGGCCAGCCGCGCGCTCTAATCAAGTCAAGCCCTTGGTATCGTGGGGGCCCGCCAACCTCGATCCGCATGTCGGGAACCCAGCCTCTTGATTGCCACTCCGCCAGTCGCTTGGCCACGTACTCGCGAACAACGTCCTCCCGGCGGAACGTCCAAGTCGAGCCGCTTCAAAAGGAATTTGACCGGAGCCGCAGAAGTTGTCGGCCACCATCGGGCGATGTCCGAATCGCATGACGCCCAGTTGTTCGACCACCTCAGGAAAGGACTGGGCACACGTGCCGAGGTATGCATTAACGTCGCCCCAAATGTGGGCATAAACGGGATCACCGACTTGTTCGGGACGGCGAGATGCCGCGACTCGATCGCGGTACTGTTCCTTTGGCAGCATCTGTGATTCGAGACGACGCCGATCAATCTCCGGAAGGTCTTCGCGCCAAGATGCCTTTACGTCCTTGCATTCCGACTTCGACTAGTCCCAAGGGGCAGGGTGAGGGATGAAGGATGAAGGGCGGAAGGTGAAATAGTCTGCCGGCGCTGCGATGGAAAGCGTGGCGAGGATGTCCTTGGGCTTGGAACGTCGCGGTCCACGGACGACGAAGGATTCGTCATCCATCGCCATCAGTCGTTCGAAAACATCAAGATCGCGTCGAAGGTCACTCGTGGCTGGCAGCAAACACCCAAGAATGCAGGCCTTGTTCAGAATCAGCGGCTTGCGTCCCTTCCAATAGCTGCCAAGAGGCGTAAGCGTCTTGCTCTGCCTGCCTTCCTGCTCCTTGTACGCCTCGGCCGAAAGTCTCTGCACTGGCAGCAGCCGCTCGATCAGGGCCGGCGCATCCTTGAGAGAAAACGGGGTGACGGTCATGCGTGATTCCAACTGGGCTCAGGAATTTCGGGGCTTCAACGCCGAAGGCGTTTGAGACCGCAGTCCAGGGTCGCGCAGCGCACCCTGGGCTCGCTGGTCCCTTGATCGCCCAGACCCCCCAACGGGGTTTCACAAGGGGGGATGCCGGTTTCTGTTTGCGTCTTTCGTTGTCGCGGATTGACGTTTCCGCGCCCAACGCCGATAATTTGGGGCGGACCCCAGGGAGGAAGGCCGGTGGCGAAACACCCCAACAAGCACATTCGGGAAGCCATCGCGTACGCGGCAGACCGCGGATGGCGGGTTGTCAAGGCGGGCGGACAAATTCACATTTGGGGCAACCTGTACTGCCCCGCTCAGCAGCGCGGCGGATGCATTATCCACGTCTATTCCACCCCCCGCGTCCCGGAGAACCACGCTCGAAACATCCGCCGCGGGATCGATGACTGCCCGCACGGGGAGGATGAACAAGACGCCTGAAGCCAACTGGCAAGAATCGGAGATGGGCCAATGAAAATGTATGACTTCACGCTCGTTTTGGCGGATCTCGCTGAACTGACCGATGACCAAGCGGAGGCACTTTTCGAGGCCGGTTGCGATGATGCTACGCCGGTCGCCCGCGACGGGCACGCGTTCCTGTATTTCGCGCGCGAAGCCGATTCCCTGGAACATGCCATCCGCTCAGCCATAGCGGACGTAGCTCGTAGCGGACTGCGTGCCGCCCGCGTCGAAATGGAATGCCCGGTCTGATCCCGGTCTCCATCGCTTGGCACGACTAATCCAACAAGGGCAGCGAAAAAATGTCGCGTTGCACCGGCTGGCGTTTCCGTTTGGCCGCCGGTTTCTCACCGTCCGACAGGGCAAGGAACAGCGCCCGCCGCCAACCGCGCTGCGTGTCCTCCGGAAGCCCGGCCTCGGCCACCGTCATCGCGAACAGCCACCAGCGTTCCTCGGGCCGGAGGGCCGCCCACTTGCTGCAAATCACGGGTAACTGCTCGTCGTTGGCCGTCTCGGCGGCCCAGGCCAATACACACAGTTCCTTGCCCAACAACCGATCGACCAGGTTCGTGCCGGTGTGCCAGCGGCCCGTTGTGACCTTGGCCGCCTTCAGCCGATCGTTGAATTCACGCCGCGCAATGTCGGCAATCGCTGACCAGACGGGACGTTCTAGTACGGCACGCTCCTCGTCGCGTGGGACGCCCGCCTCCTGGCCCCGGTAACCGTAGTCCTCGACGATCACCACCGACGTCGTGCGCGAAGCCGGGATTTCGACGCGGAACAGATGGACGCCGAACTTGTCCGGCGCGCCAAAGTCCACGGTCTGAGGCTTGTCGCTCATTGCTCCACATCTCCCGCCGCCAGCTCGATGCCCAACTTCTCGGCAAAAATACGTCGTCGTTCCCAATTGAAATCGGCTTTTCGTAGGGCGTTCCCTCACGAGGTTCGCTGCCATCCAACGTGTAGCGGATCGTGCCTGTGGGCGCAATGAACAGCTCGACGGTGCGCTTGCCGCCTTTTTCGGTCAGCTTGTTGCGCAGGACCAGCTTGTTGGACCACGTCACCGGCTCGCCAATTTCGTATTGCCCGGACGGGTCCATGACCAGGAAGTTCACGCGCAGGGCTGACGTGGTCAGCACCTGGTCTTTGAGCTGGGCACTGGATTCGGTGACCGGGCC
>JALOUA010000380.1 GCA_025457625.1 Akkermansiaceae bacterium
CTTGATGTCCTTGGCGAATCGTTCGGTCAGAAGCGGCGTACTCATGCCGGAAGGATACCACACCGGTTTCCTTTTGGTTCCGGCTCCGCCGGGTTAGGATGAAAGTTGAATTTTTCACAAGTCTCTTGTAATCAGTGTCCATCCGTGTTTATCCGTGGTTCATTTTCCCATTAAGGTTTTACCACAGACTCTTCGGATCACTCCCCGGATGTGCTGGCGGTGTCCCACGTGACCGTGAGGAACTCCGGGTCGGTCTCGTCCATGGGCGTATCGCGGCGGGCATCCGCCAACTTGTCCTCCAGGTGCCAGCAGGCGAAGTGTGGGATCGTTATTTTCTTGGGATCGGAGCATTTGGCTCGAACCAGAGCACCGACGCCACGCAGAATCTCACGACGGAGGGCGACCCGGTCGAAGACGTAGATGTGGCGACCTTTCAGCACATTGATTTTCCACAGGGTCAGCGGTCCTTCATGAACCACAATGTAGCCCTTCCGGATCCACATGCATTCCGGCTCTCCGCACGAGCAGTTCACGAACCAGCCTTTGCCATTCACCGATGATAGGCGGAGAAGCTCGTAGGTGTCCGGACAGCAGCGGATTTCATCGCCGGGACGGCGCGGTTTGTATCCGGGAAATTCTGAAGCGGGCTCCCGATCGTCGATCCACAGGCGGAGCGCGAGTTGGATGTCGGTGCGGATGATTCCCAAGCGCAGCCGCGAAATGCGGCCACCAAGGCGCGACAAGTGCCCGGCCACCGTCACCCGCCCGCGGAGACTCAGGGCGTAGCCGCTGCTTCTGGCGACATGATCCTCGAACCGGGCGGCACCCAGCAGTGCGGCGAGACCCTCTTGGATGCCTTCATGCCTGAAGTTGTTAGACCAACAGCGTATGAGCAGGTCGAGCGGTCCGAGCACGCAACGCAGCACGTGCGGAGTGGCATGGAGAGCCCTGGCAAGCGCCAGCTCCTCCGCAGATGGCTCCGGAGCCCGCTGTGGATCGGCTGGCGGCTGGGTATCGAGATGGACGAACAGGGCGTGACGCTCGTCACACAACTCGCCCACCAGCACGCCCACAGATTCTCCCGACCACGCGATTGGCGACGGCTTCATGCCGAAGGGGCGAAACAGGTCGGCGGCAACGTTCATGGCTGCCTTGGTTTCGTAGAAGAGAGGTGCCTCGATCTGCGAGACGTCGTTGGATTCCGGTTCTGGTTGGTTCTTTGGTTCACTCATGGTCATTCGTTGTTTGCGCATTCCCACCGACGTGAAGCGGCCTCGCCTGAGGCCAGCCTTCCGCACGACGGGAGATGCGATAACGAAGAATGAGAGTTGGAACCTGACCGGAATCGCCCTCTGAATCGAGGGCCTCGGAACAAGGGCGAACGTCTCACGGAATTGCAGGATTGCAAGGAGCGAACGCGTTCATGGCATTTTGGAATGATCCGCCGGTAGATCAGACCCGGTCGGCTTCACGTGATTGCCGCGTTCTTGTGCGCAGGTCGGAGCTCGTTCGGGAAATGGCGGAGCCTCTCCATGTCCGTCGGATTTACCCCACGGGCGAGCTTGTCTCTTTGAAACCTTGCGACATTCACAGACTGCCGCTACAACAAACGAATCCAACACCATGCGCATCTCTTTCTTAGCCATCATCGCTCTGCTCTTTTCCTGTATCTTCGCCAAATCCGCCGATCTCAGCCCCGCGCAGAAGACCGCCATCGGCAAGAAAATCTGGCAGAACGAATGTGCCGGCACGGTCGCCGGCCTGACCACTTGGAACACGGGCGAGGAGTTTCCCTCGCTGGGCATCGGCCACTTCATCTGGTATCCGGCGGGTTTCAACGGGCGTTTCCAGGAAAGCTGGCCGTTGTTCATCGACTTCGCCGTGAAACGCGGGGCGAAACCTCCCGCGGTGGCGTTGGAGCGTCACAGTCCGTGGAAAACCAAGGCGGAGTTCCAGAAGGATTTCAACGGCCCGCGGCTGACCGCTTTGCGCGCCTGGCTGGCGGCGAACGTGCCCTTGCAGACGGATTTCATCATCGCCCGCTCGCGCGCCGCCCTGCCGAAGATCCTCGCCGCCGCTCCGGCTTCCGAGCGCAAGCGCATCGAGGCGAACTATCACAAGGTGGCCGCCTCGCCGCAGGGTGCCTATGCCTTGATCGATTATGTCAACTTCAAGGGCGACGGCACCAATGTGTCCGAGCGATACAACGGCCGTGGCTGGGGCTTGTTGCAGGTGCTGGGCGAAATGAAGGACGTGCCCGCCGGGCCGGCCGCCGCCAGCGAATTCGCCGCCGCATCGAAACGCGCGCTCTCGCGCCGCATCGCCAATTCACCGCCCGCGCGCGGCGAAAAACGCTGGGAACAAGGCTGGCACAACCGTTGCAACACCTATGCCAAGCCGTTGTGAAACACGGCCCCGCAGTCATGTCATTCTGTCGCGCGGACGGGAAAACATGACACATGGAGGTGCGTAAATCTGACGCCTGACGGGTGGTGACATCCCCCCGTGCGGTGCGGTTACGGGATTGGTTTCCAATGGTTTGCATTGCCGGGCGCGGGCTGGCACCGGTTTTGCTGGGTGGTTCATGCATGCCGCGCTCCACCGCTGGAGCCGCATCGGAAAACCAAACCAAACCACATCATGAACCTAGCCACTGTGAACATCAATCCATGGGAACCCTTCGCTGGAGTCAGGGAATTCCAGCGGCAGATCAACCG
>JALOUA010000006.1 GCA_025457625.1 Akkermansiaceae bacterium
GATGAGCGCGCCGGGCAGGGCGGAGATGATGTTGACGGTGATGATGATGGAGGTTCCGTTGCCGATGCCCTTTTCGGTGATCTGGTCGCCGATCCACATGAGCAGCACGGTTCCGGCGACGATGGTGATGACGGTGAGGGTCATCCAAAGGGCGGAGGGATCCGGCACGAGGGTGCCGAAGCGCTCGATTCCGGACATGTAGGGGATGTTGCCGGGCGCGGTGAGCGACCTTGCGACGAAGAAGCCCTGCACGATGGCGATGGCGATGGTGATGTAGCGCGTGTATTGGGTGATCTTCTGGCGGCCGCCGTCCTCACGGGCGAGGCGCGAGAGTTTGGGCACCACCGCCGTCATGAGCTGCACCATGATGGATGCGGAAATGTAGGGCATGATGCCGAGCGCGAAGATGCCAGCCTGCTGGAGTCCGCCGCCGGAGAACACGGTGAGCAACGCGGTGATGCCGCCGGTGGGGCTGGTGGGATCCTGCTTCTGCAAGTCGTCCAGCCACGCCTTGATGACGGTGGCGTCCACGCCCGGCAGGGTGATGTGCACGCCGAGGCGGATGATGACGATGAGCGCCAGGGTGAAAAGAATGCGGTCCCGGAGTTCGGGGATCTTCCAGGTGTTGGCGAATGCGGAGATCATGACGGGTGGATGGGAAGAAAAGACGGGCGGTTTATATACACGACGAGGAAGCGCGCAAGCGCTTCCCCGCCGGAAATCAGGTTGTGGTGGATCTCTGATGCAAGCGGGTTACGCCTTGATCGTGCCGCCGGCCTTCTCGATCTTGGCGCGGGCGGCGGCGCTGACCTTGTCCAGCTCGATGGTGAAGGCTTTCTCCACCTCGCCATCGGCAAGGAGTTTGACCTTGTCGCAGCGGCCGTTGAGCAGTCCGGACTTGCGGAGGGATTCCTCGTTGATCACGGCGCCCGCCTCGAAGCGGCCGTCGAGATCGCCGACGTTGACCGTGCCGACCACGTCGCGGAAGTCGAAGTTGTTGAATCCGCGTTTGGGCAGGCGGCGGTGAAGCGGCATCTGGCCGCCTTCGAAACCGACGCGGGTGCCGCTGCCGGAACGGGCTTTCTGGCCCTTGTTGCCTTTGCACGCGGTCTTGCCGTGACCGGAGCTTTCGCCGCAGCCGAGACGCTTGACCCGGCGCTTGGCTCCGGGGTTGGGGCTGTAGTTGTGAAGTTGCATGATGATTCGCTGTGAGTTGATATCAGAGTCTGACGGGTCGGACGGGTCCGACATGTCCGACGTTCAGGTTAAATCGCCTTTTCCTTTTTCTTCTTGCCGCGGGATCCGAGGATCTGGTCGCGGGTGCGGAGTTGGGAGAGGGCCTTGAGGGTGGCTTTCACCACGTTGGCGTGGTTGGAGGAGCCCATCGACTTGGCGAGGATGTCGCGGATGCCGACGGCCTCGCAGACGGCGCGGACGCCGCCACCGGCGATGATGCCGGTTCCCGGCGAGGCGGGCTTGAGCAGCACCTTGCCGCCGCCGTATTCGGCGTAGATTTCGTGGGGGATGGTGCCATCGACGATGCTCATCGGCTTGAGCACCTTGCGGGCGCCCTCGCTGGCCTTCTTGATGGCGTCGGCCACTTCGTTGGCCTTGCCGAAGCCGAGGCCGACCTTGCCGATCTTGTCGCCGGAGACGACGAGAGCGGAGAAGGAGAAGCGGCGGCCGCCCTTGACGACCTTGGCGCAGCGGTTGATGAAGACGACCTTTTCGGAGAGCTCGTTGCCCTCGGAATCGGTGGGGGCGGCGCGCTCTTCGCGGCGCGGACCACGGCCGCGGCCACCTCCGCCGCCGCCTTGATATCCGCCGCCACCCTGGCCGCGGTTGCCTTGATAGCCGCCTTGATGGCCGGAATTGGCGACCGGGCCGAGTGCCGGCGCGGGAGCTGCGGCTTCGACCGGGGCGGGCGTTTCGTTTTCTGGAATAGTTACCATGATGTGTGTCGGGGCAGGGCGTTAGAATTGGAGTCCGCCTTCACGCACGGCATCGGCGAGGGCCTTGATTTTTCCATGATAGAGGTGGCCGCCGCGGTCGAAGACCACGGCGTTGATGTTGGAAACCTTGGCGCGCTCGGCGAGGAGTTGGCCGACCTTGCGGGCGCAATCGACGTTGGACGAGGCTTTTTCGAAGCTTTTGTCCATGGTGGAGGCGGAAACGAGGGTCTTGCCGGCCGAGTCGTCGATGACCTGGGCGTAGATGTGCTGATTGGAGTAGTGGACGGCGAGGCGCGGGCGCTCCGGGGTTCCGCACACCTTGCGGCGGATGCGTTTGTGGATGCGCTGGCGGATCGTCTTGCGGTTGATGGTGCTCATGATGCCGTGAATGGTTGGAATTATTTGCCGACGCTCTTGCCTTCCTTGCGGCGCACGTGCTCGTCGGAGTAGCGGACGCCCTTGCCCTTGTAGGGCTCCGGCGGGTAATAGCCGCGGACTTCGGCGGCGAACTGGCCGACAAGCTGTTTGTCGATGCCCTCGACCTTGATCTTGGTGTTTTCGTTCACCGTGACGGTGAGGCCGGCGGGGATCGGGTGGAGCAGCGGATGGGAGCGGCCGAGCGAGAGATCGAGGTCCTTGCCCTTGACGGCGGCGCGCAGGCCGACGCCGTGGATTTCCAGGCTCTTCTCGAAGCCCTTGGAGACGCCGATGATCATGTTGTGGATGAGGCTGCGGGCGGTGCCGTGAAGGGCACGGACCTGGCGGGCCTCGGTGGCGCGACAGACGACGACGTTGCCGTCCTCGTTCTTGAGCGAGATGCCTTCGGGAAGGTTGAAGTCGAGTTTGCCCTTGGGGCCTTCGACGACGACGGTGCGGCCGTCGAGTGAAACGGCGACTTTTTCCGGAAGAGAGATGGGTTTGAGTCCGACTCGTGACATGGTGATGTGTTCCTTTCGCGAGTTAAGGGTTTACCAGACGTTGGCGAGGAGTTCGCCGCCGAGCTTGTGTCGTTTGGCATTGCCGCCGGACATCACGCCTTTCGAGGTGGAAAGGATCGAGATGCCGAGGCCGGACATGACGCGCGGGATTTCCGTGGAGCCGACGTAGTGGCGGCGGCCGGGGGTGGAAACGCGCTTGAGGTCGGTGAGGACCGGACGGCCGTCCACGAACTTCGGCTTGACCTTGAGTTCGGTGCGCTTGCCGGTGACGACTTCGTAATTCCAGATGTATCCCTCCTCCTTGAGGATGTTGGCGATATCCGCCTTGATCTTGGAGTAAGGGGCGGAGAATTCCTCATTGCCGGCGCGGGCGGCGTTTTTGAAACGCGTGAGGAAATCGGCGATTGGATCGGTGAGAACTGCCATGGTGATGGTTCCTTTGAAAATGGTTGGGGTGGCTCAGACCGCGGCGGCCTCTTCGGTTTCGTTGGCTTTTTTCATGTCGCGGAACGGCATGCCGAGCTCGCTGAGCAGGGCGCGTCCCTCGGCATCGGTCGGGGCGGAGGTGACGAAGATCAGGTCGAAGCCGATCTGGCGCTTGATCTGGTCGATTTCGATTTCCGGGAAGATCGATTGTTCCTGGACACCGCAGGCGTAGTTGCCGCGGCCGTCGAAGGACTTCGAGGAGATTCCGCGGAAGTCGCGGATGTTGGGCGCGGTGATGTGGATGAAGCGCTGGAGGAATTCCCACATGCGCGCGCCGCGCAGCGTGACGCGGGCGCCGAGGACCTCGCCCTCGCGCAGTTTGAAGTTGGCGACGGACTTCTTCGAGTAGGTCACGGAAGGTTTCTGGCCGGTGATCTTGGTGATCTCGGCGACGGCGTCATCGACGGCGACCTTGCGGTCCGGGGCCTTGCCCATGCAGGAGGTGACGACGATTTTCTCGAGGCGTGGAACCTGATGGAGATTGGTGTAGCCGAGCTTCTTCTGGAGAGCCGGCACGACCTTGTCCTTGTAGTGTTGCTGGAGTGTGGGTGTGCTCATTGTTTTCTTTGCGGGTCAGCGCGTTGGTGTTGGGCGCTTAAGCGCGGGCGGGTTCCGCATGGCGGAATCAGCCCACTTTCCTGACGTTGGAGATGTGGATGGGGCCGTCGATGGTGGTGATGCCGCCGGAGGGGTTGGCCTCGGTCGGCTTGGAGGCCTTCTTGACCGGGCGCACGCCCTCGACGACGACGCGGCCTTTTTCGGCGTTCACGAGCAGCACGGTGCCGCGCTTGCCTTTGTGGTTGCCGGTGATGACTTCGATTTCGTCACCTTTTTTGACGTGGGTCTTGATGCGGCTCATGGGAGTGGAATGGTGGGGTGAGGCGGATTGTGATTCAGAGCACCTCGGGGGCGAGGGAGACGATTTTCATAAAGGCTTTCTCGCGCAACTCGCGGGCGACGGGGCCGAAGATGCGGGTGCCGCGCGGGTTGTTGTCCTTGTCGATGATGACAATGGCGTTGGAATCGAAACGCAGGACCGAGCCGTCGGCACGGCGGATGGGATAGGAGGTGCGGACGACCACGGCCTTGACCACACTGCCCTTCTTGACGGAGGCGGTGGGGATCGAGTCGCGGACGTGGGCGGTGATGACGTCGCCGATGCAGGCGGTGCGGCTGCGTTTGCCGATCACGCCGATCATTTTGGCGCTGCGCGCGCCGGTGTTGTCGGCGACGGCGAGCATGGTTTCCATCTGGATCATGGCAGGAAGAAATTTGAGATTTGAGATTTGAGATTTGAGATTCGGCGGAGCCGGCTCAGTGGGTGATCACCTCGGTGAGGGTCCAGCGCTTGAGTTTGGAAAGCGGGCGGGTTTCGGTGATGCGGACGCGGTCGCCGATCTTTGCCTCGCTGTTCTCGTCGTGGACGTAGTATTTCTTGGATCGCTTGACGATCTTGTTGAAGCGCGGGTGCGGCACGCGGGCGACGTGTTCGACGACGAGCGTCTTGTTCATCTTGTCCGAGATGACGACGCCGACGCGGGTCTTGCGGACGGCGGTTTTGGTTTCCTGTGAGGATTCGCTCATGATGGGGATCGGTGTGGCGTGAATGGCGTGGATCAGGCGAGGGTTTTCTTCGCGTTGAGAGCGGTGAGGACGCGGGCGGTGTCGCGGCGCACCAGGCGGATGCGGGCGGAGTTCTCAAGCTGGCCGGTGGCCTTCTGGAGGCGGAGGTTGAGGGCTTCCTGCTTGAGGTCGCGCAGACGGACGCTGAGTTCGTCCGGCGTGAGTTCGTTGATGTCTTTGGCTTTGGCCATGGCGGTGAAGGATGGGAGCTTGGATCAGGTGTGCGGATTGCGGGCGACGAGGCGGGTGCGGATGCCCAGCTTGTAGGAGGCGAGGCGCATCGCTTCCTTGGCGGCGGATTCGGTGACGCCGCCGACTTCGAAAAGGATGTTGCCGGGGCGGATCACGGCGACCCAGCCCTCGACGGCGCCTTTGCCCTTGCCCATCCGGGTTTCCGGCGGGCGTGAGGTGATGGACTTGTGCGGGAAGATGCGGATCCAGACTTTGCCTTTGCGTTTGAGCGAGCGGTTGATCGCGATACGGCAGGCTTCGATCTGGCGGTTGGTCATCCAGCCGCGGTCGAGGGTTTGCAGACCGAAGTCACCGAAGGCGACGGTGGTTCCGCGCTGGGCGTTGCCGGAGCGGCTTCCGCGGTGGCTTTTGCGGAACTTGGTTCGTTTGGGCATCAAAGGCATGGCTCAGTCCTCCTTGGAAAATGTTAGGTGTGAATGTGGGGAAATCATGTGAATCAATTGCGCGGATTCGGACGACGGTCGCCGCCGCGATCACCGCCACGGCCGCCACGGCCGCCGCGATCGCCGCGGTCGCCCTGGGGTCTGCCGCCACCGTTGCCGGTGCCGTCATCCTCTTTCTTGTTGACCCAGCACTTGACGCCGATGATGCCGTAAACGGTGCGGGCTTCGGCGAAACCGTAGTCAAGCGGGACGCGGAGGGTTTGCAGCGGCACCTTGCCCTCGCGGTAGCCTTCGGCGCGGGCGATGTCGGCGCCACCGAGGCGGCCGGCACAACGGAGGCGGATGCCTTCGGCACCGAATTCCATGGCGGTTTGCAGCGCGCGTTTCATGGCGCGGCGGAAACTGATCCGGCGCTCAAGCTGCACGGCGATCTGCTCGGCGACGAGTTGCGCGTCGAGTTCCGGCTTGCGGATCTCGATGATGTCGATCTTGACCTGCGCACCCTTGCAAAGGTCGCCGATCTCCTTGGTCATGACTTCGATTTCCTTGCCCTGGCGGCCGATGATGAGGCCCGGACGCGAGGTGTGAAGGGTGACGCGGACGCTGTTCCATGCGCGTTCGATGACGACGCGGGCAAGGCCGGCGTTCTGGAGCTTGTTCTTGAGGTATCCGCGGATCGCGAGGTCCTCATGAAGCTTGTCGGTGTAGTCTTTGCCTGCGGCATACCACTTGGAGCGCCAGTCCTTGTTGACGGCGAGGCGGAATGCGATCGGATTTACTTTCTGGCCCATGTTCGGTGCGGGGTGTTAGGAGAGATGGATTCAGGCTTGTGTCTCCGCGGCGGCCGGGGTGGCGGCGGGAGTTTCTTCGGATTTCGGAGCGGCGGCCTTGCGGGCGGCCTTCTTTTTCTTCTCAGGAGCGGAGCCCGTGAGCGTGATGGAGATGTGGCTGGAGCGGCGGATGATCGGGCCGGCGGATCCCTTGGCGCGGGGTTTGAAACGGCGCAGCATGGGTGCGGCGCCGATCACGGCTTCCTTGATGACGAGCGTGCCGGCATCGAGCGAGAAATTGTTCTCGGCATCGGCAATCGCGGTCTTGAGCGTCTTGCCGATGAGTTGGGCGGCTTTCTTGGGTGTGAAGGTGAGGATATCGAGGGCGCTGGAGACCGGCAGGCCTTGAATTTCCCGGGCGACGTCACGCGCCTTCTTGGGCGAGAGACGGACGTATTTGCTGGTGCTTTTGACTTCCATGGTGCGGCGGGCGTGAGGAGTTACTGCTCTGGGGCTTGAGTTTCGAGGATGGCGAGATCGCCGGGACGAGGGGTTTCCGCCGGATTGTCGAGGGATTCGACAAACAGGCCGCTGACGCCCTTGCGGACGTCGGCGAGAATGGCTTTGCCATACGGTTGTTGGCCGCGGGCGAGGCGAAAGGTCATGCCGATGCGGGCACCCTGGCTTTCACCGATGTTGAGAACGAGCATGCCGCTCTCCTGATCCAGGCTGACGATGCGGGCTTGCTGGAGGGAGCCGGTCCGGACGTCGGGACGCGGCTTTTGGCGCAGGCCGAGAACCACGTCAAGCTCTCTGAGTGAGGTTTCGACGCGGAGTCGGGCATCCGGATCGGAAACCACGGCCTGGCGGAGGTAATCGTTGACGGATGCGGCAAGGCGGGTGACGGCGCTTTCGAGCTCGGCATTCCGCTCGTTGGCGATCTGGAGGTCGGCCGCGGCCTGGATGAGGCGGTCATCACCGCCATCGAGCAGGTTTTTGCCTAGGGCTTCGAGACGCTCGCGGACTTGGGCGAGTTGTTCGGCCGCCTGTTTTTCGCCGCGGTTGGCTTCGGCGAGGCTGCGTTGCAGGACCTGGTTCTGTTCCTGGAGATCGAGCAGCGCCTGCTGGAGTTGCTCCGCATCCGGCGTCTGGGCCGCGCACATTCCGGCGGCGGCCAGCAGCCCGAGGGCGGCGGCGACAGCGTGGGAATGGAAGGTGCGGCGCATGGTTTGGCGGATGAGGAACGCGAGGTGGCTTACTTCTTGCCGATGCCGCCGTGCTGGCGGAAAATCCGGGTCGGGGCGAACTCGCCCAGTTTGTGGCCGACCATGTTTTCGGTGACGTAAACGGGGACGAAGGTCTTGCCGTTGTGGACGGCGAAGTTGTGGCTGACGAAGTCCGGGGTGATCATCGACTTGCGGCTCCAGGTTTTGATGGGCTTGCGGTCGGATCCGGCTTCGGCCATGGCATCGATCTTGGCGAGCAGCTTCTGGTCGACGAACGGGCCTTTCTTGAGTGAGCGTGGCATGGGGAATTTGAGATTTCAGATTTGAGATTTCAGATTTCGGATTGAGAAGGGGTTACTTCTTCTTGTGGCGGGACTCGACGATGAAGACACCGGTGGTCTTCTTGTGATGGCGGGTCTTCTGTCCCTTGGCGTGGCCCCAGGGGCTGAGAAGGTGCTGGCGGCCGCCACCGGACTTTGATTTGCCCTCACCACCGCCGTTGGGGTGGTCCACCGGGTTCATGCACATGCCGCGCACGGTCGGGCGGACGCCCATCCAGCGGGTGCGGCCGGCCTTGCCGGACGTTTCGTTCATGTGGTCGCGGTTGCCGACCTGGCCGATGGTGCAGAAGCAGCGGTCGTTGAAGCGGCGGATTTCACCGGACGGCATCTTGACGAGCGCCCAGCCGCCGTCGCGGTTGGAGAGCACGGCGAGCTGGCCGGCGGCGCGGGCGACCTTGCCGCCGTTGCCGGGGATCAACTCGATGTTGTGGATGGAGGTGCCGAGCGGCACGGCGCTGAGCGGCATGGCGTTGCCGGTTTTGGGCGCGACGTTGTGGCCGGAAACGACGCTTTGTCCGACTTCGAGGCCGAGCGGCGCGAGGATGTAGGACTTCTGGCCGTCCTCATACTGGATGAGCGCGATGCGGCAGGTGCGGTTGGGATCGTATTCGATGCCGATGACCTTGGCTGGCATGTCGAGCTTGCCGCGCTTGAAGTCGATGAGGCGGTAATGGCGCTTGTGACCACCGCCGATGTGACGGCAGGTGATGCGGCCGGTGTTGTTGCGGCCGCCGCTGCGCTTGAGCGGCGTGAGAAGACTCTTCTCCGGCTTGCTCTTGGTCACCTCCTCGAAGGACGGGAGGTTCTTGTAGCGCGCGGACGGGGTGATTGGCTTGAAGTTTTTCAATGGCATGACTCGCGGAACGGTGAAGTGTTACGTTTGGAGCGGCGGGCTAGGCGCTCAGATGAGGTCGAGTGATTCGCCTTCTTTCAGACGGACGATGGCTTTCTTCCAGTGATTGGTGCGGCCGGAATCGGAGCGGCGCTTGCGGCGCTGCTTGCCGTCGTAGTTGGCGGTGCGGACCCCGATGACGGTTTTGTCGAACAACTGCTCGACGGCCTGCTTGATCTCGAGCTTGTTGGCCTTGCGATCGACTTCCAGGGTGACCTCGTTGTTGGTCTCCTGGAGCATGGTGGCCTTCTCGCTGAGGCGGACGTTTTTGATGACCTGGTAAATGTCTTTCATGATCTCGGTGTGTGGTCCGGGGTTCAGGCGCTGCGCTGCGCGAGGGTTTGGAGGGCGTCACCCACGAGGATGACGCTGTTGGCAAGGAGGAGTTGCTCGACGTTGACATCGCTGCCGGTGACGAGTTGCACCCAGGCGACGTTGCGGGCGGCGAGGTAGGTGGATTCGTCGAACGAGTTGGAAACGACGAGGATCTTGCCGGGCGTGGTGATGGCGTTGATGGCGGCGATGAACGATTTGGTCTTGCCGTCGGCGACCGCGAACGAATCCACCACCTTGAGTTTGCCGCCGCGGACGAGGTCGCCGAGGGTGCGGCGCAGGGCGAGCTTGCGCACGGACTTGGTGACCTTTTTCGAGTAGTCGCGCGGGCGCGGGCCGAAGACGACGCCGCCGCCCACGAAGATGGGGGCGCGCTTGTCGCCGTGGCGGGCGTTGCCGGTGCCCTTCTGCTTGTAGATCTTCTTGTTGTTGCCGGAAACCTCGCCGCGGGTCTTGGTGTTGGCGGTTCCGGAACGGCGGTTGGCGCGGTAGGCGGTCACGAGATCGTGAACGGCCTGACGTCCCTTTTCCGGACCGACCAGCACGAGGTTGGCGGCTTGGGCGTCTTCGACGGTGAGTGACTTGGCGGACATGGCTGTTGGTCTATCAGGTTAATCGGATGCCTGTGGATCAGGCGGACTTTTTCTTGGCGGCGCGCACGGTGACGTAGCTGCCCTTGGTGCCGGGGATCGCGCCGGAAACGAGGATGACGCCATCCTCCGGCCGCACGGCGACGACCTTGAGGTTCTGCACGGTGGTGCGGGTGGTGCCCATGTGGCCGGGCATCTTCTGGTTTTTCCAGACGCGGCCGGGAGTGGAACGGCAGCCGATGGCGCCCGTCCGGCGGTGCATCATCGATCCGTGGGTCATGCGCAGGCCGCCGAATCCGTGGCGCTTGACGGCACCTTGGAAACCCTTGCCCTTGGAATCGCCGATCACGTCCACCCACTGGCCGGCGGTGAAAGTTTCCATTCCCGGATGGGTCTCGGGCAGCGCGGCTCCGTCCTCGAGGCGGAACTCGCGGATGAAGCGCTTGGGCGTGGAGCCGGCCTTCTTGAAGTGACCCATGGCAGGCTTGATCACGCGCTGCTCCTTCTGATCGTCGTAGCCGACCTGCACGGCGGTGTAGCCGTCCTTCTCCGTGGTCTTGGACTGGAGAATGGTGTTGCCGGAAACGTCGATGACGGTGACGGGAATCATGATCCCGGCCTGTTGGTCGAACAAGCGGGTCATGCCGAGTTTTTTGCCGAGGAGGCCGAGTGACATGGCGGTGGAGATTTGAGATTTGAGATTTGAAATTCGGGAAACCTGAGGCGGAAACTCAGATGCGGATGGTGATGTCCACGCCGGCGGGTAGGTTGAGCTTCTTGAGCTCGTCCACGGTGCGGGCGGTGGGATCGACGATGTCGAGCAGGCGCTTGTGGGTGCGGATCTCGAACTGCTCGGCGGACTTCTTGTTGACGTGCACCGAACGGTTGACGGAGAACTTCTCGATGCGTGTGGGAAGCGGGATCGGGCCGGCGACGCGGGCACCGGTGCGCTTGGCGGTCTCCACGATTTCCTGGGCGGAGCGGTCGATGGCGCGGTGATCAAAAGCGCGCAGGCGGATGCGGATTTTCTGGTTTTCCATGGTGGAGGGCTGGTGACGGTTTACGTGGTGGTTCTACAGGGCGAGTGATGGTCTAACCGATGCGGTCGTTGACAATCTCTTCGACAATATTGGCGGGGACTTGCTCGAAATGGGACGGGGTCATCGCATAGGAGGCGCGGCCCGAGGAAAGCGTGCGCACGGCGGTGGAGTAGCCGAACATCTCCTTGAGGGGCACGTTGGCGTGCACGATCGAAAGCCGGCCCTTGGACTCGGTGTTCTGGATGTGTCCGCGGCGGCGGCTGAGGTCGCCCATGACATCCCCCTGATAGTCGTCGGGTGTGGAGACTTCGACGGCCATGATCGGTTCCAACAAGATCGACTTGGCCTTCTTGAAGCCGTCCTTCATCGCAAAGATGGCGGCCATGGTGAAGGCGTTCTCGTTGGAATCCACATCGTGATAGGAACCGCCGAGGATATCGACGTGGACGTCGATGACCGGGTAGCCGGCGATGATGCCGTTGGTCATGGCCTCGTTCACGCCCTTGTAGACGGCGTTGATGTATTCCTTGGGGATCTCGCCGCCGACCACCTTGTTTTCGATGGTGAGGCCCTTGCCCTTTTCGTTGGGCTTCATGTCCAGGCGGACATGGCCGTATTGTCCGCGGCCGCCGGACTGCTTGACGAGCTTGCCCTCGCCGCCAGTGGCCTTGGTGATGGTTTCGCGGTAGGCGATTTGCGGCGCGCCGGTGTTGGCCTCCACCTTGAACTCGCGGCGGATGCGGTCGATGATGATCTCGAGGTGAAGTTCGCCCATGCCGGAGATGATGGTCTGGCCGGTTTCCTCGTCGGTCTTGACCATGAAGGTCGGATCCTCTTCGGAGAGACGGGACAGGGCGATGGCGAGTTTTTCCTGATCGGCCTTGGTTTTCGGTTCTACGGCCATCGAGATGACCGGTTCCGGGAAAGTCGGGGGTTCGAGGACGACGTCGTGGCCGTCGGCGGCGAGCGTGTCGCCGGTGGTGACGTTCTTGAGGCCGACCATGGCGGCGATGTCGCCGGCGTAACACGCGTCGATGTCCTTGTGCTCGTTGGCCTGGATCTGGATCAGGCGGCCGACGCGCTCGCTGCGGCGGGTGCGCGGGTTGTAGACGGTGTCGCCTTTTTTCACGACGCCGGAATAAACGCGGAAGAAGACCAGCTTGCCGACGAACTTGTCCGCCCAGAGTTTGAAAGCCAAGGCAGTGAATTTGCCGTGGTCGGTGGTCACCACCTCGATCTGTTTTTCGTGGTCGTCGGGATCCATGCCCATCGCCGACGGGATGTCGAGCGGACTGGGAAGATAGTCAACGACGGCGTCCAGCAGGTATTGGACACCCTTGTTTTTGAAAGCGGAACCACCGGCGACGGGGATCAGCTTGTTGGTGACCGTGGCGCGGCGGATGCCTTGTTTGAGCTCCTCCAACGTGACCGGCTCCTCCATGAGAAACTTCTCGCCGATCTGTTCATCCACATCGGCCACGGCGTGAACGAGTTCTTCGTAAGCTTCGTCGGCGATGTCCCTGAGTTCGCCCTCGAGTTCCCTGATGGTGTAGGTGGAGCCGAACTTGTCGTCGTCGGAGAAATAGACCGCCTTCCGGTTGACGACGTCGATCTGGCCGATGAGTTGGTCCTCGGCGCCGATCGGTATGAGGATGCGCACGGCGTTGGCACCGAGCTTTTCCTTCACCTCGCTGAAGACGTTTTGGAAATCGGCTCCGGTGCGGTCCATCTTGTTGACGAACACGATGCGCGGAACGTGGTATTTGGTGGCCTGCCGCCAGACGGTTTCGGACTGCGGCTGGACACCCGCCACTCCGCAGAAGACGACGATGCAACCGTCCAGCACGCGCAGCGAGCGTTCGACCTCGGCGGTGAAATCCACGTGACCGGGCGTGTCGATGATGTTGATGCGCTGTTTCTGCTCGGGGAAGAGTTTCACGGTCCCCTCTTCCGCGCGCTGCCACCATTCGGTGGTGACGGCGGCGGAGGTGATGGTGATGCCGCGCTCGCGCTCCTGCTCCATCCAGTCGGTGGTGGCGGCGCCGTCGTGCACCTCGCCGATCTTGTGGATCATGCCCGTGTAGAAGAGAATCCGCTCGGTGAGCGTCGTCTTGCCCGCGTCAATGTGCGCGGCGATCCCGATATTCCGGGTGCGCTCGAGCACGTATTGGCGGTTTGGACTGTTCGGATTCACGGACGGGAGAGTGCGGAGCGCGTGGCGGTGTTAGAACCGGAAATGGGCGAAGGCGCGGTTGGCCTGGGCCATCTTGTGGACGTCGTCGCGCTTGCGGACGGCGGCTCCCTGGTTGTTGGCGGCGTCCTTGATTTCGTTGGCGAGTGCGACGTGCATCGGCGTGCCCTTGCGGTTGCGGGCGTAGCTGACGAGCCAGCGCATCGAGAGCGACTCGGAGCGGTCCGGGGCGACTTCCAGCGGAACCTGATAGGTGGCGCCACCGACACGGCGGGATTTCACTTCCACGCGCGGCTTGGAATTCTCCACGGCACGGGTGACGACTTCCAGCGGATCGACGGTGTCGATGCCCTCGTTGGCGCGGTCGATGGCGGCATAGACGATGCGCTGCGCGAGCGAGCGCTTGCCGTCCCTCATGACCTTGCTGATCAGGTGACCGACCAGTGGGCTGTCGTAGCGGGGATCGCGACGATCCGGTTTTTCAAAGACTCGCTTGCGGCGTGGCATGGCGTGGGTGGGATTGAGGTTCGGTGTTGGAAATTACTTCTTCTTGGCGGGGGTGGCGGCGGCACCCGGTTTCGGGCGTTTGGCACCATACTTCGAACGGCTCTGGCGGCGCTTGTCGACGCCGAGGGTGTCGAGCGAGCCGCGGACGATATGGTAGCGCACACCCGGAAGGTCCTTCACCCGGCCACCGCGCACGAGCACGATCGAGTGTTCCTGGAGGTTGTGGCCCTCGCCGCCGATGTAGGCGATCACTTCGAAGCCATTGGTGAGGCGCACTTTGGCCACCTTGCGGAGAGCCGAGTTCGGCTTCTTGGGCGTGCGGGTCATCACCTGAAGGCAGACTCCGCGGCGCTGGGGACAATTCACAAGGGCGGGTGACTTCGACTTTTCGGCCGGAGTTTGGCGTCCCTTGCGAACAAGCTGGTTGATGGTCGGCATGATTTCCTGCGTGGTTCTGGTTTGGCACGGGTGCAAACCGGAGCAACGACGAGGAAACCTCGCTGAAGCTTTTCTCCGGAGCTGACCCGATAAATTTTCCCTTTGTGAAAGGTCCGCCTCTCTGTAAAAAAGCCGGCGGTTCGCAATGCGGGGCGGCGAATCTAGGGCGCGAACCCGACCTGACAAGTCCTATTTTGAGAATCCTCGAAATTTTTTTGAATCGCCGCCAAATGAATGAGGACCGCGTTTCCCAGCCATCCGAAAACCGGCCCTCCCGGGTGCGCATGGACGGCTAAATCGAGCCGAAAAGCACGGCGGAATCAATCCCGTCGGCCGTCGTGACAATCAGCCACTGTCGGTCGTAATTGAGGCGCACGGTCGCCAAATGCCGGTGCGGCCATTGCTCGGGGGAAATCATCGAGAGCGCGCGGCGGCCGCCCATTTCGTAGAGGTAATAGGTTTCCCCGACCACCGGCTCGAAGCGGATTTCCGCCTCATAAACCAGCTTGTTCCAGTTGAAGTGGTCGATGGCCCGCAGGTAGTCCTCGCGGATTTCGGTGAGTTTCTGCCGCAAATCGCGCTCCACCTGGGAAATCCCCCGGGTTTTGAAGGAGGTCAGATCGTTCGGCACGATCGGCGGGCTGAGCGTGGAGACCGGGTAGGGCATGAAGGCCCGGGAGGGACTCGTGGAAAGCTCGGGAATCACGGTGGAATCGCTCATGGGGAATTGCGCGCGACCCGTCGTCCATGAAAGCGGTTTCCGCAACCCGAAAATTCCGTCGCCCCGCCCCTTGCCGGATTGGGGAAACCTGCTTTCATCGCCGCTCTTCACCCGCCCATGACGCAATACCTCGAAACCATCGCCCGCGAGACGGGCATCCCGCTTTCCTCCGTATCCGCCACCGCCAAACTGCTCGCCGAAGGCGGCACCGTGCCCTTCATCTCCCGCTACCGCAAGGAGCAGACCGGCTCGCTCGACGAAGTCCAGATCACCACCATCCGCGACCGCATGCTCCAGCTTGCGGAGCTCGACACCCGCCGCTCGGCCATCCTCAAGTCGCTCGATGAACGCAGCCTGCTCACCCCCGGGCTGAAGAGTAAGATCGAAGCCGCCCTCACCCTCGGCACGCTCGAGGACCTCTTCGCCCCGTTCCGCCCGAAGCGCCAGACGCGCGCCACCAAGGCCATCGAACGCGGACTCACACCCCTCGCCGATTGGCTGCTGGAAAACCAAAGCGCCGATCCCGCCGACGAAGCCGCCAAGTTCATCGACGCCGAAAAGGAAGTCCCCACCGCCGCCGACGCGCTCGCCGGCGCGCGCGACATCATCGCCGAACGCGTGGCCGACGATGCCACGCTGCGCGGACGTGTTAGAAAGACCTACCAGGAGGAAGCCACCGTTTCCTCCAGGGTCATGTATGGCAGGGAAGAGGATGCCGAAGCGCAGAAATTCCGCGACTACTTCGAGTGGAGCGAGCCGCTCAAATCCATCCCGTCCCACCGCATGCTCGCCATCCGCCGCGGCGAGAAGGACGGCTTTCTGCTCATGCGTGTCGAAGTTCCGTCAGACCGCGTCGTCCAGCAGGCGCTGCCGGATTGGGTGAAATCCCGTGCGGAAGGCGGCAAACAAGTCGCGCTCGCCGTCGAGGACGGCTGCAAGCGCCTGCTCATGCCTTCCATGGAAACCGAAGCCCGCCTGATGGCGAAAAAACGCGCCGATGAGACCGCGATCGGCGTGTTCGGCGAAAACCTGCGCGAACTTCTGTTAGACCCGCCGCTCGGTGAGAAACGCCTGCTCGCCATCGACCCCGGCTTCCGCACCGGTTGCAAGACCGTCGTGCTCGACCGCTCCGGCAAGCTGCTCCACCACACCGTGCTCCATTGCACCGCCGGATCGCAGCAACAGGCTTACGAAGCCGCCGTGGAGGTCACCACGCTGATCAGAAAGCACGACATCGAAGCCATCGCCATCGGCAACGGCACCGCCTCGCGCGAGACCGAGGCGTTCATCCGGAAAATCAAGATCACCGTTCCCATCGTGATGGTGAACGAAAGCGGAGCCTCGATCTATTCCGCCTCGGACGTCGCCCGCGAGGAATTCCCCAACGAGGACGTTACTGTTAGAGGCGCGGTCTCCATCGGCCGCCGCCTGATGGACCCGCTCGCCGAACTCGTCAAGATCGATCCCAAGTCCATCGGCGTCGGCCAATACCAGCACGATGTCGACCAACGCGCGCTCAAGAACAACCTGGACGACACCGTCATCTCCTGCGTCAACGCCGTCGGCGTGGAACTCAACACCGCCTCCAAACAGCTGTTGTCCTATGTCTCCGGCCTCAACGCCACGCTCGCCGAAAACATCGTCGCCTTCCGCAATGAAAACGGCGCCTTCGCATCGCGCGCGCAGTTGAAGAAAGTCCCGCGCCTCGGCGACAAAGCCTTCGAACAGGCCGCCGGCTTCCTCCGCGTCCGCGGCGGCGCACATCCGCTGGACTCCTCCGCCGTCCACCCGGAACGCTACGCGCTCGTCGAGCAAATGGCCGCCGACGCCGGCTGCAAGGTCGGGGAACTCCTCACCAACGGAAAATCGACCTGAAACAATACGTCAGCGCCGAGGTCGGCCTGCCCACACTCCAAGACATCCTGTTAGAACTCGCCAAGCCCGGTCGCGACCCGCGCAAACAATTCGAACTCTTCTCATTCCAGGAAGGCGTGGAAAAACCCGCCGACCTGCAGGTCGGCATGAAGCTCCCCGGCATCGTCACCAATGTCACCGCCTTCGGCGCATTCGTCGATGTCGGCGTCCATCAGGACGGACTCGTCCATGTCTCACAACTCTCCGATCAATTCGTGAGGCAGGCCTCGGAAGTCGTCAAAGTCGGGCAGAAAGTCCAGGTCACCGTCATGGAGGTCGATCTCAAGCGCAACCGCATCGCGCTCTCGATGAAATCCAAACCCGATGTGGCCGGGACGACCCGCCCCGGTTCTTCCTCCTCCGATCGCGGCCCCCGGCCGCAAGCCGGCCGCAACCCCAACTCCGCCCCCACCAACGATTGGTTCTCCCAGGCGATGAACCACGCGAAGAAAAAATGATGGCAGCTTACTCGCCCGGCGCCGCATCATCGCCGTAGAAGCTCTTGATGTAGCCGTATTCGACGAGCGTGTCCTGCCAGGGCGCGAGGATGTTGGGGTCGCGGAAGATGCGGCCGGCCATGGCCAGCCACTCCTCGGCCTTGACCAGGTTGTTGTCATCATAGGCCAGCGCGGCCTGCGCATAATAATAGTAGGGCGAATCGTCGAGGAAATCGTATTTCTCCGCGAGGATGGTCACCTCGTCCTTGAGGCCGAGCTTCTTCTTGGCGAGCAGGATCTTGAACTCCACCAGACGGCCGAGCGCCATGTTGTCGGGCGGAAGCTGTTTCATGACGCTCTCGAACATGTCGAGGGCCTTCTGCCATTCCTTGGTGACGAAATACACCTCGCCGATGTTGAAATTGATGCTCGGGTTGTCCTTGGAAAACGCCGCGGCCTTTTTGAACTCGGCGAGCGCCTTGTCGAAAGCGCGCATTTCCACGTAACAACTTCCGCGCAGGTTGTGGAGTTCCGGGCTGTCGGTGAAAATCGCGGCGGCCTTGTCGAGCTCCTCCATGGTTTCGAATATGCGCTTCTGCTGGAACACCCGGTTGGCCTCGCCGAGGTGCTTGATGAATTCCTTGCGCCGCTCTTCCGGCAGGTTCAGGAAGGCCTGCTGGTTGGGCAGCAGCGATTCTTTCTTCACATCGCCGGATTCGGCGGCCGGCGCGGCTTCGTTCTGGGCGGCCAGCGGCGTGAGCAGAGCGAACAGGCAGAGGATGGTGGTGGCTTTCATGGGCATCAATTTCGCCCGCACCCTAGGCAATGAACCGGCGGACGGCAAGAAGTCGTTCACGGTGAATTCAGGCGCGGGGAAATTTTCCGCTTGTCGCGGGCCGCGGCATCGTGTTTTGTTCCACCGAACACTGTTCAAATCCATGCAAACACGACTCACCAAACGCCAGAAAGAAATCGTGGAATATCTCCGGATGGCCCAGCGGACCACCGGCATCATGCCATCCACCCGGGAAATCCAGCACTATTTCAAGTTCGCCAGCCAGACCGCGGCGATGAGCCATCTGCGCGCCCTCGAGCGCAAGGGCGTCATCCAGCGGCTCCCCGGCAAGGCACGGGCCGTCGTCTTCCCCGGCGATCTCGACCGCGGCGAAATCGCCGACATCCCGATCTACGGCAGCATCGCCGCAGGCATGGCCCAGGACGCCGAACCGGAGCGCCACGGCTCCCTCACGGTGGACATCTCGGCTCTCGGCATCCCCCGCCATGCGCGCACTTTCGCCCTCAAGGTGCGCGGCGATTCGATGATCAACGCCCACATCTGCCATGGCGACACGGTCATCCTCGAATTCCGCGAACCACGCAAGGGCGACATCGTCGCCGCGCTCATCGACGGCGAAACCACCCTCAAACGCTACATCGTGGAAAAAGGAAAACCGTTCCTGCGCGCCGAGAACGAGGATTATCCGGACCTGATCCCGGCGCGCGAACTGGTCATCCAGGGCGTGCTCGTCGCCTTGCTGCGCAATGCGGCGTGATTCCCGCAGAAATTGCATTTCCATGTGACCGGCCACGGGTTCAAATCCGCCCGCCGCGCCCATCCGGCGGCGACAACCCCCGATCACCATCATGTGGAAAGGCCGCTTCTCCCAAGACACCTCCTCACTCGTCCAGCAGTTCGGTGAGTCCATCTCCTATGACTGGCGGCTTTTCCCGCATGACATCGCCGGCTCGATCGCCCATGCCCGCGCGCAGAAAAACGCCGGATTGCTGAGCGGGGAGGAGTTTTCCCAAATCGAAAGCGGCCTGCTTGATATCAAGGCGGACATCGTCAGCGGCAACTTCGAGTTCAAGGCCTCGCTCGAAGACATCCACATGAACATCGAGGCCGAGCTCACGCGCCGCATCGGCCCGGCGGGCGCCAAGCTCCACACCGCCCGCTCGCGCAACGACCAGGTCGCCACCGACACCCGCCTCTACTGCCGCACCGAAATCGACGGACTGCTGCTGGAAACCACCAGCCTGCAGCTCGCCCTGCTCGACCGCGCGGATCAATACGCCGCCACCGTCATCCCCGGCTACACGCACCTCCAGCGCGGCCAGCCGGTGACCGCCGGCCACCATTTCCTCGCCTACGTGGAAATGCTGGAGCGCGACAAGTCGCGTCTCACCGACTGCCGCAAGCGCCTCAACATCTCACCGCTCGGCTCGGGCGCGCTCGCCGGCTCCACCATCAACCTCGACCGCCGCGCCATCGCCGCCGAGCTCGGCTTCGACGGCGTGACGCACAACTCGATGGATGCCATCGCCGACCGCGACTACATCGCGGAGCTGTTGTTCGCCATCTCGCTTTGCGGCGCGCACCTGTCCCGCCTCAGCGAGGACCTCATCCTCTGGTGCACCGCGGAGTTCGCCTTCGCCTCCCTGTCAGACGCGCACACCACCGGCTCCTCGCTCATGCCGCAGAAGAAGAACCCGGACGTCTGCGAGCTCACGCGCGGCAAGACCGGCCGCCTCGTCGGCAACCTGATGAACCTGTTAGCGACGCTCAAGGGACTGCCGCTCACCTACAACCGCGACCTCCAGGAGGACAAACCGCCGCTCTTCGACTCGGTGGACACGCTGCGCCTCATCCTGGCCGTCAACACCGAGATGATCGCCGCCATGGAACTCAACGGGGAGAAATGCCGCGCCGCCGCCGCCGATCCGCTGCTGCTGGCCACCGACCTCGCCGATTACCTCGTCAACAAGGGCATCCCGTTCCGCCATGCGCATGAACTCGTCGGCAAGGCGGTGGCCGCCGCCATCGCAACCGGCACGCCGCTCGACCAACTCGACCTCGCCGCCATCGACCCCGCCTACGGGCCGGATGCCAGGCAGGTCTTTTCGCTCGAACGCGCGCTCAAGGCCCGCAGCAATCCCGGCTCGCCCTCCATTGAGAACGTCCGCGCGGAAATTTCCCGCTGGCATGCGTTGCTCCGCCCGTGATGCCATGGCCGCCTGTTCGCTGGTCATCGAAACCTCCACCCCCCGCGCCTCGATCACGCGGGTGGACGCGGACGGCCGCAACGAGACACGGGAATTCCACAGCGACCGCCATCACAACGCGCTGCTCTTCGGGCCGCTGCGGGAATTGTTAGACGGCATGCCGCGTCCGGAAATCCCGCTCGTGCTCGTCGGCAGCGGCCCTGGAAGTTACAGCGGCACGCGCGTGGGCATCGCCGCCGCGCAGGGCGTGGCCATCGCCATGGGCTGCCCCGCGGTGGCGGTGCCATCGATCCTTGCCGTGCCATCCGTGGCAAACGGCGCACGTTGCCTGGCCATCGGCGACGCGCGCCGCGGCAGCTTCTGGCATGCCACGATCACCGGCTTCGAATTGCCCGAGCCACCCGCGCTCTGTGACGCCGCGGAGCTGGTGTCCCGCATCGCACGGGCGCTCTCCGATGGAACCGCGGTTTTTTCCTTCGAGGATCCCTCGCGTTTCCCTCTCGGCCCGGAGCTTGCGGGCCTCGTCAAACAGGAATTCCCGGATGCCCCGCGGCTTTGGAGAGCATGGTTGTCCTCAACGGCTGAGACGCGCCGCATCCGGACCACCGCCATCCCCCAACCCCTCTACCTCAAGCCTCCCCATATCACTCCGTCCAAGCGCCCGCCGCTGATGGGATGAGCCCGGAGCACGGGTCACAGAACCGCACTCCCGCGGGCTGTGGCGTGGAAGCCGGCAAACCCGGTGACTTCAAACCCACACCACCGGGAAACGGGGAGCCGCCGCAGCTCGGGGAAAAAGCGCCCCGCATCCCCGCCCGGAAGGCGCTGAGGAGACGGCCGTGGCATACTCATCCGCGGCGCGTGGCGCGAACCGCGGCTCGAGCGCGAGACAGTGAAACGGTTTCCCGCATCCGCAGGGGAACACGCCGGAGGTTTTTTGCGCTTGCGGGTGGCCCGTCCGGCAAGTGGAGTGCCCGCCGATGACGCGCTGGCGCCCAAACCCGAAGCAATGGATCACCGGCTGTCTGGCCCTGATCGTTTGCCTGTTCGCGCTGCCAGCGTCCGGCCAGACGCTGAAGGTCAACTTCGCGGATGGTTTCGACTTCCCGGTCGGCAAGCCGAACGCCGACGGTTACTACAAGTCGCGCGGACTGCGTTTGCGCTCGCCCAAACACTTCGGCGAGGACTGGAACGGCCGCGCCGGCGGCAATTCCGACCTCGGCGATCCGGTCTATGCGATCGCTGAAGGCGTGGTCACTTTCGCCTACAACGTCCGTGGCGGATGGGGCAACGTCGTGATGACCCGCCATGCCTACCGCGACCCGGCCAGCGGCCAGGTGAAGTTCATCGACACGCTCAACGGCCACCTCGACCGCATGCTGGTGCGCACCGGCCAGATCATCAAGCGCGGCCAGCAGATCGGCACCATCGGCACCAACTCCGGCATGTATCCGGCCCACCTGCATTTCGAAATGCGCCACAACATCCGCATCGGCCTGCATCGCGACGTGGCCCCGGACGACATGGTCAACTGGGCGGATCCCACGCAGTTCATCAACCGCCACCGCAAGCTCAACCGCGAGTGGCGGCCGGCGGCGATGCCCATCGGCACCTACAAGGAATACAAGGGGTTCAGGGGTCTGTAAGTCCGCCGCCGCCATGGAATCACCGGAACCGAACCAGACCATCGAAGCAAGCGATGCGCCCGCCAAACCCGGCCTGCGCCAGGATCTCGCGGTGCTGATGAAGGTGCGGCTCAATTTCTTCGTCCTCATCACCACCTTCTTCGGATTCCTGCTGGCCTCGCGCGGCGGCCCCTTCGAGTGGATGAAGCTGCTGCACACGATTCTCGGCGCGGCGGCCGCCGCCTTCGGCTCCGCGGCCTTCAACCAACTCATGGAGGTGGATCTCGACGCGCGCATGAAACGCACCGCCGACCGCCCCCTGCCCTCGCGGCGCATGGACCCGCTGGTGGCCTTCGGCATCGGCTGGGTGCTTTCCGCCATCGGCATCATCCACCTCGCGGTGCAGGTCGGCCATTTCGCCGCCTACCTCACCGCGGCGACCATCGCGATCTATGTCTTTGTTTACACGCCGCTCAAGCGCGTGAGTTCCACCAACACGCTGGTGGGCGCGGTGCCGGGCGCGATCCCGCCGGTCATCGGCTGGGTCGGGGCAGGCGGCGCCCCCGGCTGGGAGGCGTGGTTTCTCTTCGGCCTGCTGTTCTTCTGGCAACTGCCGCACTTCATCGCCATCAACTGGCTGTGCCGCGACGAGTATGAGTCGGTCGGCTACAAGATGTGGTCGAACGGCGATCTGACAGGCAGGAAAAGCGGCATCCTCTCCGCGGTTTTCGCCCTGATGCTCGCGGCGTGGTCGCTGCTGCCGGCTTTGCTCGGCTTCGCCAACCTGTTGTGGACGCTGCTGGGTCCGCTGCTCGCGCTGGTGATGATGGCGCTGGCGGTGAGGTTCGCCCGCGACGGCGAGCGGACCTCGGCGCGGCGCCTGTTCTTGTTCACCTTGCTATACCTGCCGGTGGCGCTGCTGGTGCTGACGCTGGCATGGAGAGTCCGGGCATGAGTTGTCATGAGGGAATTGATCGCATCTTCCAAACGCCTCGGCGCCGCCCTCGGCGGACTGCGCTTCAGCGCGCCGGTGGACCGCGTCTATCAGCCGCTGGATTACGCATGGCGTCCGCATCAGCGCTATTTGGAGAAATATGCCGCGGGCCCGAAACGCGTGTTGTTTCTCGGCATGAACCCCGGCCCGTTCGGCATGGCGCAGACGGGCGTGCCCTTCGGCGAGGTCGCCGCCGTGCGCGACTGGCTCGGCATCGAGGAACCGGTGGGCAAGCCGCGCAACGAACACCCGAAGCGGCCGGTCGAGGGTTTCCAGTGCAAGCGGTCCGAAGTCAGCGGCCGACGCCTGTGGGGATTGTTCGCGGAGCGTTTCGACCATGCGGAATCGTTCTTCAAACAACACTTCGTGCTCAACTACTGCCCGCTGGTGTGGATGAGCGCAACCGGTGCCAACCTCACGCCCGACAAACTTCCCGCCACTGAAATGGAGCCGGTGGAAAAAGCCTGCCTGCAGCATCTCGGCGAGGTCATTTCCATCATGCGGCCGTCATTCCTCATCGGCATCGGCGGCTATGCCGAAGACCGCCTGCGGCGCGCGGCGCAAACCACCGGCAGCGCCGCGGTGATCGGCCGCATCCTGCATCCCTCGCCCGCATCCCCCGCCGCCAACCGCGGCTGGGCGGAGGCCGCCTCACGCCAGCTCGCGGATCTCGGCGTGTGGTGAAGACCGGACTCCACAAGTCTCTTGATTCGCCCATTGGAGAATGTTTTCATACACGCGTGAACGGCCTGTCCACTTATCTTTTCTGGGATACTCCGGCCGACGCCGTGGACCCGGATCGTCACGCGGCCTGGTTGGTCAGGCGTGTTCTGGAATACGGCTCTTGGAGTGATTGGCAGTCTCTCGTGGACTATTACGGCAAACCTCGTCTGGCGCGCACCGTCGTCGGCTTGCGCGCGCTCAACCCGCGGGCCTTCGCGTTTTGCCGCGCCTGGTTCCGACTTCCCGCCACTGACTTCCGATGCTCCACCTCAGCGCAGTTCCGGTAGCCGTTCTCGAGGTTCTGGACCGGGTGGCGCCGTGTCTGGCAGCGCAGGGGTTTTCACTGGCAGGCGGAACCTCACTCGCTTTGAGATTCGGTCACCGAATCTCGGCGGATCTCGATTTTTTCACCACGGATGAATTCGGGGCCAATGATCTCATCGCGAAACTCGGCGCATCCGCGGCCGAAGTGATCGATAAATCCAGTGGAACATTGCGATTGCTTGTCGGCGGAGTGAAAATCGATTGCCTGCGTCATGCCTATCCATTGATCAACCCGCCGGATATCATCGGGAGCCTCAGGATGTGGTCGGTGGCCGATGTGGCGGCCATGAAACTCAACGCGATCACCAACCGCGGCTGCAAAAAGGATTTCTACGACCTTCATGCCTTGTTGAAACATCACTCTTTGCCCGACCTGCTGGATGTCTATTGCCAAAAGTATTCGGTAGAGAACCGTTTCATGGTCATCCGCAGCCTCGTGTGGTTCGAAGACGCGGATGACGAGCCGGATCCCATTTCACAGGTGGAAGTCGCTTGGACGGACGTGAAAGCCGCGATCAGCGAATCGGTCGCGTGTCTGCGATGAGCCACTCATCCGCGGTTGCGGCGCGCGGCGATGAACGAGCGGATCGCCGCCACGAAAAACACCCCGCATGTCAGAAACAGCACGACCGATCCCTGGACGGAGGCCTGCGTGAAATCAAAACCGCGCACCTTGACCGGCATGCAGGCGCCGAGCATGCCGATGAGCGCGGCGAGCACGGCGATGTGCATCGCATGCTTGTGCAGCGCGGGTTTGAGCGTGGATGCCAGCCACGCGATCAGGAAGGCCACGCCAATCCATGCCGGAATGAGCGCGGTTTTGGAAACCACGCCCGTCTGTGCGTTCGGGGTGCCCTGGGTGTAGCCGTAGAGGCCGACGAGGATGCAGAGGATGGCGGTGACGAGTGTGAGGTTGCGCATGGTGGTGTGACTCGGGGTTGCGGGATCATTCTCCCGAGCTTGCGGTTTCCTGCAAGCGCGATGGTGGAATTTGCATTGACCGCATGCGCCGCCCGCCAAGACTCGCCGCAGCATGAAACATCAGATGCTTTCCCTCCTCCTGTTCGGCCTCGCCAGCCACCTCGCCATTGCCGCGGAAGGCATCGCCTTCGGCCCGGTGCGCGCGCAGCCCGGCGAACGCGTCCGCCTCACCTCGCGCTCGGAATCCCGTGATGGCGTGCTCGAAATCACCAGGGACGGCAAAACCAGCAAGGAAACCATGCGCTTTTTCCGCGAGCGCGAGTTGTGCTGGACCTTCCGCGACCCTGCGGCGGACGGCAGCGTGCGCGGCATGGTCGAGATCACAAAAATGGACACCTTCACCACCACCACCGTCGGCGGGCGCGAGGAGAAAACCGAAGACCGCAGCCCGCTCAACGGCAGGATGTTTGCGATGACCAAGTCACCCAAGGGCGAGTGGTCGTTCGAACTCGACGGCTCGATCCCCCGCCAGCGCATCCAGAAGGAGATCGACGAACTCACCGTCTATCTCAAACGCCGCTGGTATCCCGAACGCATGGTCAAGGTCGGCGACTCATGGGAATTCGATCCCTCATGGATCCGCATGATCCTCCAGCGGGATCTGGAGCGGGCCCAGTTGATAGGAACCATGAAACTACGCCAGATCCGCCACACCGCGAAAAAGACCACCGCCGTGATCGATGTCTCGGTGCGCGGCAGCGGCGGCAACTTCCAGGCGGATGGCACCGAACAGAACGCGAGAATCGAACTCAAGGGCCAGGTCACGGTGGACCTCAAAACCATGCTCGACGAATCACTCGAACTCGATGGCGTGCTGGAAACCCGCAGCGGCAGAGTGAGCGAATCGAAAAAGGCCAACCTGCCGATCCGCCTCGTCGTGAACAAATCCTTCGTCAGGGGCGCGGGGTTTTGAGAAACATCCGTTCAACCGTCCATCCCCATGAAAACCATCCATCTGACGGCGATTGCCGCCATCGCCCTTAGCCAGGCCGCGTCCGCCGAGGCGCCCGCAGCCTTTGAAACGGCCGTCACGCTCAACGCCGCCGACCTGCTGCCCGCGGAGCAGTTGCGCGGACCCTCGCACCGCGTGCGCGACAGGGTAATGACGGATGGTTTCCTCGCGCATTTCGAAATCGACACCGACTTCGGCACCTTCGAAGCCGTCGGCGTGCCCCAGGTGAATCGCCGGATTGTGGAAGCCGATGCCATCCGCAAACTCGTGGAAACGTCCAAGAGCGACCTGTTTGCCGAAGGCTTGAAACGCTCGGTCAACCAGCCGATCGACGCGGTGAAAAACATCGTCACGGACCCGGTGACCTCGATCAAGCGCGCGCCGAAAACCGTCGGCCACTTCTTCAGCAAAGTGGGCGCGTCCGTCGAGCGCGGCGTGGACAGGATCAAGGCGGATCAAGAGGCCGGCCAAGGCCCGTCCGCCGCGGCAATCGGCAGGGGGGCGAGGAATGCCGCAGGCTTCGACAAGGCGAAACTCGACACCGCCCGCCAGCTTGGCGTGGACCCCTATTCGGACAACACGCGCCTGCAGGAGGAGATGGACAAAGTCACCTGGGCCTTCTTCGCCGGCGGCCTGCCGCTGCGCATCGGCGCCGCCATCGCCTCCGCCGGTGTCGCGGTGGCCGCCACCAACATGGTGGGTGTGCCGGAGGAAACCTACGCCCTCACCCAGGCCGAGCTCGCCTTGCGCGACAACCGGTCTCTCACGGCCATGGGCCTGAAGGAGGAGGACATCAAGACTTTCCAGATCCAGCCGAACCTCAGCACCACGCGCCGCCACCGCATCGTCAAGTCGCTCGAAGCCCTGCCCGCCGCCGCCGGCCGCGGGCGCGTCATCCTGCTCGCCAATTCCTGCGAAAACCCGGATCAGGCGGATTTCCTGATCGCCGCGCTCGAGACGCTCGCACATCGCCAGCGCACCGGAGCGGCCGATTACAAGCAACTCCATGTCTTCGGCCGCCTGCCCGGCGCCACCACCGCCACCGGCATGCTGGAAGTGCCCGCTCCGGTCGATCACGTCACATGGACCGAACAAGTCGCCGCCTTCGCCAGGCGCGACGACCTCGGCACCGCGCCCAAGTCGCTCATCCACACCGGCAAGCTCTCGCCCGCCACCGCCGCGGGCTTTGCCGCCGCCGGATGGCAAACGGTCGCCGTGCCTTATCCCTGAGCCGCAGCCAACCGCCCCGCCATGAACTCCGCCGTCACTCCGGACGACCTCAACATCACCAACCTCGGCCCGCGCGAAATCCCCTCGCCCGCCAGCAGCCGCGACTTCGCGGAAAACGGCAGTTGCTGGCACACCGACGGCGACCGCATCGTGCTCAACGACCACATGGACTCGATCCGCGAGGCCATGCGCATCGACATCGACCCGCCATCGATCGAGCTCGCCGGCCCGCGGCGCGAGATTTTTTTCAACCCGGCGGAAACCTGCATCGCCATCGTCACCTGCGGCGGCCTCTGCCCGGGCATCAACGACGTGATCCGCTCCATCGTCATGCAGGCGTATTACACCTACGGCGTGCGACAGATCCTCGGCATTCAATACGGCTATGAGGGACTCGATCCCTCGTTCGCCCACAAGCCGGTCGAACTCACGCCGGACGCGGTCATGAACATCACCAGCTTCGGCGGATCCATCCTCGGCACCTCGCGCGGCAAACGCGAGGTGAAGGTGATGGCCAACCGTCTCGAAGCGCTCGGCGTCAACATTCTTTATGTCATCGGCGGTGACGGATCGCAGCGCGGCGCGCAGGCCATCCACCAGGAACTCCAGCAGCGCGGCAGCCGCATCGCGGTGGTCGGCGTGCCCAAGACCATCGACAACGACATCATGTTCATGGACCGGAGCTTCGGCTACCAGACCGCGTTTGCCGCGGCCTTCCACGCCGTCAAATCCGCGCACACCGAGGCACGTGGCGCGCGCAACGGCATCGGACTGGTGAAACTGATGGGCCGCGACTCGGGTTTCATCGCCTGCTCCGCCGCACTGGCCACCGGCGAGGCCAATGCCGTGCTCATTCCCGAGGTCCCCTTCCGCCTGGAGGGCGAAAACGGCCTGTTTTCAATCCTCGAACAACGCCTTGCCGCCCGCGGCCATGCGGTGGTCATCGCCGCGGAGGGCGCGGGCCAGGATTTGATCCCGGACGCGGATCACGCCACCGACGCCTCCGGCAACAAGCTCCACGCCGACATCGGCATCTTTCTCAAGGAACAGATCGCCGGCCATTTCAAGTCGCGCGGAATCGAGGCCAACCTCAAATACATCGATCCGAGTTACATCATCCGCAGCGTTCCCGCCTCGCCGGAGGACCGGATTTTCTGCCTCAACCTCGGCCGCCATGCGGTGCATGCCGGCATGGCGGGAAAAACCGGCATGGTGGTCGCCCGCTGGCACCAGAGTTATGTCCACCTGCCGATGAGCCTGGTCACGCGCGGCCGCCGCAAGGTGAATCCCGCCGGCGACCTCTGGCGCTCGGTGATCGAATCCACCGGCCAGCCCGTGCGCATGGGCGTCTGAGATTTCCAGCCCCACACCATCCCCGCTGCCGCCGAATCACGCTCAAACCCCATGACCGACACCACACGCGACCACGGAACCCAGCCGCTCGACGGCTTGCTGACCCGCTGGGACATCAGCAACCACCAATTGGTCGAGACCTCGGTGGAGCAGTTGAACCACAAGCAGGTCCAGCGCGCGCGCAAGGGCCGCCAACTCACGCTCCACCTCATGCAGAAGGTCGCCCGCACGGTGAATGACGCCGTGCTCGCGAAGATTCCCAAGGACAAACAACCGGACTTCAAGCCCTACACGCACAAGCATCTCTTCAACTACGCCAAGGACCACAACCCGGCGTGGACCGACCCCAACGAGGCGCTCAGGCAACCGTGAGCGCGCCGTGGACCATCGTCGGCCAGGGCCTCGCGGGAACCTGCCTCGCATGGGAGCTTTGGCACCGCGGCGTGGAGTTCCGCATCATCGACCGCGAACGCGGCGGCAGCTCGCGCGTGGCCGCCGGACTCATCAACCCCGTCACCGGGAAAAATTTCGAACCCACGCCGCGCGTCGCGGAATTCCTGGCGGAGGCGCTGGTTTTCTATCAAACGATTGCAAATCTGTTAGAAGGGGAATACTGGCATCCGCTGCCCATCCTGCGGCTGGCGGCCGATGACAGGGAATGGAACAAGATGCTCGCCAAGCGCGAACGGCCGGATGTCGCCTGCTGGCTGGCCAACCACGGCGCGCCACACGCCATCGACGGCTGGCTCGGCGCGCTGGAAGTCGCCGGCGGCGGCCGCATCGACACCCGCGCGTTTCTCGACGCCTCGCGGGATTTTTTCCGCGGGCGCGGAATCTATCAGATGGAGGAAATCACGCGCAGCGGGGACACCCGGCTCATCTGGTGCGATGGCGCCGCGGGCCTGATCGGCGGCCGCTGCGGCAGCCACCGCTGCGCCAAGGGCGAGATCCTCACGCTCCACGCAAGCGGCTGGTCCGAAAGCCACATCCGCATCGGCGCGGGCGGTTGGCTGGTGCCGCTCGGCAATCATCGCTTCAAGGCGGGCTCGACATACGAGTGGGACCGGCTGGACGAAAAACCGACCGGGGAAGGCAGGGAAAAAGTCATGGCCATCGCCCGCAGGCTTGGCGGCAACGCGGATATCGGAATCCTCGCCCACGAGGCCGGAGTGCGGCCGATCCTGCGGCGCAGCGAACCCATGATCGGCCCGCTCGACATGGGCGGCTGGATGTTCAACGGACTCGGCTCGAAAGGCTCGCTGCTCGCCCCCGGCATGGCCCGGCGGCTCGCGGAATGGATCTGCCAGGGCATCGGCCCGGAGGTGGGCATGAGATACCGCCACCAAAGGCATTGAAGGGAATCATCTCCGGTTCAAAGCCTTGCCTGTGGGTGAATTCGCGACCTTGCGGACCGCTTCCGGTGTCCCTGCGGCCACCAGGTTTCCGCCGTGTTCGCCGCCGCCGGGGCCGAGTTCGATCACCCAGTCGGCGGCGGCGATCACATCGAGGTGATGCTCCACCACGAGCACGCTGTGGCCGGCGTCGCGCAGGCGGAGGAAGGCGTCTAACAACCTCCGGACATCGCCGAAGTGCAGGCCGGTGGTGGGTTCGTCGAAGAGATAGAGCGTGTGCGGGGCCTGCGGGCGGGCGAGTTCCACGGCGAGCTTGAGGCGCTGGGCTTCGCCGCCGGAGAGCGTGTTGGCGGGCTGGCCGAGTTTCAGATATCCGAGGCCGAGGTCCTCAAGCGTGGCGAGGATGTGGCGCAGCTTCGGGATCGGGCGGAAAAGCGCGAGTGCCTCGCTGACTTGCAGGTTGAGCACATCGGAGATGGATTTCCCCTTGTAGGTCGCTTCGAGCGTTTCGCGGTTGAAACGCCGCCCGCCGCAGGCGGGGCAAGGGACCCATGCGTCCGGCAGGAAGTGCATCTCGATCTTGAGCCGGCCATTGCCCTGACAGCGTTCGCAGCGGCCGCCCGCCGCGTTGAAACTGAAGCGCCCCGCGCCGTAGCCGCGTTGTTTGGAGAGCGGCAGCCTGGAGAACAGCTCGCGGATCAGATCGAACGCGCCGGTGAATGTGGCCGGATTCGAGCGCGGGCTGCGGCCGATGGGCGATTGGTCGGCGACCACGCATTTTTCGATGAACTGGAGTCCTTCGATCGAGTCATGCCTTCCCGGAGCCTCGCCGGAGTGATGGAAATGCCGTGCCAGCGCCCGCCGCAGGATGTCATCGGCGAGTGTGGATTTGCCGCTGCCGCTCGGCCCCGCGAGGCAAACGAGTTGACCTAACGGAATTTCCACATCGAGATTCTTCAGGTTGTGCTCGCGCGCGCCGCGAATGGTGAGCTTGCCGCCACCGAACTGTAGCGGCGGTCTGCGACCGTCGCTTTTCATCTTTGCCCTCAACCACTCCCCCGTCGGCGAATCAATCTCATCCGGAGAACCCGCCGCGAGCACCAAACCACCCGCCGAACCCGCGCCCGGTCCCATGTCGATCACCTGGTCCGCGGCGCGGATGATGTCCTCGTCGTGTTCCACCACGACCACCGTGTTGCCCAAATCCCGCAGGCGGGTGAGCGCGCGGATCAGGCGCGCGGTGTCCGCGGCGTGCAGGCCGATGCTGGGTTCGTCGAGCACATAGATCACGCCGGAGAGGCCGGCCCCGATCTGGGTGGCGAGCCGGATGCGTTGCGCCTCGCCACCGGAAAGCGTGCCGCTGCCGCGGTCGAGCGTGAGGTAGTCGAGCCCCACTTCCTCGAGGAACGAAAGCCGCTTGCGCACGTCGTTTGCAAGGCGCTTGCAGACCTCCATTCTGGCATCGTCCATCTGCATGCCATCCAGCCAGCCGAGCGCGGTGGAAACACCGAGCGCGCAAAAATCCTGAATGCCCAGCCAGCGGTTGTCGGATCCACCGATCTTCACCGCCAGCCACTCGGGCTTGAGCCGCCTGCCGCCGCAAACATGGCACGGCCGGTGCGCCATCACCCGCGAGAGCCGGCGGCGTGTGAGTTCGGTTTTCGCCTCGTGATATCTCCGCAGGGCTTCGGGCGAGAGGCCTTCAAGGGTTTTGGTCTGGGCTTTCCTCTCACGCCCGACCTTCCAACCGGTTTCCAACACACCGCCGAGAAACAACAAGTCGCGCGCTTCGGCGGGGAGGTCATCCAGCGCCGCCTCATCGGGCAGGCCGAACATGCGCAACAAGGCGCGGGTTTCGGCCAGAAACTGCCCGGCGCGCGAGGATTTTTCCGGCCACCAGCCGCGCAAGCCGCCTTTCAGCAAGGGCGCGGACGCGTCATCGACGAGCAGTTGCGGATCGCAGAACATTTCCGTGCCCAGTCCCTCGCAGGCCGCGCAGGCGCCGAGATGCGAGTTGAACGAAAAATGTTTCGGCGAGAGCTCGCCGACGATGAAACCGGTGGTGGGATTGCGCCAGGATGTCTGGAACGTGAGGTCGCGCCATCCGCCGGCATCCGGCTCCTGCACCGCCGCGCGCGCCTCCACGCCGCAGAGCCGCAGCGCGGTTTCCACCGAATCCGCCATCCGCGATTCCACCCCCGCGCGGATCACGAAGCGATCGACGACGATTTCCAACGACGGCGGTGAATCCGGCCATGATTTCGCGGCTTCTTCGATTTCGTAAACCTCGCCATCCAGCCGCACCCGGATGTATCCCTGCCGCTGCAAGTCGCCCAACAGCCGCGCGGGTTCGCGCAGTTCCTCGGGCGGCACCGGCGCGAGCAGCATCACCTTGGTGCCCTCCGCCATCGCCGCGAGCGCGTTGACGATGTCCGCCGCGCCCATCCGCTGGAGCCGCTCGCCGGTCTGCGGATCGTGCGGCACGCCCGCCGCCGCCCACAGCACGCGCAGGTAGTCGTGAATCTCGGTCGCCGTGGCCACCGTCGAGCGCGGGTTGAGCCCGCCGCCGCGCTGCTCGATGGCGATCGCCGGGCTCAGGCCCTCGATGGAATCGACGTCGGGTTTCTCCAGTTGGTCGAGAAACTGCCGCGCATAGACCGAGAGCGATTCCACATATCGCCGCTGGCCCTCGGCGTAGAGCGTGTGAAACGCCAGCGAGGATTTCCCCGAACCACTCGGCCCGGTGATCACCACGAGTTTCCCCCGCGGAAGATCGACGTCGATGTTCCTCAGGTTGTGCTGCCGCGCGCCGCGGATCCGGATCGTGTCCACCGGCCCAGAAAACCCCGGAGGTCTCCGGCTTCCAAGCTCCAAACGCGTGAGACGCGTGGGCAGGATCAACGAAACATGGGACCGAAATCAGGCGAAAAAATCCTTGCATTGCCCGGCGCGCTGTCGTTCTTTTCCGCCCGCGCCGCGACCAACGACCCGTTCGTCTATCGGTTAGGACTCCAGATTTTCATTCTGGCAAGAAGGGTTCGACTCCCTTACGGGTCGCCATCGTTGCAAGCAGGCCTCCGCCCCAAGCGGGGGTTTTTTGGTTTTCAGGACATCCATCCGCCGTGACCGCCCAGCAGAAAGCCGCCGCCCTCCGCGCCCGCAAAGGCGGCCGGCCCATCGCCGCGCTCACCGCCTACGATTACCCGACCGCCCGCCTGCTCGACGAGGCCGGGGTCGACGTCCTGCTCGTCGGCGACTCGCTGGGCATGGTGGTGCTCGGATTTCCCGACACCACGCACGTCACGCTGGACCACATGCTGCACCACGTCGCCGCCGTCGCGCGGGCGAAACCCTCCGCGCTCGTCATCGGCGACCTGCCGATCCACACCTATGACACGCCGCAACAGGCGCTTGAAACCGCGCGCAGGCTGGTGGCCGCCGGGGCCGAGGCGGTGAAACTCGAAGGCGGCATCCGCCAGGCGGAAAAAGTCCGCGCGATCACAAGCGCCGGCATCCCCGTCATCGGCCACCTCGGCATGCTGCCGCAGCGCGTGCAGGAAGAGGGCGGCTACCGCAAAAAAGGCAAAACCCCCGAGCAGGCCGACGCCATCCGCGAGGGCGCGCTGGCGCTCATCGCCGCCGGTGTTTGCGCCATCGTCTTCGAATCGATCATCCCGGAAACCGCGCGGCTGCTCACCGCGTCACTCTCCGTTCCCACCATCGGCATCGGCTGTGGCGAGCACACCTGCGATGGCGAGGTGGCCGTCGTCACCGACCTGCTCGGCTCCTACCCGTGGTTTGTCCCGCCCTTCGCCAAACCGGAGGCGGATGTCGCTGCAATCATCCGCGAGGCTGCCGCGAGGTATGTCGCGAGAGTGGGTGGATGAGCATGACCGCTTTCCGCCGGCGCTTTCCCGTGATACGCCAAAGCCCTTGCTGCTCTACCTCCACATTCCCTTCTGCCACCGGATCTGCCCGTATTGCTCGTTTTACAAGCACACGCCGGGTGACACGCCGGTCGGCGCGTTCATCGACGCGCTGGCCGCCGAGGCGCGCGGCCGGATCAAGGATCCCGTGCGCACCATTTATCTCGGCGGTGGCACGCCCAGCATGCTCTCGCCACTTCACCTCGGGCGGCTGTTCGCCGCGCTGCATGAAACAATCGACTTCGCGAGGCTCGACGAAGTCACGCTGGAGGCCAACCCCGCGACCTTCGATGTGCGCAAAGCCCGCCTGTTCCGCGACCTCGGGGTGACGCGCGTTTCGCTGGGCATCCAGTCGTTCGCGCCGCAGGTCCTGCAAACGCTCGGCCGCGAGCACACGGCGGAGCAGGCCTCCGAATCGGTGGCCATCCTGCGCGAGGCGGGAATTCCCCAGGTGAACATCGACCTGATGTTCTCCATCCCGGGGCAATCGCGGGACGATTGGCAAAACACGCTGCGCCATGCGGTCTCGTTGCAGCCGGACCACATCTCCGCCTACAACCTCACCTACGAGGAGGACACCGGGTTTTTCGAATCGCTGCGGCGCGGCGAGATGCGCATGGACGAGGATGTGGACGCGCGGTTCTTCGAACTGGCCGGTGATTTTCTAACAACCGAAGGCTTCGATCATTACGAGACGTCCAATTATGCGAAACCCGGCATGCGCTCGACGCACAACGAGGGATACTGGCGGGGCGAGGATTATCTCGGCCTCGGGCCCTCGGCGGTTTCCACCGTCGGATGCGTGCGTTCGAAAAACATCGCGGACACCGCCGCATACATCAATCGTATCAACTCGCTCGGCCACGCCATGGATGAGGCGGAGACCCTCGATGCGGAAGCCCGGCGCATCGAACGCATCGCGCTCGGTCTGCGCACCTCGGCGGGCATTCCGCTCACGCTTCTCGACAAGGAGGCGCGCCAACGCGCCGCCACGCTCGCGGCGGAAGGCCTCGCCGTCGTGCGGGACGGGCGCATGACGCTGGCCGGCAGGGGCCGCGCGCTTGTCGATCCGGTGGCTGCCGAGCTGGTCTGACGACCGCCGCGTTCCCCGCGTTCGCGTAATGGATGATTGCGGGATTTGCGTTAGCTTGTGTCTTCCCCCCAACCAAACTCCCCCCAAAAATGAAAAGCAACCTCCCCCCCCGGGTTGTGAGCCGCCGCGGCATGACGCTGTTGGAGCTCACGGTCATTATTGTCGTCATGCTTGCGCTGATCGCCGTTCTTGCGATCGGCAGCCGGGCATGGAAACGTGCCGGCGACCGCTCGGCCTGTGTGATGAATTTGCGGAACTTCCAGATGGCCACACGTTCCTACCAGAACATTTACGGATACTACTTCGGCGGACAGCCGCAGATGGAATACGGCACGCGCGACATCTCGCGACATCTGCTCGAGAAGGGCTACATCTCGCAGGGGCTGCATGATCAGGCCAATGGCTCACGTCCCTGCGCGGGAGGCGGCACCTACCATTCCGCCGCGCCGGATGTCTTCCCCATGCCGGGCGAGCTTTACATGAAGTGCTCGCTCTCCGCCACCGAAGACCACGAGCCGGAACCGTCAACCGCCGCCGATTGGTGATTTTTCCTCCGGATCTTCCCGAATCCCGGCATTGCCGGGATTCGGAAAACCGCTAGGCTGTCCCCATGGCAGGGACGCAACACCGAAGGAAAGGACCCATCCCGCTACTCTCGTGGTTCGGGAAGCGCGATGTCTTTTATGTGACGGTGCTGGTGGTCGTGTGGCTGGCATCGGGATACGCCGGCAAGTTCAAGCGCGGTCTCAAGGAGGTTTTCGCCCCCGCGCCGGTGGTGGTGTCACCGGACGAGGAGGACATCCGCCGCCAGATCGAAGCGCGGCTTCGCTCCGAGATGGAGCAGGAACTGGAACGCGAGATCGCGGCGATGCGCAAGGCCGCCGCCGACAAGCAGGCGAAGGAGGCCGCGGATGCGCTCAAACCCGAACCGCCGACGGAAATGGCGGCCGGTTCGGTGACGGATGTGCGCAAACTCCGCTCCGGCATCCCGTTCAAGACCGAGGTGAAATTCGACAAGGGCGGCATCGCCTCCAAAGAACGCGCCGATGAGGACAGCTTCACCGCCTCCTATCAACTCTCGCTGCGCGTGCCCGCCGCGGCGAAAACCATGCAGGAACTCGAAACCACCAGTCCGGACCTCGCGAAGATCCTGCCGGGCCTGCCCGCGTTGATCGGGAAAGCGGAGGTCTCAGGCTGGTTCCACAAGCTTTATGAGAACAAGGTCGCCCGCATCCGCCGCGACGCCCACTCGCTCAACGAGGTGCTCACCAAGCACAATGTCTACGATTGCGAGACCATCCTGAATCTCCGCACGCCGGACGGAAAGCCCGTGTTCTTCATGCAGGCCGAGATGGATGTCGTGTCCGACGGCTCGGACGGAGACCGCCTGCCGGCCATGCCCGATGACATCGTCAATTCCACCCACTATCAGCCGTTCACCAGTTATGGCTGGAAAAAGCGCGGCAAAACACCCAATCCCATGGTCGCCGGCTGGGAAAAACGCCTCGCCAACGGCCAGTTGGAACTCGCCGATCCGGCCACCAGCGCCGAGCGCAAGGCATGGCTGCGCGACCGCATCGACTATCTGAAACGCGGCATCGCCGATCTCAAGGCGCGCAGTTTCCTCATCGCCGAGTATGATCCCTTCATCGTCATCCCGATCAACCTGCTCACCGCGCGCGACCCCTTCGCGCCCAAGGTGGGCGACTACGCGGTGGTGATCCATGATGGAAAAGCCTATCCCAGCATTGTCGGCGACGGCGGCCCGACCTTCAAGGTGGGCGAGGCCTCGCTGCGCATGGCCAGGCAGATCAACCAACGCGCGTCTCCCTACAGCCGGCCGGTGTCCGACCTCAAGGTGAGTTATGTCGTTTTCCCCGGCAGCCGCGATCCCGAGAAGGGGCCGCCGGATTACGCCCGATGGCGCAAGCGCTGCGCGGAGTTGTTAGACAATATCGGCGGGCTCGGCGAAGGCTACGCGCTCCATGAGTGGGAAGACCTGCTGAAAAAACCCGAACCGCCGGCGGAGGAAACCCCCGTGCCGGCCGTGGAGCCGGGTTCACCGTGAAACCGCATCAAAGCCCGCCCCATCCGGGGCGGGTGCCAAACCGGTTCATTCCATCGAATTGACAAGCATGCGGGACCTCCACAGGCTGTGCCCGTGTCGTCCGAATTGAAACACTCGCCCCTCGAAGCCGCCCACCTCAATCTGGGAGCCCGGCTGGTTTCCTTCGCCGGGTGGAACATGCCGGTGCAATACACCTCGATCATCGACGAACATCTGGCAGTCCGCTCCAAGGCCGGAATTTTCGATATCTCGCACATGGGCCAGTTTTTCGCCAGCGGCCCCGGCGCTGAAACATGGCTCAACCGGATGTTCACCAACAACCTCGCGAAACTCACCCCCGGCCAGGGCCAATACACGCTCATGCTCAACGAAAACGGCGGCGTGATCGACGACCTCATCGCCTACCGCACCGGCGAATCCGAATACTTCCTCGTGGTGAACGCCTCGATGATCGACGAGGACTTCGCCTGGATGACCTCGCATCGGGACGCGGATGCCAGCCTGCGCAACGAGAGCGACTTGTGGGCCGGCATGGCCGTGCAGGGACCGCTCGCCAGGGAGGTTTTCGGCAGGGTTTTCCCGGCGGACACATTGCCGCCCAGGAACGGCATCGCCACCACCGCCGGCGGCGGCATCGTCTGCCGCACCGGCTACACCGGCGAGGACGGCTTCGAGTTCTTCTGCCCCGCCGCCGATGGCGGCGCCTGGTGGCAGAAGTTTCTAACAGCCGGTGCCGCGCCCTGCGGACTCGGCGCGCGCGACACGCTGCGCCTCGAAATGGGCTACCCGCTCAATGGCAACGACCTCTCACCCGAACGCACGCCCGTCGAGGCCGGGCTCGGGTTTTTCTGCGACCTGGAAAAAGGCGATTTCATCGGCCGCGAAATCCTCGCCCGCCAGAAAGCCGAGGGCCCGGCGAGGAAACTCACCGCCCTCCAATACACCGACAAGGGTCCCCCGCCCCGCGCGCATTATCCTGTCGTTTCATCCGACGGACGGGTCATCGGCGAACTCGCCAGCGGCGCGCTCTCACCCTCGCTCATGACCGGCATCGGCATGGCCTACCTCCCCGCCCAATACTCCAAACCCGGCACCGAACTCCAAATCGACGTCCGCAGCCGCCTGTTTCCCGCCAAAGTCGTCAAAAAGCCGTTTTACAAGCACTCTCACTGATCACTGATCACTGATCACTTCACACTCCCATGAACATCCCATCCGACCTCCGTTATTGTCCGTCCCACGAATGGTTGCGCCTTGAGGGCGACATCGCCACCGTCGGCATCTCCGACCACGCCCAGCAAGAACTCACCGACGTGGTGTTTGTCGAGCTGCCCGCCACCGGCCGCGCGGTCGATGCCGGTGATCCGACCGCCGTGGTCGAGTCCGTCAAGGCCGCCAGCGACATCTACGCGCCCGTCGGCGGCGAAGTCGTGGAGGTGAACCCGGAAGTCGAAGCCGATCCCTCGCTCGTGAACACCGACCCCTACGGCAAGGGCTGGATTTTCAAACTGCGCGTGAAAAACGCCGCCGATGCCGCCACCCTGATGGACGCGGACGCTTATCAGGCGCATCTTTCCTGAGCGGCCGCCGCACACGACGCGGCGAAATAGCCGTGGCGGACCATGGAATGCCCGACTAGGCTTCCAACGGACAGAACCACGCCGGATGCGGGGCAGTCTTTCCTCGATCGGATGTGGCGTGTCCAAAACACCAACCCGAACGACGATGAAAACGAAAACGTTCGCATGTTTGGCAGGGCTGGCCCTTGCCACCGCCGCACAGGCGGGAACTCCAGCCACGGCCATGGCCCCCGCACCCGAATCGGGGCTTTGGCAGTGGTTTATCGGCGGCTCCGTGGGTTATCTCACCGATTTGGAAGAGGCCATGTACGGCCTGCAGGCCGGCATGGAATACCAAACCGCCGGCTCACCGGCGAGCCACGCCATCTATCTGGAAGTGGGATACACCCGGGATGATGTCAGCGGAAGCGAGACCGCCAATTTGCCCGGTGCCGTCAGTTGGAATGCCTCGGCGGATCTGGACATCATTCCGATCACGCTGAACTACAAGTATCAGAACGCCCTCACGGATCGCCTCAACTGGTACGCCGGGCTGGGCTTGGGCATCGCCGTTCTGGACAGCTCGGTGGATTGGCGCTGGTCCCAGGCGGTGGCTCCTCCCAACAACACCGGGGCGGGCAGCGACGACGATTCCGATGTCGCGTTCTACAGCCATGTCTTCGCGGGCCTGTCCTATGACGTGAGCGACTCTCTCGAAATCTTCAGCGGAGTGCGCTACATCCTCATGGACAACAAGGACCTGCAAGTCGCTTTCGCCGGCCAGTCGATTGGCTACGAAGCCGGCATCGACGGCGATTTCCTGATCGAACTCGGGGCACGCTACCGCTTCTGAGAAACCCGGCCGCTCCGGCTCCCCTGCCGGAGCGGCCCGCTGGTTCCGGCGGATTGCCAGGCGTTTTCCAATCCGCAGGGAAAGACGGACGTGGGTTTCCACCGTATCAAGCGTGAAACCTGAAACCAGCTTGCGATCCCGCCATGCAATCCATCACCCCTCTCAACCGCCGCGATTTCATCCGAACCAGCGGAGGAACCGCCGCGGCCGTGGTTGCCGGCACCCTTGCCGCACCGGCGATCCTGCGCGGCGCCACACCAACCGCCGAACCCGTGCGCATCGGCCATATCGGTGTCGGTGTGCGCGGAACACTGCTGCTCGGCGCCGCCTCGTCCAACCCCGGCTGCAAAATCGTCGCGGTCTGCGATGTCTATCAGCCGCACCTCCGCAAGGCCGCGGAAGCCGCCAACAATCCCGACGTCAAATCCTACAACGATTACCATGACCTGCTCAACGACCCCAAGGTCGAGGCCGTCGTCATCGCCACCCCCGATCACTGGCACGAAGCCATGGTCCTCGATGCCATCGCCGCCGGCAAGGATGTCTATTGCGAGAAAGGCTGGACCACTTCCGTGGCCGCCGCCAAACGCATGCGCGCCGCGATCAAAAAGGCGGGCACGGTTTTCCAACTCGGCCACCAGGGCCGCCAGCTCGCCGCCGCGGATGTCGCGCGCAAAATGCTGCTCGATGGCGCGATCGGCGAGGTCACGCTGGTCAACCTCGGGCGCTTTTTCAATGGCACGCCCGAACATCCGCCGTGGCGATGGTATGGCAGTTATGGCAATTTCATCCGTCCCGATCCGCAGCAGGTGATCAAGGAACTCGACTGGGAGCGCTGGCTGGGGCCCGCGCCGAAGATCGATTTCAACGAACGCCACTTCTGGCACTGGCGCTGTTATTTCCCCTACGGCACCGGCCAGGCGGGCGACCTGCTGTCCCACGAAATGGACCTCGTCCAGTCGGTCCTGCGCTACGGCATCCCCGACACCTGCACCACCCACGCCCACAACGCTTTTTGGAAGGACGACCGCGAGGCACCCGATACCTGGCTTTCATCCTATGTCTTTGAAAAACCGAACTGCAGCGTCACTTTCGAAGGCTGCATGAATTCCAGACGCCAGCAAACACCGGAGTTCATCGGCCGCAACGGCCGGCTGATCTTCAGCGAGATCGGCCAGAACGCCTCGCTGTTCGAGACTTATGCCGACGGACCGGCCTACCGCCCCGCTCGCTACCCGCAGCCGCAACCCGACTTCTTTTTCACTCCGGGCCGGGAACACCGCAAACCCGATCATTTCACCGACTTCCTGAATTGCGTGCGCACCCGTGGGAAAACCCAATGCAACGAAGAGGAGGCCTTCATCGAGGCCGCCACCCTGCTGATGTCGTTCGAAAGTTTTCGCCTGAAACGCATGGTCCGCTGGGATGCAACCCGCGAGGAAATCGTTTAATCGTTCCAAATCATTGAAAACCAATGGCTTTTACAGACTTTCCAAAATAATCCGCAGCGCTTGATATTTTTTAGAAAAAAATACTTTTGTTTTGCTGAATTTAAGGCAGCATGCCGCAGTTCCTGAAACGCTTCGGCGCGACGGAACGCCGGCCAAATCCGAGCTAGCCCGAATCATTCGAATCGATCTCCGGGGGGAAGTCATTCGAAGGAAGGCCATGCCGGTAGGTTCGGATCAAAAACGCGCGCTGCGAAACCCGGGGGGGAGTTCCAGCGCGCGTTTTTTTGGTTCCAGCCCGCCGAGGCCGTCCTTTTCATTGCAAAACGCGCCATGCGGGCGAAACTCTCCGCACACTGATGCACTCACAGGACGACATCCATTATGCCCTCGAAACCACCCGCGTCCTGCACGAACCGGACCGCCGGATCCAAACCTTCGGCGAGACGCGCTTCGAGTTCCAGCTCATCAGCGAACTGATGGACCGCGTCGGCGAGGTGCGGATCCGCACCGGCGAGGTGGAGGCGCAGCGGCCGCGCATCCTGCGCCCGGACAACTTCCGCGAGATCGAGCTTGAGGGCTTCAATGACAGCGCCCGCGAACGTTTCGACCGGATGATGGAAAAATTCCGCGCCGAGGGCAAAGATCTCGCGTTCCTGCAATACGGGTTCCAATTCCGCCGCGGCGAGGTGCACGAGGAGGTCGTTCATGAAAGCATGGACAATGTGCGTGACCGCATGCTCGGCGACATCCGGCGCAGCGGCAATCCCTCGCTGGCGATCATCGAGGGCGTCGATGACGCATGGGAAATCTGCGTGCTCAAGTTTTCCTTTGAGATGATCATCCGTTCCCACGAGATCAATGCCTTCGACCTCAAGCGCCGCGGGCTGATCTGACACCTCCGGTTTCCCAGGCCTGCCCATGAGACTCTGGACGCTCGTCAAAATCACCGCCGCGCTGGCCGTCACGAGCGTCATGGCGTTCACCGGCATGCTCGCCTACCACGTCGCCGTCGAACCCCTCGGTGGCGTCTTCGCGGAAATCATCCCCGATCCCGTCCGCATCGCCGGCGGACCCACCGACCAGGACCTGGTGAAAATGCTCGAATCCGCGGAGATGCCCGACATTGATCCCGGCGAAAAGGCGTTTCAAAAAGCCCATGAAATGCTGGCTCTCGGCCGCATCCCCGAAGCGCGCGAAAAACTCACCGCCATCGTCAATGTTTTCCCGAGCTCGTCCTCGGCACCCGCCGCCCGCCGCATTGTCGGCGAGATCAATCTGGATGAAATCCTCTCCAGCAGCCACATGCAGGGCAAACAGGTCCATACCGTCGCCCGCGGCGACTCGCTGCTCGGCATCGCCGCGCGCTACAAGACGACCATCGACTGCATGATGCACCTCAACTCGATGATGGAGATCCCGCGCATCCAACCCGGCCATGAAATCATCGTGATGCCGCTCGAATTCCGCCTGCTCATCGAGCCGCGCAGGCAGTCGGTCTCGCTATGGGACGGCGGACGCTTCATTCGCGAATATCCGGTGCTGCACATCAGCCATGCGGCCGCCACCCCGCGGCGCGCCACCATCGCCTCCAAGGCCGCCGAACTCGACGGCCGCCGCGTTCTCCCGGAATCCAGGGAATACCGCGCCGCCGAGAAAGTCATCGTCATCGACAAACCGCCGCTGCAGATCCGCGGCTGGGACGGCAGCGGCGAGAAACCCGCGGCCGGCATCCTGCTGCGCCCCGCCGACATGGAGGAAATCGCACTACTCACCCGCGTCGGCAACGAGGTGGAAATCCGTTAGACAGCACGATGGACTTCCAACTGGTCAGCGATTACCGGCCGCAGGGCGACCAGGCCCAGGCGATCGCCAAGCTCGCGAAGTCGCTGGAGGCCGGCAACCGCCACCAGACGCTGCTGGGTGTCACCGGCTCGGGCAAGACCTTCACGATGGCCAATCTGATCGCGCGGCATGGCCGGCCGGCGCTTGTCATGAGCCACAACAAGACGCTCGCCGCGCAGCTCTACTCGGAGTTCAAGAACTTCTTCCCCCACAACGCGGTCGAGTATTTCGTCTCCTACTTCGATTACTATCAGCCGGAGGCCTACATTCCGCGCAGCGACACCTACATCGAGAAGGACTCGTCCATCAACGAGGAGATCGAGCGCCTGCGGCTCAGCACGATGGGTTCCCTGCTCACCCGCCGGGATGTGATCGTGGTGGCATCCGTCTCCTGCATCTACGGCTTGGGATCGCCGGAGGATTATGAAAACATGATGGTCCCGGTGTGGAAGGGCCAGAAACTCAGCCGCGGGGATTTCCTCAACTCGCTGGTCGGCATGCTCTTCGAGCGCAACGACATCCAGTTCGGCCGCGGCAAATTCCGCGTCCGCGGCGATGTGGTGGAGGTCCATCCGGCCTATCTCGACGAAACCGCCATCCGCGTGGAGTTTTTCGATGACGAGGTCGAGCGCGTCAGCAGCATCCACACGCTCACCGGACAGATCATCGAACGTCTCGAAAGCCACACGTTTTTCCCGGCCAAACAGTTCGTCACGCCCGGCGACAAGATGAAGCGCGCGGCTGTGGCGATCCGCGAGGAGCTTGAGGCGGGCATCGCCGGTTTCGAAAAACACCACAAGCTGCTCGAAGCCCAGCGGCTGCGCATGCGCACGGAATACGATCTGGAAATGATGGCCGAGATGGGCTTCTGCCAGGGCATCGAGAACTACTCGCGCCACCTCACCGGCCGCGAACCCGGCGCGCGGCCGCACACGCTGCTGGATTTCTTCCCGCGGGATTTCCTCCTGATGATCGACGAAAGCCACGCCACCATCCCGCAGATCGGCGGCATGTATGAGGGCGACAAGAGCCGCAAGACGGTGCTCGTCGAGCACGGCTTCCGGCTGCCCAGCGCGCTGGACAACCGTCCGCTGCGCTTCGAGGAATTCATGCAGATGACCGGCCAGCGCCTCTACGTCTCCGCCACACCCGGGCCATTTGAAATCCTCAACTCCCGCCCCGAGAACAAAACCCACATCCCGGTGAAGTCGCGCAAGGAAGGCGGTGTGCCGGATCTGAAAAAACTCCGCGTCAAACCGAGCGGCAACGACGAACCGGTGGAGGACTTCGATCCCACCAAGCGCGGCACACCGCTGGTCGTCGAGCAGATCATCCGCCCGACCGGACTGCTCGATCCGGTCATCACATTGCGCCCGCTCAAGGGCCAGATCGACGAGACGATCGAACTCTGCCGCCAGCGCGTCGAACGCCACGAGCGCGTGCTGGTCACCACCCTCACCAAGAAGACCGCCGAAGACCTCAGCGAATACCTCAAGAGCGTCGGGCTCAAGGTGCGCTACATCCATGCCGACATCGACGCCGTCGAGCGCGTGGAAATCCTCCGCCAACTCCGCGCCGCCACCGTGGACGTGCTGGTGGGCATCAACCTGCTGCGCGAAGGCCTCGACCTGCCGGAAGTCTCGCTGGTTTGCATATTGGATGCCGACAAGGAGGGCTTCCTGCGCAACCAGACCTCGCTCATCCAGACCGCCGGCCGCGCCGCGCGCCACCTCGCCGGGGAATGCGTCCTGTTCTGCGATGTGGTCACGGATTCGATCCAGTCGCTGCTCGATGTCTGCAACTACCGCCGCACGCGCCAGCAGCAATACAACGAAGCACACGGCATCACGCCGCAAAGCGTGACTCGCGCATTGCAACAAAGTCTGCAAACCCACGAACACACGCGCGAACAGGCGGATGCGCTCAACCAATCCCTGGTGGCGGATGATATGGAGACTTATGACAAGCTCCGCGTGATCGCCGGACTGGAGGAGGAAATGCGCGAGGCTTCGTCGCGTCTCGAATTCGAGCGCGCGGCCCACCTGCGCGACCAGATCACCGCCTTGAAAGGAACCGCTCCCGCCACTGTCTCCAAACCGGTGAAATACCCCACAGGGAAAAGCGCGCGCGGCAAGCGAGTGTCTTCTTGACCGCACCGCTGTATCGCCGCGAGTCTCTGCGCGTGATCACCGTCAAACCGGACCGCCCGTATTTCGATGCCTGGCTGCGGCGCATGAAGCGCCATTTCGCCGCCAGCGGCCGGCTCAGCCAGACCGCGGTCCTGCTGGCCGGTGAATACGGGGAAAGCCCCGACGTCTGGGTCAAGCGCCTGCGCGCGCTGCTCGACGGCGGCGAGCCTCCCTCGCTTGAACTGCTCACCCGCATCGACGCCCTGCTGGCCCCTCCCGTGGTATCGCGGCCGGAGGAGATGTCACAGGGCATGCTTTTCGGCTGACGGCCATCCCGCCGTCGGCCCTGTGTTTGGGATCGTCTGTCGGGTGGTATTGCGTCAGGTGAACCCACATCCGTTCGGCGCGCGTCTTGGAACGCGAATTGCCCGATCGCCCCTCCGTTCATGCACAAGATGCCGACAGTCCAAGCCATCCGCCGCATCCGTTGAGCGCCCGCCCCTCACCCGAGACCGGACCACGACCTTCGCACACTTTGGCGTGGAAAGGTTGCGGAGAGCTGGATAACCAGAGGATAAGAGGCGATCTAACAGGAATAAATGTGAGACTGCGGACTGGCACCCAGCGATGCTTGTTAGTCGGTAATGACGCTGTCGACGATCGAGGTGGCCGTGAAGTTCCGGGCATCGGCGGGTCAAGTTCCTGACTCCAAAGACGATCTAACATTTTTTGGCACTTAAATCCAAGGACTGACCCTTGTCACTCTATCGAGGTTTGGATGGACGCTCCATAAACAAATATCGACCACTCGTTGCCTTATAAATTAATAAAAAGTCTTTGATTTTGGCGAATGGTTGATCGCTTGGGCCGAGAAAAATTATTGCGCATATTTTTCGTTGAATCGCTTCATTTTCCATCTGCTTGATCCAAGCTTCGAGGTTATCAATTTTTTTTCCTTTGGCATCAACCCAATTTGTGTTATCTACTCCCAAGTGAAATATTACAAATTCCGTGTTTTTCCTTTCTCCGGAAAATAGCAATTTATGCCAGGGATTCTTTTCATGATTATCTGCCAACGGTGGATAATAAAAGAAATTACTCTCATTCACTTCAAATATTAAAGGATCTGCAAATGGTTTTGAAATTACTCGCCGTAGAGCGGCCGTAATTTCGGTTCCGCAGGCCGATTTGGGCAAGTTGATTTTTGTTCCGCCAGATTGTTCGGAAAAAGCGTTTACTTGGAGAGCGCAGACAAGCACAAATATAAGAGCTACTTTTCCGAGGAAAAAGAGTTGTGGTGTTTTATTCATGATTTAACGAGTTCCTGTTCCAACAAAAATTGTTTCTATTTTGAGTTTGGTAGCAACCATGTAGCGTGCATGTGGGTGCTATATCGGAATATGGAACCACATCGCCACCGGTATGGAATCCCTGCTTGTTTGTGTGACCCACCAAGATGGCTTTATCATGTAGATCTATGACTGCTCTTACGCCATCCCCATTCAATGGCTCAAATCGTAAACTTATGAGATAACACTTATTTCCTTGGCTATCAGTAATAGACTCTGCTTCGCTAATTGCATTATGAAGTCTTTCAAGATCATCATCGTTAAAACCTGAATTGGGATCACCCTGGTCAAAAAATCCCCGTCCCTCTGCTCCGAGGTAATCCGTTCCGGATGTTGTTTCTCGCTCAAGTCCAAGTCTGTCATGGTTATACACTGCATCATTCCCCGCGAACCCATACAAGTTGATTCCGCCTTGTTCTTCAATCGGATCTCTGGATGGCCAGCGGCCGGTTAGCGGGTCATACCATCTGTATGTGTAGTAAGTCACACCCATGCTTTTCGGCGGAGAGGCTTCCCCGGCCGAATCATTGGATGGCAATGAGTTAAGGAAAAATCCGCCCGATGGAGGCTTGGGTGGCGGGGCGGGCGATTTGGTCGCGTTTCCGGCCGGGGGATCGTCTTCGGGCGGGTCTTGCGGGCGCGTCGGACGGGTCATCACCGCCTTCTGGGCGGAGACGCGGGGCGCTTGCTCGCAGACCGTCACCATGGCTGCGGCGTTTAGCGCTTCAGGGTTTGGGTGGGAAGCGAAATCGACTTCAGGGAGCGAGTCCTGATTGTCCGGCGGCGTGAGTTTGCCGTGCATGTCGCGGTCGGGGCCGAGCTTGCCGTGGGGGTGGCAACGGGCGTGGACTTCGCGTAGGGCGTCGATGTGGACGTGGGTGTAGATTTGGGTGGTGTCGATGCGTTCGTGGCCGAGCATTTCCTGGACGTAGCGGATGTCGGCCCCGCCACGGTGCATGACGGTGGCACAGGAATGGCGCCACAAATGGCAGGAGCCGGGTTTGTCGATGCCGCAGCGTTGCAGGAGTTTTTTGATCCAGTTGCCGATGTAGGAGGGGC